>NZ_JBDGJH010000029.1:0-93634 GCF_057656995.1 Mycobacterium sp. Soil_C_30 | reverse complement strand
CGGGTGGAAAAGTAGGACACCGCCGAACACACATTCAGAAATACCCCCCACACCCGTGGGGGGTATTTCTATTTCCAGACTTTCAATCGAACAGCGTCAAGGACGCCACATTCTGCTCCAATGCGAGCAGCATCCGCTTTCGATCGAGCCCGCCGCCGAATCCGGTCAAACTGCCATTCGCGCCGATAACCCGGTGGCACGGGACGATCACGGCGATCGGATTATGTCCATTCGCCAAACCGACGGCACGGAAAGCCGTCGGGCTTCCAATTTGAAGCGCAATATCGCCATAGGATCTGGTTTCGCCGTAAGGAATGGTGCGAAGCGCTTCCCAGACTTTCTGCTGAAATGGTGTGCCCTGGAATTCCAGCCGCAGATCGAATTGTTGCAATTCGCCTGCGAAATAGGCAGCCAATTGTTCGACTGCGTCGGGGAATGCGCGATCGTCGAGTGTCCAGTCGGCCCGGTCAGGCTCATACGTTTGATCGACCATTCGCAGATTCGTGAGCACCGGCCCTCTGCCGGCCAGTGTGAGTAGGCCGATGGGACTGTCAATCACGCGGTATCGGATCATGCTGCTTTCTTCGTTTCTTTCTGAGGCCCTCGCGGTGGCCAGTGGTTGACGTCGTGGTCCAGTGCGGTCCAGAGATATTGGGTGGCGTATGAGCGCCACGGGCGCCATCTGCTGCCGTATTCGGTGAGCGCTCGTACGCCGTCGGGTATGTCGAGCTGAGCAGCGGCGGCCCGGACCCCGAGATCCGAGGCGGGGAAGGCGTCTGGATCGCCGAAGCACCGCATCGCGATGATCTCTGTGGTCCACGGCCCCACTCCCGGCAATGCCATCAACTGGTCGCGGGCCCGTTGCCAGTCGCATCCGGCGTCGAGCACGAGCTCGCCGCTGGCCAATGACTCGATGAGCGCGATGACGGTACGCCGGCGGGTGTGGGGCACGGCGAGGCGCATCGGGTCCAGCTGCAACAGCTCCTCGGGGGTGGGAAAGGTGTGGGTGAGGCCACCGGCTGGGTCGGCGACGGGCATGCCGTAGTGCGCGACCAGCCGGGCCGCGTGCGTCCGTGCCGCTTTCGTGGACACCTGCTGGCCCAGCACGACGCGTATCGCGAGCTCCGCCTCGTCAACGGTGCGGGGTATCCGCTGGCCCGGGGACTTGGCGACCAACGGCTGCAGCGCCGAGTCCTCACCGAGGGCGGCGTCGATGGCTTCGGGGTCGGCGTCGAGGTCGAGTACCCGGCGACACCGTGCCACGGCCGCGGACAGGTCGCGAAAGTCCTCCAGGTGCAGGCTGCACCGCACATGGTCGGTGGCGGGCGTCAGGCTGACGATGCCCGTTCCGCGCGGCAACCGCAGACTGCGGCGATATGCCCCGTCGCGAACCTCCTCGCAACCCGGTACCGCCGTGGCGCCCAGATGGCCGAACACCCCGTCGTACGTGAATGGGGCCCGGACCGCGAACCGCAGGGTGAGGGTGCCCGAGTTTCCTGTGCGGGGCGTGCCCTTGGCGGCCTGGCGGCGCAACTCCGTTGGCGTGGAGGAAAAGACCTCGCGCACGGTGTCGTTGAATTGCCGCACACTGGCGAAACCCGCGGCGAACGCAATCTCACTGAAGGGCAGCGCGGTGGTCTCGATGAGCACTCGCGCGGTCTGTGCGCGTTGGGCTCGAGCCAGCGCCAGTGGCCCGGCACCGGCGTCCGCGTTCAGCAGCCGCTCGAGCTGGCGCGGTGTGTAGCCCAGCTTGGTGGCCAGACCCGTCACGCCCTCCCGGTCCACGGTGCCGTCAGCGATCAGCCGCATGGCCCGGGCCACCACGTCGCCGCGTTCATTCCACTCCGGCGACCCTGGGGAGGCGTCCGGCCGGCAACGCTTACAGGCGCGGAAGCCGGCTTGCTGCGCGGCGGCCGCAGTCGGGAGGAAGCGGACATTGCGGGCGAAGGGGGGACGCACCGGGCAGCTGGGCCTGCAATAGATCTTGGTGGTGAGCACGGCTGTCACGAACCAGCCGTCGAATCGCGGATCCTTGGATTGCACGGCGCGATAGCAACGATCGAAGTCGTCATGGATGCCGGGTTGCATGGGTACCACGATTACACCCGGGCACCGACACCGCTGGCGGGTTTACGACATCGCGGTGGCGGCTGCCAACCGGACCTCGGTCCGGTTAAGCTGGTACCGGGAGGTGATCCGATGAACCAGATCAACAAGGCCGAGCTGGCGTCCGATCCTGCGGCGCTCGGCGCATTCAATCGCGGTGTCATTGCCGAGTTCAGGGCGAACCAGGGGGCCATCGCCGGTCTGCCCGGCGGTGACGTCCTGCTGGTGCACACCACGGGCGCCCGGTCCGGGAAGGCGCGAGTGACACCGCTGGCTTATCTGACCGTTGACGGCCGAATGCTCGTGGCGGGCTCGTTTCTCGGATCGGCCAAAGATCCGGCGTGGGTGCACAATCTTCGGGCGCATCCGCGTGCACGCGTGGAGGTGGGCACCGAGGTCTACGATATCGACGCGCGGGAGGTGACCGGTGAAGAGCGAAATCGGTTGTACTCCAGGGTGGCCGAACTCGCGCCGGTGCTGGCGGACTATCAGGCCAAAACCGAACGGCCCATCCCGCTGTTCGAACTGCGCAGAGCCTGAACATTCGTGAAAAGAACTGTTACCGCCAGGCTTTCGTGACCTGCGGTGATAAATCGTTGGCGCTCCGGGAGCTTGACGTGCCACGCTGGCTGCTGTGGTCGATGTCGACGCGTTCATGGCACAGGGATATCTGAAGATCGAACAGCCCGAGTTGCGCTCGGCGGCGGACGACGCGCGGGCACGGCTGTGGAGACAACTGAACTTGGGGCCTGACGACCCGGACGGGTGGTCCGAGCCGGTGAGGTGGGTGTCCGATCTCACCGGCGGCGGGCCGTTCGGCGCCCTGGTGGGCAGTCGCCGCCTGGCCGAGACTCTGGACATGATCTGCGGCCCCGGCGGGTGGGTGCCGCGCGGTGCGCTGGGCAACATCCCGGTTCGATTCCCGGTGTCACCGCCGGCCCAGGACCGAGGGTGGCACATCGATCTGAACACCCCGGGTGCCGATGGCACCTGGTGGGTCAGTGGTGCACCGCACACGCTTCTGCTGTTGACCCTGCTGTCCGAGGTTGGGCAGGACGACGCCCCGACCCGCATCCGGGTCGGCTCTCATCGCGACGTGGCCGGCGTCCTCGGCCCGGCGTTGCTCGACGGTATGGAGGCCGGACCGATTGTCGACGCGGCGAGCGGGGAGCGGCCGGTGGTGCATGCGACGGGTGCACCGGGGGACATGTATCTGCTACATCCGTTCACTGTGCACGCCGCCGACGAACATCGTGGGCGCACACCGCGATTCATGGCGCAGTGCCCGGTGATGCTCACCGCGCCCCTGACGCCGGAACGCTACCCGAGCCTCAACGCGCTCTCATGATGGTCGCAGTACTCGGCCACCGCGAAGCCGGCGACCATACTGGCCGTCTCGAATGACAGGTCATGACCGGCCGACAACTGCTCAACCACGACGGGCAGGGCCTGCCCCGCATCGAAACCGGCGCACACCGACCGTCCCATCTCCGCCGCCGCCGCAGGGCTCTCGGCGGTGACACCGATCATCTCGAGTGCGCCGACGAATGTGTCATCGTCTGCGGCAGCGGGCGCAGCGGTCAGGCACGCAGCAGCGAGCAGGACGGTGGTCGCGGTGATGGTCTTGGGCAGGGTCACGTCTGCGATCTTGCCAGCTAGGATCGCGGCGTGGCGGAGTTGGTGCAGCAGTACCTCGATCGGATCTGTGAAGAGCACGCGATGTGCACCGAGGGGGCATTGGCCGCCTATATCCCGGAGCTCGCCGGTGTCGACCCGAACGGCTTCGGCATGTCCCTGTCGTCAGCAGATGGCCACGTCTATCAATCCGGCGATGCGACAGTCGAATTCACCATCCAGTCGATCTCCAAGCCGCTGACCTACGCGCTGGCCCTGCACCAGCTCGGTGAGGAGGCAGTGGATGCGAAGATCGGTGTGGAACCCTCGGGTGAGGCGTTCAACGAGATCAGTGTCGACCGCGTGAGCAAGACCCCGAAGAACCCGATGATCAACGCCGGTGCCATAGCCGCGGTGTCACTGATCGAGGGCGCTGACGCCGACGAGCGATTCGAGTGCATCCGCGATTTCTACTCCGCGTGCGCCGGCCGGCAGTTGCACCTCGACGAGCAGGTCTACCTCTCGGAGAAGGCCACCGGCAGCCGCAACCGCGCGATCGCCTACATGCTGCAGAGTTTCGGGGTGCTCGAAGGCGATCCCGACGAGGTTCTCGATGTGTACTTCAGGCAGTGCTCTCTGAAAGTGACGAGCACCGATCTGGCGCGCATCGGTGCCACCCTGGCGCGCGGCGGCGTGAACCCGATGACGGGCAGGCGCGTGACCGACAATCACGTGGCGCAGCGCACGCTCAGCGTCATGGTCACCTGCGGTATGTACGACGCCGCCGGGGACTGGGTGACAGGGGTGGGGTTGCCGGCCAAGAGTGGTGTCGGCGGCGGCATCATGGCGGTACTTCCGGGTCAGCTCGGAATCGGTGTCTACTCACCGCTGTTGGATGCCAAGGGCAACAGTGTTCGTGGGGTTCGGGTGTGCCGCAGCCTGTCTCGCCAGCTCGGGTTGCACTTCCTGACCGTCAGTCGTGAGTCCCGTTCGACCATCCGCGCGGTGTACGAACCCGTCGACAATGTGCGGGTCTATGAGGTGCATGGCGATCTCCTGTTCGCCGGGGCGGAGCAGGTGCTCAGAACGGTCAGCCGGGAGTGCGGCCATCTGGATGTGGCGGTGCTGGACGTATCGCGATTGGACACCATCAACGACCCGGCCCGGGAATTGTTGGCCGGCATGAGTTCTGCCCTGCGACAGCAGGGGAAGACAGGTCTGCTGGTGGACCCCGATGGGGCGGTGATCCGTTCTCCACACCGGTTCGACGCCACGGCGTTCACGACTCTGGAAGAAGCGGTCAAGGAGGCCGAGCGCTGGTTGCAGGAGCAGTCAGAGCTGGACCGGTAGCGCCAGCCGGGTGGGTTCGTCGTGACCGCGCAGCGTCACGGTCTCACCGAAAGTCCAATGGCGTCTTTCGTTTTCGGTCGCGCCCTCGATGGTATCCGACGACGCCAGTAGCCGGCCCGGCACGGACTTGGCCAGCTCGCACAACCGCGCTGCTTCGTTGACGGGTTCGCCTATCACGGTGTACTCGAAGCGCTGGCGTGCGCCGACATTGCCGGCCACCACCTGGCCGGCCGCAACGCCGATTCCGGCCTGACACTCGGGGATCTCCTCGACGAGCCGCCTGGCGATGGCCCGGGCCGCCGCCAGCGCGGCGTCCTCGGGACACTCCAGCCGGTTCGGGGCGCCGAACACCGCAAGGCACGCGTCACCCTCGAATTTGTTGAGCAGTCCCTGCTGGCGGTCCACTTCGTCGACGATGACGGCGAAGAATCGGTTGAGCAACTGCACCACCTCGGCCGCGGGGCGGCCCGTGACCAGCTGGGTGGAGCCGATGATGTCGACAAAGATCACCGCGGCGTGCCGCTCCTCGCCGCCGAGCTTCGGACGTTCCCGCTCGGCGGCGGCCGCCACCTCGCGACCGACGTGCCGTCCGAACAGATCGCGCACCCGTTCCCGCTCGCGTAGGCCCGCGACCATCGTGTTGAACCCGCGCTGGAGCTGGCCGAGTTCGGTGCCGTCGAACACCACCAGGTTGGTGTTCAGGTTGCCGTGCTCGACGCGGCTGAGGGCGGCGCGCACCACCCGCACCGGTGTCGCCGTGAGCCAGGACAGGATCCACATCAAGGTGAAGCCGAAGATCAACGCGAAGGCGGCCAGGATGATCACCGCGATGGTGAACTGCGTGGGGGTGACGTGTCGCAGCGTCAGGGTGATGATGGCCGCCAGCAGAATGCCCAGCACGGGAACCCCTGAGCCCAGGATCCACACCACCATCGTGCGGCCCATGATTCCGGCGGCGAACCGGCGTGGGGGCGGGCCGGCCTCGAGTGCCTGGGCGGCGACCGGGCGCAACGCGAACTCGGTGAACAGGTAGCAGCTTGCCGACACCACGATGCCGCTGAAACTGATGCCCAAGAGGAACTTCGCGATGTAGCGGGTGTCCTCGAGGCCGAACAGTGTGGTCAGCAGAACGGTGCCGCCGCCCCACAGCGCCAGCAGTACCCGAGTGAGGTGCCACGGCGCGAAGAAGGTGTTGCGCTGATCATCACGGGTCGGCGGGGTTTCTTCGATGGCCCAGCGGACGTTGTTGATCACCCGTCGGGTGGCCCAGAAGATCCCGACCACCAGTGCGGCCGCAATGTAGGCAGGGGCCACGCCGTAGGTGATCCAGCGGACCTCCGGCTCGAACACGCTGGGCTGAGGGAACGCCACCATCACGACGAGCGTGGCCACCCCGATGCCGATCAGGTTGGCCACGATGATCAACAGCGTCAGGATCGCCTGGATGCGCACCCGGCGTCGCGCCTGGGTCTCAGCGACCCGACCCAGAAGCCAGGAGCCGTACTCGGGCGCCTCCGGTAGCCGACCGCTCTGGCGGGTGACGGACTCGAGCACGCGGCCGAGGCGCTGCGCCAGCGTCGGGTTGGCATTCATGGTGGCGCAAGCCTAGTGGGCGCGCCCATCCGTTGAGCTCGACTTGGCGGCTCCTCAACCGTCTCGTCCCTCGACGGTATCGGTCGCCGCTGGGCGGGGTTGGGCGGCTCCTCAACCGTCTCGTCCCTCGACGGTATCGGTCGCCGCCTAAGGTGGTTCGCGTGCGTCTTGTCATCGCTCAGTGCACCGTGAACTACGTCGGCCGTCTGACCGCGCATCTGCCCTCGGCGCGGCGGTTACTGCTCGTCAAGGCGGACGGTTCGGTCAGCATCCACGCCGACGACCGGGCGTACAAACCGTTGAATTGGATGAGCCCGCCGTGCTGGCTCACCGAGGACAGCACCGACGATCGTCTGGTGTGGGTGGTCGAGAACAAGGCCGGCGAACAGCTGCGGATCACACTGGAGGAGATCGAGCACGACTCGAGCCACGACTTGGGTGTTGACCCGGGGCTGGTGAAAGACGGCGTGGAAGCACACCTGCAGGAGTTGCTGGCCGAACACGTGGAGCTCCTGGGTGCGGGGTACACCCTGGTGCGGCGCGAGTACATGACCGCCATCGGTCCGGTGGACCTGCTGTGCCGCGACGAACAGGGCCGCTCGGTGGCGGTGGAGATCAAGCGGCGCGGGGAGATCGACGGCGTGGAACAGCTCACCCGCTATCTGGAACTGCTCAACCGCGATTCGCTGCTGGCGCCGGTGGCGGGGGTATTCGCGGCCCAGCAGATCAAGCCGCAGGCGCGCACACTTGCCACCGACCGCGGAATTCGCTGTCTGACTTTGGATTACGACCAGATGCGCGGTATGGACAGCGACGAGTTCCGGCTGTTCTGATGGGCCGCAGGCGCAGGGCGGACAGGCGGCAGCAGCCGGTCCGCCCGCTGTTCCAGTCGCGGCGGATCGAGGTGGGGCCGGACGGGTACGACTACGAGGTGGTGCAACTACCCGGCGCCAGAGCCGTCAAGACCTACCGCTGCCCAGGCTGCGACCACGAGATACGAGTCGGCACCGCTCATGTGGTGGTCTGGCCGGCCGATCTGGGGGACAACGCCGTCGACGACCGTCGGCACTGGCACACGCCGTGCTGGGCCAATCGGGCTACCCGCAGCCCGACCCGACGGTGGTCGTGAGAAATCTAGTGTGAATCCGCGGCCGGCTCGACGAGCTCGATGAGCACGCCGCCACCGTCTTTGGGGTGGATGAAGTTGATGCGGGAGTTCGAGGTACCGCGCCGCGGAGCGTCGTAGATCAACCGCACACCCTGGTCGCGCAGACGTGTCGAGAGGGTGTCCAGGTCGCTGGTGCGGTAGGCGAGCTGCTGCAGGCCCGGGCCCTTCTTGTCGAGGAACTTCGCAATGGTCGACGAGTCGTCGATGGGCGCCATCAGCTGGATCTGGGCGCTGCCCTTGGGGGCGCCCCGCACCGACAGCATGGCCTCGACGATGCCCTGCTCCTCATTCACTTCCTCGTGCAGGACGATCATGCCGAGGTGGTCGTGATACCACTTCTTGGCCTCCGCCAGGTCCGGGACCGCGATGCCGACGTGATCGATCGCGGTGACCAGGGCAGAAGGCGTCGTGGTGCCCAGGACGGACTGGGTATCTAGCTGCTCGGTGGTCATAACGCAAAGGTAACCTTTTCAGCAGGATCACACACCTGCCGGTGGCCCGATCGGCCATTCACATCCACTCTGGAGGACTTTATGACGACGTCGGTGATCGTTGCTGGAGCGCGGACCCCGATCGGCAAACTGTCGGGGGCGTTGAAAGATTTTTCGGGGTCTGACCTGGGTGCGGTGGCGATCAAGGGCGCCTTGGAGCGAGCCGGGGTGGATGCCGGGCTGGTGGACTACGTGATCATGGGCCAGGTGTTGACGGCCGGGGCCGGGCAGATGCCGGCGCGCCAGGCCGCGGTGGCGGCCGGCATCGGCTGGGATGTCCCGTCGTTGACGATCAACAAGATGTGCCTGTCGGGCATCGATGCGATTGCACTGGCGGATCAGCTGATTCGGGCCGGGGAGTTCGAGGTGGTGGTCGCCGGTGGGCAGGAGTCGATGACCAAGGCGCCGCACTTGCTGATGGACAGCCGGGCCGGATACAAATACGGCGACGTCACGGTGCTGGACCATCTGGCCTACGACGGCCTGCACGACGTGTTCACCGACCAGCCGATGGGGGCGCTGACCGAACAGCGCAATGATCAGGATCGATTCACCCGCGTTGAGCAGGATGAGTACGCGGCCGGGTCTCATCAGCGCGCCGCGGCGGCGTGGAAGGACGGGGTGTTCGCCGACGAGGTGGTGCCGGTGTCGATTCCGCAGCGCAAGGGTGATCCCATCGAGTTCACCGAGGACGAGGGCATCCGCGCCAACACCACCGCCGAGTCGCTGTCGGGCCTGCGTCCGGCGTTCCGCAAGGACGGCACCATCACCGCCGGGTCGGCGTCGCAGATCTCCGACGGTGCCTGCGCCGTGGTGGTGATGAGCAAGGCCAAGGCCGAGGAGCTGGGCCTGGAGTGGCTGGTCGAGATCGGCGCCCACGGGGTGGTGGCGGGTCCGGACTCGACGTTGCAGAGCCAGCCGGCGAATGCGATCAAGAAGGCGGTGGCCCGGGAGGGCATCAGTATCGAGGAGCTTGACGTCATCGAGATCAATGAGGCGTTTGCGGCGGTGTCGTTGGCCTCGGCCAGGGAACTCGGCGTGAGCCTGGACAAGGTGAACACCAACGGCGGCGCCATTGCGGTGGGGCACCCGATCGGGATGTCGGGCGCCCGGATCACCCTGCATGCGGCGCTCGAACTCAAGCGCACCGGCGGTAAGTACGCCGTCGCGGCGCTGTGCGGGGCCGGCGGCCAAGGGGACGCCCTGATCCTGCGGGCGCCCTGACCTACGGCACCGATTCGTACGACGTGGCGTAGTAGCCAGCGCGCCGGTCAGGCACAATAGGGGCCATGTCTAGCGCTTATGATCTTCGGTCCACGGCAGGACGCTTCCGGCTCGTGGCTCTCCTGGAAGCCGTCAGCTGGGTCGGATTGCTGGTGGGGATGTTCTTCAAGTACGTCGGATCCCCCCGCACCGAGATCGGCGTGAAGATCTTCGGGCCGGTGCACGGCGGTGTTTTCGTCGCCTTCCTGGTCGCCGCGCTGTTCGCCGGGATCGCCTACAAATGGGGCATCGGCACATGGTTGCTGGCGTTGCTGGGAAGCATCGTGCCGCTGGGCAGTGTGATCTTCCTCATATGGGCTGACAAGACGGCTCGGCTGGGCGACGCCCCAGCCGTCCGGAGCAGCGTTGCGCCGGGCGGACCAGCGCGGCCCGCACCCGAGGCGACGTGACAGACTTGAGGGCGTGACGAGACCTGGATCTCCTGGGCGCCCCCCGGCCGGGGCCGCATTTGCCGCGTCGATGGCCGGGGCAGTTGACCTGTCGGGGCTCAAGCAGCGGGCACAGCAGCCCGCCGCAGGCGCCGCAGACGGCACCTCCGCGGGCTCGCCGCCGGGTACGGAGGTCACCGAGGCGACCTTCGAGTCCGACGTGCTGGTGCGGTCCAACGAGGTGCCGGTGGTGGTCGTGCTCTGGACTCCGCGCAGCGACTCCTCGGTGCAGCTGGTGGAGGACTTCTCCGGCCTGGCCGCACAGGACGGCGGCAAGTGGGCGCTGGCCACCGTCAACGTCGACACCACGCCGCGGGTGGCCCAGGCGTTCGGTGTGCAGGCCGTCCCGACTGTGGTGGCGCTGGCAGCCGGCCAGCCGCTGGCCAGCTTCCAGGGTTCGCAGCCGCCTGATCAGCTGCGCAAGTGGATCGACTCGCTGCTGAGTGCCACCGCCGGGAAGCTCAGCGGCGGCGCCGAGGGTGAGCCCGAGGAAGTGGACCCGGCTCTGGCGTCGGCGCGCGAAGCACTCGAAAACGGTGATTTCGCCACCGCCAAGACCGCCTACCAGGCCATCCTGGACAACGATCCAGGCCACGTCGAAGCCAAAGGCGCGGTGCGCCAGATCGACTTCCTCACCCGCGCCACCGCACATCCGCAGAACGCTGTGGCACTCGCCGACGCGGCGCCCTCGGATATCGACGCGGCGTTCGCTGCCGCCGACGTCCAGGTGCTCAGCCAGGACGTCAGTGGCGCTTTCGACCGTCTCACGGCACTGGTGCGGGCCACCTTCGGCGACGACCGCACCCGGGTGCGGACTCGACTGATCGAGTTGTTCGACCTGTTCGACCCCGCGGACCCGGATGTCATCGCCGGGCGCCGCAAGCTGGCCAACGCCCTGTACTGATATCGGCTACTCGGGCCGCTCCGGCTCGAGCCACAACGCCGAGTTGGGCGGCAACACCAGCACCGCAGAGGCGGGCCGGCCGTGCCACGGATCGGCGGTGGCGTCCACCCCGCCCATGTTGCCTGCGCCGCCCCCGTTGTAGATGGTGGCGTCGGTGTTGAGCACCTCACGCCAGCGTCCGGCCAACGGCAGTCCGAGCCGGTACTGGCTGTGCTCGGAGCCGGAGAAGTTGAAGATGCACGCCAGCGTCGAGCCGTCCTTACCGAACCGCAGGAAGCTCAGCACGTTGTTACCCGAGTCGTTGGCATCGATCCAGGAGTAGCCCTCCGGCTGAGTGTCCTGCGTCCACAGCGCGGGGTGGCTCTTGTAGATGCCGTTGAGGTCCCGGGTCAATGCCTGGATGCCGGTGGAGAAGCTCTGCTCGTCGAGCTGGTACCAGTCGACGCCGCGCTCCTCGGACCATTCGGCACGCTGGCCGAATTCCTGGCCCATGAACAGCAGCTGCTTGCCCGGGTGTGACCACTGGTAGGCCAGCAGGGTGCGTAGGCCGGCGGCTTTGACGTGATCGTTGCCGGGCATCCGGCCCCACAGCGTGCCTTTGCCGTGAACCACCTCGTCGTGGCTGATCGGAAGGACGTAGTTCTCGCTGAACGCGTACAGCATGGAGAACGTCATCTCGTGATGGTGGTAGCTGCGGTAGATCGGGTCGCGGCTGATGAACGCCAGGGTGTCGTTCATCCAGCCCATGTTCCACTTCATCGAGAAGCCCAGGCCGCCGAGATTGGTCGGCCTGGTGACACCGGGCCAGGACGTCGACTCCTCCGCGACGGTGACGATGCCCGGGGTGAGCTTGTGCACCGTGGCGTTCATCTCCTGCAGGAATTGCACGGCCTCGAGGTTCTCCCGGCCGCCGTATTTGTTCGGCGACCAGCCGCCCTCGGGGCGGGAGTAGTCCAGGTAGAGCATCGAGGCGACGGCATCCACCCGCAGCCCGTCGATGTGGTATTCCTGCAGCCAGTACAAGGCGTTGGCCACCAGGAAGTTACGCACCTCGGCTCGGCCGAAGTCGAAAACGTAAGTGCCCCAATCAAGTTGCTCCCCCCGACGGGGGTCGCCGTGCTCATAGAGTGGGGTGCCGTCGAATCGGCCCAGCGCCCACGCGTCCTTGGGGAAGTGGGCGGGCACCCAGTCGACGATGACGCCGATGCCGGCCTGGTGCAGCCGGTCCACGAGATAGCGGAAATCGTCGGGCGCGCCGAACCGCGACGACGGTGCGTAATACGACGTCACCTGGTAGCCCCAGGACCCGCCGAACGGGTGCTCGGCCACCGGAAGCATCTCCACGTGTGTGAATCCCTGTTCGACCACGTACTCGGTGAGCTCGTCGGCCAATTGGCGGTAGCTCAGCCCGGGACGCCAGGAACCCAGGTGCACCTCGTAGGTGCTCATCGGTTCGAACACCGGGTTGACCGTGGCGCGCTGGGTCATCCAGTCCTCATCGGACCAGGAGTAGCCGCTGGTGTACACCTTCGAAGCGGTTTGCGGCGGTACCTCGGTGGCGAACGCCATCGGATCGGCACGGTCGGTGACACTGCCGTCGGCGCCGCGGATCCGGAACTTGTACAAGCCCTCCTCCGGGAAACCGGGCCAGAACAGCTCCCACACACCGGTGGAGCCCAGGACACGCATCGGCGCCTGCTGGCCGTCCCAGTGGTTGAAATCGCCGACCAAGCTGACACCCTTGGCGTTGGGCGCCCAGACGGCGAACGACACCCCGTCCACGGTGCCGTCGGCGGTGGTGAACGAGCGGCGGTGCGCGCCCAGCACCTCCCACAGGCGTTCGTGGCGGCCCTCTGCGAACAAGTGCAGATCGATTTCACCCAAGGTGGGCAGGAACCGGTACGCGTCGGCGATCAGATGGGTGTCGATACCGCCGTCGGAGGACTGATAGCTGACCTCGAGCCGGTAGTCGATCAGGTTGGCGAACGGCAGAGCCACCGCGAAGAGCCCGGAGTCGATGTGCTGCAACGGATATCGCACACCTCCGATGACCGCCACCACGTCGGTGGCGTGCGGCCGGAATGCCCGGATGACGGTGTGGTCGCCGTATTCGTGCGCGCCCAGAAGGGCGTGCGGGTCGTGATGGGTACCGGACACCAGCCGGTCCAGATCAGACGGATCCGGTGCCAGATGCTTGCTGACGGTGTCTTTCTGGGTTCCCGAGTGAGTCATCGTGACGCTCCTTTCACTCGCGCCGCAGCAGAACTGCGCGCTTGTCGGGCGGAATGAGCGGCATGTTCAGCACATGCGCGACTGCCCTGGCCGGGTCGATGCGGACATAGTTGCCCTGACCCCATTGGTATTCCTCTCCGGTGATCTCGTCGCGGACCCAGAATCGCTCGTAGTCCTCCATACCCAGAGCGCTCATGTCCAACCACAGGGTGCCTTCCTCAGGCCCGAACGGATTGAGGGTCACCACCACCAGTACGGTGTCGCCGGTCTCGGGGTCGAACTTGCTGTAGGCCAGCAGCGCGTCGTTGTCGATGTGGTGATAGTGGATGGTGCGCTGCTGGCGCAGTGCCGGATGGATGCGACGAATTTCGTTGAGCCGGGCGATGAATGGCTCCAGCGACCGACCCTCGGCCAGCGCGGCGTCGAAATCGCGGGGCCGCAGTTCGTACTTCTCGGAGTCCAGGTACTCCTCGCTACCTTCCCGAACCGGCTGGTGCTCGAACAACTCGAAGCCGGAGTACACGCCCCACACCGGACTCATGGTCGACGCGAGAACCGCCCGGATGGCGAACATGCCGGGGCCGCCGTGCTGCAGGCTCTCGTGCAGGATGTCCGGCGTGTTGACGAACATGTTGTGCCGGGCTTCGTCGGTGCGGGCGGCGACCTCCTTGCCGAATTCGGCGAGCTCCCACTTGGCGGTGCGCCAGGTGAAGTAGCTGTACGACTGGGTGAAACCCAGCCGGGCCAGGCCGTACAGCCGCGCCGGCCGGGTGAACGCCTCGGCCAGGAACAGGATGTCCGGGTCGTAGGCTTTGGCCTGGCCGATCAGCCACGCCCAGAAGTCCGGCGGCTTGGTGTGGGGGTTGTCCACTCGGAAGGTCTTCACGCCGTGGTCGATCCAGAACTTCACCACCCGCAAGACCTCGTTGTAGAGGCCGGCCGGGTCGTTGTCGAAGTTCAGCGGATAGATGTCCTGGTATTTCTTCGGCGGGTTCTCGGCGTAGGCGATGGTGCCGTCGGGCAGTTCGGTGAACCACTGCCGGTGATCCTTGGCCCACGGGTGGTCGGGCGCGCACTGCAACGCCAGGTCGAGGGCTACCTCCATGCCGAGATCATTTGTGGCGGCGACAAATTCGTCGAAGTCATCGATGGTGCCCAGGTCCGGGTGCACGGCGTCGTGCCCGCCTTCGTCGCTGCCGATCGCCCATGGTGAGCCGACGTCGCCCGGGGCCGCGGTGACGGTGTTGTTGCGGCCTTTGCGGTGCACCTTGCCGATGGGGTGGATGGGCGGCAGGTACACCACGTCGAAACCCATCCTGGCGATACGCGGAAGTGCCTTGATGGCGGTGGTGAAGGTTCCGTGTACGGGGTTGCCGTCGGCGTCCCAGCCGCCGGTGGAACGCGGGAAGAACTCGTACCAGGACGCGAACCGGGCGTCGCTGCGGTCGACCCAGACGCCGTACTGGTCGCCGCGGGTCAACAGTTCGCGCAGCGGGTAGGTCTCGAGCAGGGCGGTGACATCCGCCGACAGTGCGGTAGCGGCGCGCACGAACGGGTCGCCGGGTTCGCGCAGCTTGGTGGCGGCCTGGATCAACGGATAACGATCCTGGCGCGGGACACCCGCGGCGGCGCGCTCCAGGAGTTTGGCGCCGATCAGCAGGTCATTGGACAGCTCGGCTTCGCCTTGGCCGGCGTCGAGCTTTGCGGTGATGGCTTTGCGCCAGGTCGCGATGGGGTCACCCCACCCGTCGACCCGGTAGGTCCACAGGCCCACCGCGTCCGGAACGAACTGCCCGTGGAACACGTCCGGTGTGCGCCCGGCCGACATGGGCAGGCGCTGGGGCTTGACCCGCGGTGACGGGGAGACGATCTGGTCGATGGGGATCGGCTCTACCGGTTGCGCGCTCGGGGTAGGACCCGCGACCAACTGCGGATACGAGGTGCCGTGATAGCGCACCACCAAGGTGGCGGCCACGGCGTCATGACCTTCGCGCCACACCGTGGCGGACACCGGCACAACCTCTCCCACCACGGCTTTTGCCGGGAATTTCCCGCCGGATATAACTGGCTGGACGTCGTCGATCTCGATGCGACCGGGCACCCGAGCTCTCCTCTAGGCGTCTAGGGCGCGGCGGGGCCGCGCGGTGAATTGCCGTCTCTGTCGTCCTGACTGGTACTTCGGTTAACCACTTCGCGTCCACCTCAACCGTAGTGTCCGCGCACCGCCGAAGGGAGGGGCGCAATCCGCTGTGTTGCTCACAAGGCGCGGCGCTCGCTCAGTAAGGTGGGGCTACGTGAAGGCTCTCCGACGGTTCACGGTCCGTGCTCATCTGCCTGATCGGTTATCGGCGCTGGAACAGCTGTCGGTCAACCTGCGCTGGTCATGGCACACCCCGACGCAGGAGCTGTTCGCCAGCATCGACCCGCAACTCTGGTCGCGCAGCGGCGGTGATCCAGTTGCCCTGCTCGGGTCGGTGACCCCGGCGCGGCTCGACGAACTGGCCGGCGACGGGTCGTTCCTGCACAGACTCGACGCGCTGGCCGCCGATCTGGACAACTACCTCACCCGCCCGCTGTGGTATCAGCAGCAACAGGACTCGTCGGACGCTGCGCTGCCGGCCGGAATCGCGTACTTCTCGATGGAGTTCGGGGTGGCCGAGGTGCTGCCGAACTACTCCGGCGGCCTGGGGATCCTCGCCGGCGATCACCTGAAATCCGCCTCCGACCTGGGTCTGCCGCTGATCGCGGTCGGCCTGTACTACCGCTCCGGCTACTTCCGGCAGTCGCTGACCGCCGACGGCTGGCAGCACGAGACGTATCCGTCGGTGGATCCCGCCGGCTTGCCGTTGCGGTTGCTCACCGAACACGGCGGCGCGCCGGTGCTGGTGTCGCTGGCGCTGCCCGACGGCGCGCAACTGCACGCCCGGGTGTGGATTGCGCAGGTCGGTCGCATCCCGCTGTTGCTGCTCGACTCCGATATCCCCGAGAACGACCACGACCTGCGCGGCACCACCGACCGGCTGTACGGCGGTGACCAGGAGCATCGCATCAAGCAGGAGATCCTCGCCGGCATCGGTGGGGTGCGCGCCATCCGCGCGTTCACCCGGGTGGAAGGGCTGCCCGCACCCGAGGTCTTCCACATGAACGAGGGTCACGCCGGGTTCCTGGCTGCCGAGCGCATCCGCGAGTACATCAGCGGTTCCGGGCTGGACTTCGGCACCGCGCTGGCCGTGGTGCGGGCCAGTACCGTCTTCACCACGCACACCCCCGTCCCGGCCGGCATCGACCGGTTCCCGACGGACATGGTGAGCCGGTACTTCGCCGATGACGTTGCCGCGCCGCTGTTGCCCGGGGTGACGCTCGAGCAGATCCTGTCCTTCGGCGCCGAGGACGATCCGTCGAAATTCAACATGGCCCATATGGGGTTGCGCCTGGCGCAACGAGCGAACGGTGTGTCGCTGCTGCACGGCCGCGTCAGCCGGGAGATGTTCAACGAACTGTGGCCGGGTTTCGACCCGCGCGAAGTGCCGATCGGGTCGATCACCAACGGTGTGCACGGGCCCACCTGGGCGGCCCCGCAGTGGCTCGAGCTGGGCCGTGAACTGCTCGGGACAGACGACCTGGGTTCACTCAGCGAGCCGGACACCTGGAAGCGGCTGCAGCAGGTGGATCCGGGCCACCTGTGGTGGATCCGGTCTCAGCTGCGGGCGCTGCTGATCGACGACGTCCGGGCCCGGCTGCGGCGCTCCTGGTTGGAGCGTGGCGCTTCGGAGGCCGAATTAGGCTGGATCGCAACAGCATTCGACAAGGACGTGCTGACCATCGGGTTTGCCCGACGGGTTCCGACGTACAAGCGGCTGACACTCATGCTGCGGGATCCGCAGCGGCTGGAACAGCTGCTGCTCGACGACACCCGGCCGCTGCAGTTGATCGTCGCGGGCAAATCGCATCCCGCCGACGACGGCGGCAAGGCGTTGATCCAGCAGGTGGTGCGGTTTGCCGACCGGCCCGAGGTGCGGCACCGGATCGCCTTCCTGCCGGACTACGACATGTCGATGGCACGGCTGCTGTACTGGGGCTGCGACGTGTGGCTGAACAATCCTCTGCGGCCCCTCGAAGCGTGTGGCACGTCGGGCATGAAGAGCGCGCTCAACGGTGGGCTCAACCTGTCGATCCGCGACGGCTGGTGGGACGAGTGGTTCGACGGCGAGAACGGCTGGGAGATCCCCACCGCCGACGGCATCATCGACGACAACCGTCGCGACGACCTGGAAGCGGCGGCACTGTATCGGCTGCTGGCCGAGTCGGTGACCCCGAAGTTCTACGACCGCGACCATTCCGGAGTGCCGGGGCGGTGGGTCGAGATGGTGCGCCACACCCTGCAGGCTCTGGGCCCGAAGGTGCTGGCCTCCCGGATGGTGCGCGACTACACCGAGAAGTACTACATTCCGGCGGCGGCATCGTTGCGGCGCACCATCGAACCTGCCGGGGGAGAGGCATACGGGACGGCCCGCAAGCTGGCCGATTTCCGCGACCGTGTGCAGAAGGCGTGGCCGCATGTCGAGATCACCGACGTCGACAGCAGCGGGCTGCCCGACACCCCGCTGCTGGGTTCGCAGCTGACGCTGACGGCGGTGGTCCAGCTGGCCGGGCTGCGCCCGGATGAGGTGGTGGTCCAGGCGGTGCTCGGCCGTGTCGACACCGGCGACACGCTCATCGATCCCATCACCGTGGTGATGACGCACGTCAGCAGCTCCGACGTCGGTGGTGTGGAGAGCTCGGCGACGTTCGCCACCACCACGCCGCTTCCGGTGGCCGGTTCCGTCGGCTACACCGTCCGCGTGTTGCCGCACAACGATCTGCTGGCCGGCGACAGCGAGCTCGGCCTGGTCACGCTGGCTCGATGAGCACAGCTCTGACGGTCGCCGTCGACGGCGGACCGTATGCGCTGGCGGCCGCCCCCGACGGGTCGATGTGGGTGACGTTGGTGCACAGCGGCTCGGTGGCCCGGATAGACAGGGCCGGAAACCCGACCGTGTTCCCGGTGGCGCCGGGTAGCAAGCCGTCGATCATCACGGCGGGACCGGACGGGGCGATGTGGTTCACCTGCGCCGGCAGCGACCGGATCGGCCGCATCACCGCGTCAGGTGAGTTGCGTTTTGTCGAATTACCGGACGGCAGTGGGCCTTTCGGGCTGACGGTCGGGCCGGACTCGGCGCTGTGGTTCACCACGATGACGCGCGGCACTCTCGGGCGGGTCACGACCGAGGGTGAGGTCACCGACGAGGCCCACCTCGGTGGGATGCCCTCGATGGTGATCACCGGCCCGGACAATGCGCTGTGGTGCACGCTCAACGAGCGAAATGCGGTGGCGCGAGTGGATCCGCGTACCGGGAAATCCACCGTGCGTGAACTGCCGACCCCGAACGCCGGACCGGTCGGGATCACGGCCACCCACGACGATGCGGTGTGGTTCACCGAGATCCGCGCCGGCAGACTCGGCCGCATCCCACTGCACGAGGCCATCCAGGAGATCGACCTTCCGGGCAAACCGCACGCCGTGGTGGCCGACATGGTCGACGGTGTCTGGGTGAGTCTGTGGGGTGCCGATCAGCTGGCCCGCGTCACCGGCGACGGTGAGATCACGACGTTCGATCTGCCCGCAGGCAGTGAGCCCCACGGCTTGGCCGTCGACGCCGACGGAGCGCCCTGGGTGGCGCTGGAGTCGGGATTTGTTGTCCGCCTGCCGCTTTAGGGGAACCGCCGCATACAGCGGTCCTGGTCACCGAGGACGCCGATCCGGAACGCGTCGATGCGGGAGAAGCCGGCCGGAACCGACTCGCCGTTGACATCGCCGGCGGCCAGACCGTTGGTCAACAGTCCCGCCACCGCTTCGTCGAGATCGCCCGCGGTGAGGGCGAAGGTGTTCCCGTCGGAGGTTTTCACCTGCTCGGCGAGTTTGGTGGTGGCCACGCCGGTCAGGCACGCCGTCCGCAGCCCGGCGGCGGCGTTGTCGAGCACCAGCCCGCCGTGCTCGCGCTGCACGGCCATCATGTACCGCGACATCAGGATCGAGTAGGCGGTGTTGTCGCCCGACAGTGCTGCCGAGAACTCGTCGTCGCCGCTCGGGGTGCCGATCGCCTCGAGTTCCGGCAGATCGACGGCAAGGGTGTTGGTGGCCGGGCAGTACGACACCGGCGGGCTGGGCCGGGCGTCTTCGCAGTCCTTCGCCGACTCCGCGTCGAAGCTCAGCGCGGGCGGGTTGGTCGGCTGGAACAGGATGGTCAGGGCATCCACCAGCGTGCGCACCGACTCCTCCGAGACCGGCCATTCGCCGGTTTGGCCGCCCTGCAGCTGCACCGGCAGCTCGCCGCGTCGCTGCGCCACCTCCTTGGCGTCGATGTTGGCGCACGCGGAGGGCCCGTCGCTGAAACCGAACTGGAAGGCGGAGATCCGCTCGAACGCCGATCCGTGCTCGTCGCCGCCGCTGTAGAGGTCGTCTTCGGTGAGGAGCGGATCGCGGAACGTGATGATGCCGGCCAACAGATTGTTCAAGCCGTCACCGGTGCTCAACGAGAACCGGGAGGAATTGCCCTCGGCGACCCAGCGCATGTACGAGCCCGCGAAACAGTCGGCCTGCTGTTCGCCGACCAGGACGGCGGTGCCGCGTTTGTTCAGTTTGGCCTGACGCTGGATGGAATGGCCGTACTCGTGGGCCAGCACCATGGTGATGCCCATGTCGCCGTTTGCGCGGCGCAACGACGGCAACAGCACTCCGCGATCCCAGCCGATGGTGCGGTCCATCGAACAGAAACCCGCGTTGACGAATCCATAGGTTTCCAGGTCGCAGAAAGTGCCGTCGTAGTCGTCGGCGTCCCAGGAGATCAGGGCCGACACCGGACGGAACTCCCCGGGGAAGACGTCACTGTAGACGCTGTTCCAGTACTCCTCGATATCGCTGATGGACTGGCCGGCGACCTCGTCGATGTCCCCGCCGTCGGTGCCCTCGACATCGCGGGTCGGTTCCTTGGCGTCGGGGCGCAGACCGGAGGGGCCGTCGACGGCCGGCAGGCCAGCGACGCGGAACGGGTCGGCGAACACCGAGACCGGAGTGCCCTCCAACGTCGTGGAGCAGGAGGTGAGCGCCGCCGTGACGGCAAGGACGGCGCCGGCCGATACGAGTGTGCGGGGTCGTCGCAGGCGCATGGGCCACCTCTCGCGTGAACACATCCGGGGTTGCCCCGTCCGGTGTTCGCCAGGATAGTGCGGGAGCGGGTCAGCCCGTGGTGCTGTCGAGACTCGCGCGCAGCCGGCTCAACGCCTGCCGGGCGGCGCCGGGGTCGGTGGTGGTCCAGAACGGAGGCAGCGACGCGCGCAGGTACCCGCCGTAGCGGGCGGTGGCCATCCTCGAGTCCAGGACGGCGACGACGCCGCGGTCGTCGGCGCGCCGCAGGAGCCGGCCTGCTCCCTGGGCCAGCAACAGCGCGGCGTGGTTGGCCGCCACCGCCATGAACCCGTTGCCACCTCGCGCTCCGATGGCGCGCTGGCGCGCCGTCAGCAGCGGGTCGTCGGGGCGCGGGAACGGGATGCGGTCGATCAGCACCAGCGACAGCGACGGCCCCGGCACGTCGACGCCCTGCCACAGCGACAGCGTGCCGAACAGCGACGTCGCCGGATCAGCGGCGAACTGTTCGATGAGTGCCGACATACCCTCTTCGCCCTGGCACAGCACCGGGGTGTCGAGCCGCTCGCGCATGGCCTCGGCGGTGGCGCGGGCGGCACGCATGGATGAGAAGAGCCCGAGGGTGCGACCGCCCAGTGCGGTGATCAGGCCTTCGATCTCGTCGAGTTGCTCGGCGGATCCCACACCGTCGCGACCCGGTGGCGGCAGGTGTTTGGCGATGTAGAGGATGCCGGACTTGGCGTGCTCGAACGGCGATCCCACGTCCAGTCCCCGCCACTTCGGCGCCTCGTCGCCGGCCAGCCCCCACGCGCCGGCCATCGCTTGGAAGTTGCCCCCCAGCGTCAAGGTGGCCGAGGTCAGCACCGCCGTGGACCGGGAGAACAACCGGGTGCGCAGGAGACCGGCCACCGACAGCGGGCCCACCCGCAGGATGGAACGCACCGAACCCCGGTTGTCCTCGCGGTCGAGCCAGACGATGTCCAGCCGCTCGGTCAGCGGCGGCTCGAACGAGGTGAGGATTCTGGTTGCGGTGTCGGCGATCTCGGTCAGCGCGGCGACTGCCTCGGTGCGCGCGGCCGCGGCCTGCGGATCCCGCGGTGCCGGGTCGATCGACTGCCGCGCGGCGCTGGCGGCATCGCGCAACGACGTCAGATACGTCGCGAGTTCGTCATCGAGGTGATCCATCCGGCCGGGTTCGGTGTCGTGGATCGCCGAGGAGAACACGGCCGCCGCCGCTTCGAGTCGCGAGGTCAGTTCGGGGCCCACCAGGCGGGTGGCGCGCCGCGTCGCGGCGCCCAGAGCGGCGGAGGTCAACTCACCGGTGGCCACACCGGTCACTCGGTCGACGAGTTCGTGGGCTTCGTCGACGACCAGCAGCTCGTGCTCGGGCAGCACGGCGGCATCGGCGATCGCGTCGATGGCCAGCAGCGCGTGGTTGGTCACCACCACATCCGCCAAACCGGCTTGGCCACGGGCTTTTTCGGAGAAGCACTCGGTGCCGAACGGGCACCGCTGCGCGCCGATGCACTCCCGGGCCGACACGCTGACCTGCGCCCAGGCCCGGTCGGACACACCGGGTTTCACTTCGTCGCGGTCGCCGCTGCGGGTCTCCGACGCCCACTCGGTGAGCCGGGCGACGTCGCGGCCCAGGGCGGAGGCCGCCATGGGTTCGAACAGCAGTTCCTGCGGCGGGGTGTCGGCATCGGTGCCCGCGGAACCGTTGTGGATCTTGTTCAGGCACACGTAGTTCGAGCGGCCTTTCAAGAGCGCGAAACTCGGCTCCCGTGGCAGCGACTCGGCCAGCGCGGCGCTGAGCCGGGGCAGATCCCGGTCGACCAGCTGGCGCTGCAAGGCGATGGTGGCGGTGGAGACCACCACCGGACCACGCTCGTCGGCGGCCTTGGCCAGCGCGGGCACCAGGTAGGCCAGCGATTTCCCGGTTCCGGTCCCGGCCTGCACGGCCAGGTGTTCGCCCTTGTCGAAGGCGCGCGACACCGCCTCGGCCATCTCGACCTGTCCGCTGCGCTCAGTCCCTCCGAGGGCGGATACCGCGAGCGCCAGCAGCTCGGTCACATCGAGCGTGCTCAGGGTGCGACGACCCGGGTCGAGATGGCCGGCTCACCCGCCGACAGTTTGAGGCCCTCCCACGGAATGCTGGTCAGTCCGGCGGCCACGCGGGCACGGGCCTCGGCCAGCTCGGTGGACGCCACGACGTCGCCGCCGCGGACCAGCGGCACCGTCAGCAACCGGCCTTCCTCGACGTCGGCGGGCGGAGTGTGCGCGGGGAAGATCACTTCTTCGACGATGGTGCCCGACGACCTGGCGTAGCGGACCGCCTGTTTGCGACCGCCATGGGATTCCTTGTGGCTGCTGCGTTTCTGCACCGGGATACCGTCGACCTCGACCAGCTTGTACACCATGCCCGCGGTGGGGGCGCCCGAGCCGGTGACCAGTGAGGTGCCGACGCCGTAACTGTCGACGGGCTCGGCGCGCAGCGCGGCGATGGAGTATTCGTCGAGATCGCCCGACAGCACGATCCTGGTGTTGGTGGCGCCCAGCGCGTCGAGCTGTGCCCGCGCCTGCCGGGCCAGCACACCCAGGTCACCGGAATCGATGCGCACCGCTCCCAGCTCGGTGCCGGCCGCGGCGATGGCGTTCTCGATACCGGTGGTGACGTCGTAGGTGTCCACCAGCAGGGTGGTGCTCACGCCCAGTGCGGCGACCTGGGCGCGGAAGGCAGCCAGCTCGTCGGAACCCTGGGCGGTGGTGTGCAGCATGGTGAAGGCATGTGCGCTGGTGCCCAGCGCCGGCACACCGTGCACCCGCTGGGCCTCCAGATTCGACGAGCCGTCGAACCCGGCGATGTAGGCGGCGCGGGCAGCGGCCACGGCCGCACGTTCGTGGGTGCGCCGCGAGCCCATCTCGATGAGGGTTCGGCCCTGGGCGGCGCTGACCATCCGGGCGGCGGCCGAGGCGATGGCGGCGTCGTGATT
Organism: Mycobacterium sp. Soil_C_30; assembly: GCF_057656995.1. NCBI lineage: Bacteria > Bacillati > Actinomycetota > Actinomycetes > Mycobacteriales > Mycobacteriaceae > Mycobacterium > Mycobacterium sp. Soil_C_30. Next base: position 70,288 of record NZ_JBDGJH010000029.1, on the reverse strand, counting down.
GAAGATCGACAGCGCCAGCGTCTCGAACAGCACGCATTCGGCGAAGCTGCCGTGGACCGAGAGCACGGGCGAGCCCGGAAAGTACAGCTCGCCCTCGGGGTAGCCGTCGATGTCGCCGGTGAACCGGAAGTCACGCAGATACAGCAGCGTGTCGGGATCGAGGAACTCCGAGAGCAGATCGAGGGCCTGTTGGTCAAAGGTGAACTCCGCCAACGCCTCCAGGAACCTGCCGGTGCCCGCGACCACGCCGTAGCGGCGACCCGGGGGCAGCCTGCGGGCGAACAGCTCGAAGCTGGTTCGGCGTTGCGCTGTACCGTCGCGCAGCGCAGCCGACAGCATGGTCAGCTCGTACTTGTCGGTCAGCAGCGCCACCGTCACGGCCATTACGCTAACGTCCGAGCGCCGGTTCCCGTTTACGGGTATCACAAGCGTGTCCGTGAGGCCGGTTACCCGCGCCTGCCGCCCTCGGTATCCTCATAGCCATGGCTTCGCCAGCATCGACCAAACCGGGGTCTGTCGGGCAGCGGCATGGCGACACCGTGGATTCGACACAACGGCCCTGGGTGACGATCGTCTGGGATGACCCGGTCAACCTGATGAACTACGTCACCTACATCCTGCAGAAGCTGTTCGGGTACTCCGAACCCAAAGCCACCGAGTTGATGCTGCAGGTGCACAACGAGGGCAAGGCGGTGGTGTCGTCGGGCACGCGGGAATCCATGGAGGTCGACGTCTCGAAGCTGCACGCCGCCGGGCTGTGGGCCACCATGCAGCAGGACCGCTGACGGACGGTGCGCAAATGGAAGCGAGTGGACACCGCTGACGGTCCCCGGTTTCGGTCCGCCCTCGACCCGCATGAAGCCGCGTTGCTGCAGAACATGGTGACCTCGCTGGTGGGCATGCTCGACGAGCGGGAATCGTCGTCGCCCAGCGACGAACTCGAACAGATCACCGGGATGCGCACCGGACACACCGCAGCCCCCGAGGACGCCACGCTGGGACGTCTGCTGCCGGACTTCTTCCGTCCGCAGAACGACCACCCGGCCGGCTCGGCGGCCGCCGAGAGTTTGAACAGCGCGCTGCGCAGCCTGCATGAACCGGACATCATCGACGCGAAACGTCAAGCAGCGCAACGTTTGTTGGACACCTGCCCGCAGGGTGGCGGTCGCTTCGAGCTCTCCGAGGACGACGCGTTCGCGTGGGTGGCCTCGGTGAACGACGTCCGGCTGGCGCTGGGCACCATGCTCGACATCGGTCCGGGCGGGCCCGACTCGTTGCCGCCGGGTCATCCGATGGCCGGGCACCTGGACGTCTATCAATGGCTGACCGTGCTGCAGGAGTATCTGGTGCTGAGCCTGATGGGCAAGAGCACGCGATGACGGGGTCGATCACCGACGTCGCCGGCATCCTGGTGGGCAACCACCACAAACTCGATCCCGACGCCACGCTCGGATCCGGCTGGGCCGTCGGCACCACCGTGATCGTCACCCCACCCGGCACGGTCGGGGCCGTCGATGTGCGCGGCGGGGCTCCCGGCAGCCGGGAGACCGACCTCCTGGAACCGGCGAACAGTGTGCGCTACGTGGACGCTGTGTTGCTCACCGGTGGCAGCGCGTACGGGCTGGCCGCTGCCGATGGCGTGATGCACTGGCTCGAGGAGCAGGGCCGCGGTGTCGCCATGGACGGCGGTGTGGTGCCGATCGTGCCCGGGGCGGTGATCTTCGATCTGCCGGTGGGGGGCTGGCAGTGCCGTCCCACCGCTGAATTCGGCTATGCCGCCGCGGCGGCCGCCGGGATCGATTTCGAACTGGGCACCGCCGGCGCCGGCGTCGGAGCCCGCGCCGGGGTTCTCAAAGGCGGTCTGGGAACCGCATCGGTGACGCTGCCGGGACTCGGCGTGACGGTCGGCGCCGTCGTTGCCGTCAACGCGGCGGGCAACGTCGTCGACCCCGAGACCGGGCTGCCCTGGATGGCGCATCTGATCAGGGCGTTCGGCCTGGTGACACCACCGGCTGAGCAGGTGGCCGCGCTCGCCGACCTCGACCGCGAGAAGGGGCCGCTCAACACCACCATCGCGGTGGTGGCCACCGACGCGGCATTGAGCCCGGCGGCCTGTCAGCGCATGGCCGTCGCCGCGCACGACGGTCTGGCGCACAGCATCCGCCCGGCTCACACACCCATCGACGGTGACACGGTGTTCGCGCTGGCCACCGGTGCCATCGAGGTGCCGCCGGACCCGGCCACCCCGGCTTCCATGTCACCGGAGACCAAATTGGTGGCCGCCATCGGCGCCGCCGCGGCCGACTGTCTGGCTGTGGCCGTGCTCACTGGAGTGCTGGCCGCTGAGCCCATCGCCGGAATACCGACCTACCGTGGCATGTTGCCCGGAGCGTTCGGTATCGGGGCGACGGGGAATGTTCACGAGGGAGTTTGAGAGTTGTTGACGATCCGTGCCGACCTGGTCGACGCGATGGTGGCGCACGCTCGCGCCGATCATCCCGACGAAGCGTGCGGTGTCCTGGCGGGCCCCGAAGGGGCCGACCGGCCGGAGCGGCACGTACCGATGGTGAACGCGGAGCGTTCGCCGACGTTCTACCGATTCGATTCCGGGGAACAGCTCAAAGTGTGGCGCGCCATGGACGATGCGGACGAGGTCCCGGTCGTCATCTACCACTCCCACACGGCCACCGAGGCATATCCGAGCCGCACCGACATCTCGTATGCCTCCGAGCCCGACGCCCACTACGTGCTGGTGTCCACCCGGGACCCTGAAAAGCACGAGCTGCGCAGCTACCGGATCCTCGACGGGGTGGTCACCGAGGAACCCGTCAACATCGTCAGTCAGTACTAGGAAGGCCCAACCCATGTCTGTTTCCGTGTCGATCCCCACGATCCTGCGCACCCACACCGGCGGTGAGAAGCGCGTCACCGCCGACGGTGCCACCCTGCAGGCCGTGATCAGCGACCTCGAGGCCAACTACTCCGGGATCTCCGAGCGCCTGGTGGACAACGGCAAGCTGCACCGGTTCGTCAACATCTACGTCAATGACGAGGACGTGCGCTTCTCGGGCGGACTGGACACCGCGATCTCCGACGGCGACTCGGTCACCATCTTGCCCGCTGTCGCTGGTGGGGCATGAGATACAACTCGCTGCTCGAGTCCGTTGGTGACACCCCGATCGTCGGGCTGCAGCGGCTGTCGCCGCGGTGGGACGATTCGGACCCGGCAACTGGGGGAGGCCCGCACGTGCGGTTGTGGGCCAAGCTCGAAGACCGCAACCCCACCGGGTCCATCAAGGACCGGCCCGCGCTGCGGATGATCGAACAGGCCGAACGGGACGGTCTGGTCAAACCTGGTGACACCATCCTGGAACCCACCAGCGGCAACACCGGGATCTCGTTGGCCATGGCCGCCCGTCTCAAGGGTTACCACCTGATCTGCGTCATGCCGGAGAACACCTCCATCGAGCGGCGTCAGATCTTGGAGCTCTACGGAGCGCAGATCATCTTCAGCCCCGCCGAGGGCGGCTCCAACACTGCCGTCGCCACCGCCAAGAAGCTTGCTGCGGAACATCCGGACTGGGTGATGCTCTACCAGTACGGCAACCCGGCGAACGCCGACGCGCACTATTACGGCACCGGCCCGGAGATCGTGGCCGACCTGCCCGAGATCACCCACTTCGTCGCGGGCCTGGGCACCACCGGGACGTTGATGGGCACCGGCCGTTACCTGCGCGAGCACGTCCCAGGCGTGCAGATCGTGGCGGCCGAGCCCCGGTACGGCGAAGGGGTGTACGCACTGCGCAACATCGACGAGGGCTTCGTGCCGGAGCTCTATGACCCCGAGGTGTTGACCACCCGGTATTCGGTGGGCGCGTTCGAAGCGGTCAAACGGACCCGGGAGTTGGTGCAGGTCGAAGGGATCTTCGCCGGGATCTCCACCGGAGCGATCCTGCACGCCGCGCTCGGTATGGGCGCCAAGGCGCTCAAAGCGGGGGAGCGCGCCGACATCCTGTTCACGGTGTGCGATGCCGGCTGGAAGTATCTGTCGACCGGGGCGTACGCCGGTAGCCTGGACGAAGCCGAAGACGCTTTGGAAGGGCAGCTATGGGCTTGATCTTCGCAACGGTGTCCATGTGAACCAGCCACTCGGATACACCCAGCAACCACAACCGAAGAAACGCCCACCCTGGATGGTGGGCGGCGCGACGGTCATCTCGTTCGTCGTGCTGCTCTACGTCATCGAGCTGTGGGATCAGCTGTCGGGACACACCCTGGACCGCAACGGGATTCGGCCGCTGGAGACCGACGGTCTCAAAGGCATCATCTTCGCCCCGCTGTTGCACGCCGACTGGCAGCATCTGGTGGCCAACACCGCGCCGGCCCTGGTGCTCGGGTTCCTGGTGTCGTTGGCCGGGATGTCGCGCTTCGTCTGGGCCACCGCCATCATCTGGATCCTGGGTGGGGTGGGGACCTGGTTGATCGGTGACCTGGGGTCGGCCTACGAGACCAACCACATCGGCGCCTCCGGGCTGATCTTCGGCTGGCTGACCTTCCTGTTGGTGTTCGGCTTCTTCGTCCGCAGTGCCGTGCAGATCACCATCGGCATTGTCGTGCTGTTCGTCTACGGCGGCATCCTGTGGGGTGTGCTGCCCGGGACGTTCGGAGTGTCCTGGCAAGGCCATCTGTGCGGTGCCGTCGCGGGCGTCATCGCGGCGTACCTGCTGTCCAAGCCGGAACGGGAAGCACGACAGAACAAGCGTCTGACGCGGTGAGCGACCCGTCCTCGCCGGTCGGGGTGTTCGACTCGGGCGTCGGTGGATTGACCGTCGCGCGGTCGATCATCGACCAGTTGCCCGACGAGAACATGATCTACGTCGGTGACACCGGCAACGGGCCGTACGGCCCGCTGTCCATCGCGCAGATCCGGGCCCACGCCCTGGCCATCATGGACGACCTCGTCGACCGCGGGGTCAAGGCGTTGGTGATCGCCTGCAACTCAGCGTCGTCGGCGTGTCTTCGGGATGCCCGCGAGCGTTACGACGTCCCTGTCATCGAGGTCATCCTGCCCGCGGTGCGGCGGGCGGTCGCCACCACCCGCACGGGGCGCATCGGCGTCATCGGTACCCAGGCCACCATCACCTCGCACGCCTACCAGGATGCGTTCGCCGCGGCGCGCGACACCGAGATCACCGCGGTGGCCTGCCCCCGGTTCGTCGATTTCGTCGAACGCGGAGTCACCAGCGGGCGGCAGGTGCTCGGGCTCGCCGAGGGTTACCTCGAGCCGCTGCAGCGCGCCGATGTCGACACCCTGGTGCTGGGATGCACGCACTATCCCTTGCTGTCCGGCCTCATCCAGTTGGCGATGGGTGACCACGTGACCTTGGTGTCCAGTGCCGAGGAGACCGCCAAGGACCTGCTGCGGGTGCTGACCGAACAGGATCTGCTGCGCCCTCACGAGGAGGGCCCGGCGGCGCTCAAATTCGAGGCCACCGGCGATCCTGACGCGTTCACCGGATTGGCCGCGCGTTTTCTCGGACCAGCGGTCACCGGCGTTGCTCCAGTGCAACGGCACGCGGCCACCCGAGGCTGATTTTCTGCGAATCCGATGCGGTGATGTTTTCATCGGGGTGATACCGGGCATGGCAAGCTAGTGACCGTGCGAATCACCGTGCTCGGCTGCTCCGGCAGTGTGGTGGGCCCTGATTCGCCCGCGTCCGGGTACTTACTCAACGCCCCTGACACCCCGCCCCTGGTGATCGATTTCGGCGGCGGCGTGCTCGGCGCCCTGCAGCGGTACGCAGATCCGGGCGAGGTGAACATCCTGCTGTCGCATCTGCACGCGGACCATTGCCTTGATCTACCCGGCCTCTTCGTCTGGCGGCGGTATCACCCGAACCCGCCGGTGGGGCGCAAGTTGATGTACGGCCCGAGTGACACCTGGTCGCGGCTGGGCGGCGCATCGTCGCCGGAGGGCACCGAGGTCGACGATTTCAGCGACATCTTCGACGTGCATCAGTGGGTCGACGGGCAGTCGGTGGAGTTCGGCGCGCTGACGGTGCAGCCGCGGCTGGTGTCACACCCCACCGAGTCCTACGGCATGCGGTTCACCCACTCGTCCGGTGCGGTGCTGGTCTACAGCGGCGACACCGGGATCTGTGATTCGGTGATCGAGCTGGCCCGCGACGCCGATGTGTTTCTGTGCGAAGCATCGTGGACCCACGCGCCCGATCGGCCCGAGGCCGTCCATCTGTCGGGCACCGAGGCCGGTCAGATCGCGACGAAGGCCAACGTGTCTGAGCTGTTGCTGACCCACATCCCGCCGTGGACGTCGCGCGAGGACGTCATCAGTGAAGCCAAGGCGGAGTTCGACGGCCCGGTGCGGGCCGTGGTGTGCGGCGAGACGTTCGACGTCCGAGTCGCCTGATCCTTGGGTCCGGGCGCACCGGCTCGACCATTTTGTAGCGGTGCCCGCTCTCCCCGGCTCCTTCGTCGCCGCCTCGGCGACACCGATAGGGTTGCCTGATGTCGAGTCGCGAAGACGGCCGCCGTGACGACGAGTTGCGGCCCGTGGTCCTCACCCGTGGATTCACCTCGCACCCCGCCGGTTCGGTGTTGGTCGAGTTCGGCGAGACCCGGGTCATGTGCACTGCCAGCGTCACCGAAGGTGTGCCCCGGTGGCGCAAGGGTTCGGGGCTGGGTTGGCTGACCGCCGAGTACGCCATGCTGCCTGCGGCCACGCACACCCGCTCCGACCGTGAGTCGGTCAAGGGCCGGGTCGGCGGTCGCACGCAGGAGATCAGCCGGTTGGTCGGCCGGTCGCTGCGAGCCTGTATCGACCTGCGGTCGCTGGGGGAGAACACCATCGCCATCGACTGCGATGTGCTGCAGGCCGACGGTGGTACCCGCACCGCGGCCATCACCGGGGCCTACGTCGCGTTGGCCGATGCCGTCACCTACCTGGGCGCGGCGGGCAAGCTGTCGGATCCCCGGCCGCTGTCGTGCGCCATCGCGGCGGTGAGCGTCGGCGTGGTCGACGGCCGGGTGCGCGTCGACCTGCCCTACACCGAGGACTCGCGCGCGGAGGTCGACATGAACGTCGTCGCCACCGACACCGGCACGCTCGTCGAGGTTCAGGGCACCGGCGAAGGCGCGACGTTCCCGCGCTCCACCCTGGACAAGCTGCTCGACGCCGCGCTGGGTGCATGCGACCAGCTGTTCGCCATCCAGTCGAAGGCCCTCGAGCTGCCGTACCCGGGTGAGCTTCCGGAGGGGCCGGCCCCCAAGAAGGCGTTCGGAAGCTGACGCAGCGGATGTCTCGGATCCTGGTTGCCTCGCGAAACGCCAAGAAGCTGGCCGAACTACAGCGCATTCTCGACGGCGCGGGTATCACCGGCATCGAGCTGGTGTCGCTCGCCGATGTCCCGCCGTATGACGAAGCTCCGGAGACCGGCGCGACCTTCGAGGAGAACGCGCTGGCCAAAGCGCGTGACGGTTTCGCCGCCACCGGATTGCCGTGTGTGGCCGACGATTCCGGGATCTCCGTGGATGCGCTGAACGGTATGCCCGGGGTGCTGTCGGCGCGCTGGTCGGGCCGGCACGGCGACGATCCGGCCAACACGGCTCTGCTGTTGGGTCAGCTGGCCGACGTGCCTGCCGACCGCCGTGGTGCGGCGTTCGTGTCGGCCTGCGCTCTGGTGTGGCAAGACGGCGAAACCGTGGTGCGCGGTGAGTGGCCGGGAACCGTGGCCCACGCGCCGCGCGGGGACGGCGGGTTCGGGTACGACCCGGTGTTCGTGCCCGTGGGTTCGGATCGTTCGGCGGCAGAGCTGACGCCGGCGGAGAAGGACGCCGCGTCACATCGTGGCCGCGCCTTGGTGCAGCTGCTGCCGGTCCTGGCGGACCTGGCCCAAAAGAATCGATAGCCTATCTAAGGTAGAGTCCGGGTGATGCCCCGGTCTTCGCATCCCGGCGTTCTGATCGCCGCGCTCTGTCTGGCCGGTATCGGCGTTTCGTTGATGCAGACCCTGATGATTCCCGTCATTCCGGAACTGCCCCGCCTGCTCGACACCAGTGCCGACAATGCGAGCTGGGCCATCACCGCCACCTTGTTGGTGGCCGCGGTCGCGACACCGATGTTCGGGCGCCTCGGCGACATGTACGGCCCACAACGGGTTCTCGTGGTGTGTGCGGTGCTACTGACGTGTGGTGCTCTGGTCGCGGCGACGTCCACGTCGCTGTTGCCGCTGATCATCGGTCGCGGACTGCAGGGCTTCGGCATGCCGATCATCCCGCTGGGCATCAGTGTGCTCAGGGCGAGTGTGCCCGCCGATCGGGTCGGCTCGGCGATGGGCATGATGAGCTCGTCGCTCGGAGTCGGTGGCGCACTTGGTCTTCCGCTGGGAGCCGTGATTGCCGAGAACCTGAACTGGCATGCGCTGTTCTGGTTCGCCACCGGACTCGGTGTGGTTTGCGTCGTGGTGTTCCTGACGATGGTCCCGCATGTCCCGGCGACTGCCCGCGACCGCTTCGATCCGCTCGGGGCGCTGCTGCTGGCGGCCGGGCTGGTGTGCTTGTTGCTGCCGATCTCCAAGGGGGGCGCGTGGGGGTGGACAAGCCCCACGACGGTGTCGCTGTTCGGTGCCTCCGCGGTGATCCTCGCGCTGTTCGGCCTGTGGCAACTGCGTTTTCCGTCACCGATCGTCGATCTCCGCACCACCGCGCGGCTGCCTGTTCTGACCACGAACATCGCCTCGGTCGGCGTCGGTGTCTCGCTCTACGGCATCTCGCTGGTGGCGCCGCAGATCCTCGAGCTGCCTCGCGAAACCGGGTACGGCCTCGGTTAATCCGTCCTGCACGCCGGGCTGTGGATGGCCCCCGGTGGCCTGGCGATGATGTTCGCCTCCAACATCGCGGCCCGGGTGGCGGCCAGACGTGGCCCGAAGTTCACGCTGGTGCTCGGTTGCCTGATCGTCGCCGCCGGCTACCTCACCGGATTCGTGCTCGTCACCAGCGCGCCCGGGGTCATGGTGATGAACATCGTGGTGAGCGTCGGCGTCGGCTTCGCCTTCTCCTCGCTGCCCGCGCTGATCAATGCCGCGGTGCCCGTGTCGGAAACCGCGGCAGCCAACGGGATCAACTCGCTGGCGCGGGCGTTGGGAACGTCACTGTCCAGCGCGGTGATCGGAGCGATCCTCGGCGGTATGACGATGGCCTACGCCGGGCGGGAGATCCCGACGGAGAACGCCCTGCACTTCGCGCTCGGGTTCGTCACCTGCGCCGCCGTCGTCGCCGCGCTACTGGCGCTGCTGATCCCGAAAGCGGCGGCGCCGGATCTCAGAGATCGAAGCGCGCCTTCAATGCCTTCGTCTGTTTCTGCTCGACGATGATGCCGAGGAGCGGGATGGTGCCGGCCAGCAGGATGCCCACCGTCTTGCCCAGCGGCCACCGCACCTTCACCGCCAGGTTGGCCGCGAACAACAGGTAGATGAAGTAGGCCCAGCCGTGCACGATCGCGATCCAGTTCCACCGTTCATCGCCGAAGCCGTACTTCATCACCATCTCGAAGCACAGGGCGATCAGCCACAGACCCGTCACCCACGCCAGCACCCGGTATCCCGTCAGCGCCTTGCGGATCTGATCGACAGGAGCCGTCACGATCGGGGCGTCGGGGGTGTTGGGAGCGGTCATGCGGTGGTCCTGTCCTGTTTCTCGTTGTCACCCTTGGCCAGCTCGGCCAGGTAAGCGTTGTACTCGCGGAGGGCGGGGTCGTCGGAGTCCTTGTCGGCCTCGGCCGACTTGGGACGCTCCGGCAGCAGACCCTCGGGAATCTCGGTCAAGTCGGTGGTCGACTTCTGCTCGGGCGGCGCCGCCTCCAGCACCACGAACTTGCGGTAGGCGTACACGCAGAACCCGGCGAAGAACGGCCACTGCAGCGCGTAGCCCAGGTTCTGGAAAGTGCCCGATGCCGACTCGTAGCGGGTCCACTGCCACCAGCCCAGAGCAAGGCAGCCGCAGGCAGCGACGATGACGAGCGCTATCAGCGCCCATCTCCGACGCTGTGTAGTGGGCATGCTTAGACGGTACCGCGATCGCCATTGCCACTGGTAATCAGCATTTCGGTCCGATGAACTCGTCGAGCCGCGCGGTGTCGGCCTTGCGGTACACGGCGATCATGTAGCGGCTGTTCTGCGTCCAGTGGATGCCCAGCATGTCGAGTGCCCAGCAGAACAGGCCGCGGATATCTTCGGAGTGATTAGTGAAGTGGTAGCGCACGCTGGCGACGCCGCGGTCGTTGGCCACCACGCGACAGCCGTCACTCTCGATGAGGCCGCGGATTGCGCGGAGGTGCTTCTTGCCCGGGCCATGCTGAGGTAGAAGGCATGGCCAATGCGCCGAGTAGAGATTGACCTCGACCCAGTTCCCGGCACAGGCCTGGACTGCCGCTCGTTGTCCTCGCATCACCGCGTCGATCGCGTCGCGGCACCGCTGGATGATGGCTGGGTACTTCGCGTCGAGTGCGATGCGCAGTTTCCAGACCTGTCGAGCCCGCGAGATGCATCCATCACCGAGGTACATGGCCAGGAGGTAGGCGTAGGGAGCCGCGGGCAATCCGGAGAAATCGTGATCGCAGATACCTGAATCCATCCGTCGTCGGCGGATACCTCGCTCTTGCCTCCAGTCGCGGATAGTGGGCCGTGGAATACCGGTTGCGCGCGAAATCGCGCAGTCATTCATGCCGGCGGCAATGAGCCTGTGCACGGCTTCGTATTCGTCGTGTGACCGCATGACTCAACGTATTCGCGGGCACCGACAAGTTCTCCGCCATAGAAAGGCGGTACGATCACACCCGCTTGCGGGCGTGGCGGAATTGGCAGACGCCATGGCTTTAGGTGCCATTGTCCGGAAGGACGTGGGGGTTCGAGTCCCCCCGCCCGCACTCACAAGGGGAGCAGTTGTCCGCGGCTAGCTCACCGAATCCTCGGCACAGTGGTGTGCCACTTGGTTCCCGCCATTGCGTTTCGCGCGGTACATCGCGGCATCGGCGTCGGCGGTGAGACGGGCGATCAGCGCCTGGTGGCTGGCGTCGTCGTTGTGGTCCAGCGGAGCGCTCGCCGTGCCGACACTGGCGGTGATCTTGACGGGCAGCGCGGCGATGGCATCGCAGATCCGTTGTGCCAGCCGGTCGGGTTCGCGGTGCGCCGACACGTGCGCGATCAGGAACTCCTCGCCGCCGCTGCGGGCAAGCACGTCGGCCTTGGCGGTGCTGGCTCGTAACGCGTGCGCCACTCGCACCAGCGCGCGGTCACCCGCCAGATGCCCGTGTGTGTCGTTCAGCGCTTTGAAACTGTCCAGATCGACCATGACCACGGTCAGGCAGACATCCGCGGCGTCGCGGGCCACTACCAGCCCGAGGGTCTTGTGTTCGAACGATCGGCGGTTGAACAACCCGGTCAGTGGATCGCGGTCCGAGTGCAGTAGATCCACGCCCAACGCGTTCACCAGCGCCCGGATGGCCAGCGGCATGGCGATGTTGATCTGCAGCACCAACAACAGATCCACCACCCCCAGCACCGGATGGCCCGACAGCGCCAGTCGCAGAGCCAGAGCCGACCCCACGGTCGCCGCGACCGCGAAGTTGTAGAGCACCACCCGGGTGGAGTGGAAGAAGGCGAAGTAGGCGCCGATCACGGCGAACGCATTACAGCCGATCAGGGCAGCGATCGGCTGGGGGTGCGCCAGGCAGGCCAGGGCGATGGCCAGACTGGACGTCAGACCGAACAGCATCGACTGCCGTTCGGTGGGCCAGCGCCAGATCCACAGCAGCGCCGACGCCAGGCCACCCGCGATCGCGAGCCAGGTCATGGCGACGGGCACGGTTCCGCGGGCCCCGTCGGGGCTCAGCAGCAGGGCCACCAGACACAGCGCCATCGAGCCGGCGATGCTGCCCATCATGATGCGCGCGGCTCCGCTCATACCGCGGGCGTGGAGGTAGCCGCTGAGCCAGTCGTAATGATCGGGGCGCTGCTGCCACCGACCGGGCTGCCACCACCGGTTCGACCACCGCATCGTCACTCCCTGGGCCAGCTACCGAACTCACAGCAGCAAAGAACCCGAGAGTACCAAGCAAAGACAGCGATGCAGGTCGGAAGCCTTTGTAGGGCAAGCTGGCTACGGGTGTGGCCAGCCGGCTACCGAGTGGCCGGCTGCGTGGCGTCGCGGCCCGCCAGCCGGTCTTCCCAGATCTGCAGTACCTGGGCATCGGTGCGGGGGCTGGTGAGACTGCCGACCACGTAGGCGATCAGGCTGGCGGCCAGGCCGTAGTAGATGGGCTCGTTGGCCAGCACATCACCCACCACCACCATGGTGGTCAGGGTGACGACCGTGCCCGCGGCCATCGACCACAGCGCGCCGGCGCCGGTAGCGCGTTTCCACAGGAACCCGCCGAGAATCGCCACCAGCAGACCGCCGACCAGGATGTCGTAGGCGATGGTCAGCGCTGCCACCACGTCGTTGAGCAGTGCCGCGATGACGATCACGGCGACGCCGAGCACCACGACGTACAGCCGGTCCGAATGCACGTCCCGTTCGGCGTCGGGGGATTCGTCGACGGTGCGGCCCACCAGCCGGGCCAGCAGTGGCTTGACGTCGGTGCGTGCGACGGTGGCGGTGGCGATCAGCGCGCCGGACGCGGTGGACATCATGGCGGCGACGGCCGCGGCCAGCACCAGACCGCTGATGCCGACCGGCAGGATGGTCTCGGCGATCTGGGCGTACACATCGTCGCTGACCTCGATGTCGGTCAGGAATGTCGACGCGGCTGCGCCGATCAGGGCACCGGCGACGCCGTAGAACAGGCAGTAGATGGCGGCGGCGGTGCCACCCCATTTCGCGACGGCCGGGGTGCGGGCGGTGAAGACGCGCTGCCAGATGTCCTGCCCGATCAGCATGCCGAAGCTGTAGACGATAAAGAACGTGATGATGGTCTGGGTGCCGATGGCACCGAAATCGAAGATGGAGTCGCTGGCGCGTTCCCGGATACCGTCCAGGCCGCCGGCTTCATTCCACGTGAACGGCAGCAGCAGGCAGAAGATGCCGATGGTCTTGAGGATGAACTGCACCATGTCGGTCAGCGTGATCGACCACATGCCACCGATCGACGAGTAGAGCATCACGACGGCCCCACCGATGATGACGGATACGGTCCGGTTGGTGCCGAACAGCACGTTGAACACCGTCGCATAGGCGATCGTCGAGGTCACCGACAGCATGAGCGTGTAGGCCACCATCACCAGCCCGGAGGCGGCGGTGGCATCCACCCCGTAGCGCAATCGCAGCATCTGGGCGACGGTGTAGACGCGCAGCCGCTGGATGGGCCCGGCGAAGAACAGGCTCAGCAGCAACAGGCCCACGGCGATGGCGACCACCAGCCACATGCCCGAGATGCCGTACTCGTAGCCCAGACCGACGCCGCCCACCGTCGACGCACCGCCGAGTACGACGGCCGCCATGGTGCCGGTGTACAGCGCGGGCCCGAGCCGGCGGCCGGCGACCAGGAAGTCGGCCGAGTCCTTGGTTCTGGTCTTGCCCCAGAAGCCGAACGCCAACATGGCGATCAGATAGACGACAATGATGGCGATGTCGATGGGCTTTCCCATGGGATCTCCTGTGGTCAGGTGGCTGCGAACATGCGCAGCGTTGTCGGTAGGACCACGAGGGCGGGTCCAGGGCGGGTGAACGTCTCGGCGATGGCATCGCCGACGGTATCCGGGGTGGAGACTGTAGCGGGAACGCCGAAACTGCTTGCGAGCGCGGCGAAATCGGGGCGTGCCAGTTCGGTGGCGGTGGCCTGGCCGAAGGCTTCGGTCATGTACTCCCGCAGGATGCCGTAGCCGCCGTCGTCGACGATCAGCCAGGTGACATCGGCGTTGTGTTGGCGGGCGGTGGCCAGTTCGGCGATCGAGTACATGGCGCCGCCATCGCCGGATACGGCGAATGTGCGTGTGCCCGAGCCGATTGCCGCCCCCAGAGCGGCGGGGTAGGCGAAGCCGAGCCCACCTGCACCCTGCGCGGAATGGAAGCCACCGTCGCGCGGGTCCCACGCCGACCACGCCCAGTAGCCGGCGATCGTCATGTCCCAGAAGGTGTGGACATGCGACGGTACGGCCGCACGAAGATCGCGCATCAGGTTCAGCTCGAGGTCGAGATCCTGCTCGGAAAGTCTGTGCTGCACCGATTTTCGAAGTTCTGAGGCGACGACGGCGCCGCGCCCGCCGTCTCGCGGGGTGACAGCCTTTCCGATGGCCTGCAGTGCGGCGGCTGCGTCGGCGTGAATGCCCAACCCCGGGTGGTTGGATTCCAGCACCCGCGACTCGGCGTCGATGTGGATGATCCGGCCCCGCGGCGCGAACGTGAAGTAGTTACTGGTGACCTCGCCGAAGGAGGTGCCCACCGCCAGCAGAACGTCGGCGTGTTCCAGCAGTTCGGTGGTGTGGCGGTCCTCGATCCAGGAGGCCGCCGACAGTGGGTGATCGAACGGCATCGCGCCCTTGCCGCCCACGGTGGAAATTACAGGTGCGTCAAGGGTTTCCGCCAACGACACAAGTGCCGGCGGTCCGCCAGGGGAACGACGTACCCCGCCGCCGGCCAGGATGACGGGGCGCGCGGCGCTGTTCAGCAGCGCCGCCGCTTCGTCGACGAGCTCGGTGCGCGCCGGGCGCTCGGCGATGTGTGTCACCACCGACGTCACCGGCGGCACGTGGGTGGCTTCCAGCAGTACGTCCTGCGGGATCTCCACCCATGTCGGTCCGGCCGGCGCGGACTGCGCGAGCGCCCACGCGTCGGCCAGCAGGCTGGGGATCTGCGCGGCCTCGCGCACCACCGCCGTGCTCTTGGTGACGTTGAGCGCGCTGCGCTGCTGGTCGTCGAGTTGGTGCAGCATGCCTTTGCGCTGCCCGAGCCCGGCACGTGGGACCTGGCTGGTGATCACCAGCAGTGGCACGCCGGTGGCGTAGGCCTCCTGCACTGCGCCCAGTGCTGTCAGCGCGCCCGGGCCGGTGGACAGGAACAGCACACCCACCTCGCCGGTGGCCCGGGTGTAGCCGTCGGCTTCGAACGCGGAGTTGTTCTCCACCCGCGAGCTCACGAACTTCAGGCGGCTGCGCCGGATCGCGTCGAACAGTCCGAGCGCATGCTGACCCGGAATGCCGAACACATGCGAAACCCCGAGAGCAGCAAGTGTTTCCACAACAACGTCGCCACCGTTGCGCTCAGCCACCGGAGTTCTCCTCGTGGCGTAACGCCAGCAGCGACACCAGGTCGTAGGCGACGTGGGACGCGGCCACACCGGTGAGTTGGGCGTGATCGTAGGCGGGGGAGACCTCCACGACGTCGGCTCCGATGACATTCAGCCCGCGGAACCCGCGCAGTATCTCCAGCAGCTCACGGCTGGTGATGCCGCCGGCTTCGGGGGTGCCGGTGCCGGGGGCGTGGGCGGGATCGAGGACATCGATGTCGATGGACAGGTAGACCGGCCGGTTGCCCAGCCGCTGGCGCAGCTTGTCGACCACCTCCCGGACACCTTGGTAGTACACGTCGGACGAGGTGACGATGCCGAAGCCGAACCGGCGGTCGTCCTCGAGGTCCTTCTTCCCGTACAACGGACCCCGGATTCCCACGTGGCTCAGCGCCTCGGTGTCGAGGATGCCTTCCTCGACGGCGCGGCGGAACGGGGTGCCGTGGGTGTATTCGGCGCCGAAATAGGTGTCCCAGGTGTCGAGGTGGGCGTCGAAGTGCACGAGCGCGACGGGGCCGTGCCGGTGGGCGGCCGCGCGCAACAGCGGCAGCGCGATGGTGTGATCGCCACCGATCGTCACCAGGCTGGCGCCACCTGCGGTCAGTTCGAGTGCGGCGGCCTCGACCGTCTCGATGGCCTCGTGGATGTTGAACGGATTCGCCGCGATATCGCCGGCGTCGGCCACCTGTGCGATGTCGAACGGCGACACGTCCAGTGCGGGGTTGTAGGGCCGGATGAGCCGCGACGATTCCCGGACGTGGCTGGGGCCGAAGCGCGCGCCGGGACGGTAGGACACCCCCGAGTCGAACGGCACCCCGGCGATCACGACGTCAGCAGAGGGCACCTGATCCAGCCGAGGCAGACGGGCGAACGAGGCGATACCGGCGAAGCGCGGGTTCTTCGAGGCGTCGACGGGACCGATGGGGCTGTTCATGAACCAATCTTTCTACGCAGGAACGGAATCAGGTTTGTCGATGGAAGTGATGGGGTGGTTGGCGGGAGCGCCGGTGGGTACCACCCGCGGACCGTCGGGGCCGAAGGCGTCGCGCGGTTCGGGGAAAGCGAACAGCAGCGCCGGGTACAGGACGGCGGCAATGCCCAAGCCCACCGGGATGCTGAGATCGATTCCGGCTGCCAGGTTTCCGAACGGGCCGACGAACTGACCCGGCAGGTTGACAAAGCAGATGCTCATGGCCGCGGCGGCCAGCCACGCGCCGAGGCCACGCCAGTTCCAGCCGTGGCGAAACCAGTACCGACCGCCTCGCTGACGGCGGTTGAACACCTGCAGTGCGTCGGAGTCGTACCATCCGCGGCGGACGAACCAGCCGATCATCATGACCACCATCCACGGTGCGGTGCAGGTGACGATCAGGACGGCGAACGTCGAGATGCTTTGCACCACATTGAAAGCGAAGCGACCCACGAAGATGAACCCGATCGCCAGCACCCCGATGAACACCGTTGCCTGGACCCGACTGAAACGGGGGAAGACACTGGAGAAGTCCAGACCGGTGCCATAGAGCGCGGTGGTACCGGTGGACATGCCGCCGATGAGGGCGATGAGGCAGACCGGAATGAAGTACCACCCCGGGGACACTGCGAGCAGACCGCCGATGTAATTGCCCTCGTCGAGGTATTCGGTGGCGTTGGTGGCCACGACGGTGGCGGTGACCAACCCGAACAGGAAGGGGACCAGCGTCGCGATCTGGGCCAGGAACGCCGCCGTCATCGACTTCCAGGCCGGGGTTTCGCGGGGGATATAGCGGGCCCAGTCGCCCAGGAAGGCGCCGAACGACACGGGGTTGGACATCACGATCAGCGCCGCGCCGACAAACGACGGCCAGTACAGCGCGTTGGTGTCGGGATCGGCATCAGGCCCGAAAATGCCGGCGTAGCCGGGATCGAATGTGTCTGCAAAGGCGAAGATGCCGAGGACGAACAGCAGGGTGGCGGCGATGACGGCCACCTTGTTCACCAGCAGCATGAATCGGAAGCCGTAGATGCAGACCGTCAACACCAGCAGCGCGAAGATCCCGTAGGCCACGGCCACCGCAAGATCGTTCTGGGCGCCGCTCTCGTCTGAACCGATGGCTCGGGTCGCTCCGCCCACCAGCACATCGCCGGAGGTCCATACCGAGATCGAGAAGAACGCGACGGCGGTGAGCAGGGACAGGAACGAGCCGATGACGCGGCCGTGCACACCGAGGTGCGCTGAGGAAGACACCGCGTTGTTGGTGCCGTTGCGGGGCCCGAAAAGCGCCATCGGGGCGAGGATCAGTGCGCCGAGCACCAGGCCGGCCAGCGTCGCCAGCAGCGCATCGCGGAAGGACAGCCCGAAGATGATGGGGAAGCTGCCGAGTACCACGGTGGCGATCGTGTTGGCACCGCCGAACGTCAACCGGAACAGATCGAGCGGCCCTGCGGTGCGTTCGGCGTCGGGAATGGGCTCGACGCCGTGGGTCTCGACCTGGGTCACCTTGGGCGGTGTTCCCTCGGGTGGGATTGTCGCGTTCACGCTGTTGTCTTTCCTGCCGGCGCGGGGCTCAGGTGTTCGTGCACGGCCAGTAGGCGGTCGCCGTCGCGGATGTAGACGATCGTCTCGCGCTCGCGGGTGGCGCTGTGCTGTCCGTCGATCGAGGTGACGGTCTCGACGGTGTGGGTGAGCACGGCGGTGTCCCCGAGAAGCTGGACCAGGCGGTCGCTGCTGACGCACGACTCAACCCGCCAACCGCTGTCCAGCCAGGACGCCCACAGCGCTTCGTAGCTGGCCCGGTCGTCGAGGCGGGCGTCCTCGGGGTGGAACACGAACGTCGCGGCGGGAGAGAAACCGGCGAAGTAGGCCGAGGTGTCGGTGGCGGCGAACGCCGCGACCAGCGACTCGGTAGCTGTGAGCACCTGCTCGGTGGTCAGGGCCATCTTGTTCCGATCAGTCAGAAGATCTGGGTGATGAACATCGGGGTGATGTGGTGCGGGTCACTGTAAAGCCGCGTTGGACGTGTCGCAAGCAGTTCGATCGTTACGCGGGTGTTTCTGATCAGGATCTGACGGCATTAGGTAGATGATGCGTACAACGATGCTCCAGAGGGGGTATCTAGCGCGCGATATGGTGTTGACGGCCGTCGCAAAAATCTTCGGGCGAGTTTGGGTGGGAGGGCGGATATGGACGAAATCGACGAGGCGATCGTGGCTCTGCTCGAGGTGGACGGCCGCCTCACCAACGGCGAGATCGCCCGCGCCGTGGGATTGTCCCGGTCGGCAGCGGCGGCTCGGGTGCAACGGCTGATCGCGAGCGGGCAGGTGATCATCCGTGGGGCGGTTCATCCGGCAGTTCTCGGCCGTGGCGCCCTGGCGCACGTGGGCCTGGCGCTGAACGGGCCTGCCGCGGCCGTCGCGCAGCTCATCAGCCAGCGGCCCGACGTGCCGTTTCTGTCCTTGACCAGCGGTCCGCACGGTATCGTCGCCGAACTCAGAGCGGCGTCGCTTCGCGACATCGACTGCAGCATCAACGAACTGCGCGCACTGGACGGCGTTGTCGGTGTCGACACCCTGACTTACGTCGAGGTGGTCCGCGACGTGATCGGACCGGTAGGTGACGTGCGCACCGAGATCGACGACGTGGACCGGGTTCTGCTGCGGGCATTGCAGGACGACGGCCGCGCTTCCTTCGTCGACCTGGCTGCGGTGGTGGGTTTGTCGGCCGCGGGTGCGCGCCGGCGCGTGTTGAGGTTGATGGACTCGCAGGTGGTACGCGTCGGCGCGGTGGTACGGCACTCGGGCCGGGACCGGCAGAGCGCCATGGGCCTCGGGGTGCGTCTGGCCGGTGACCATGATGATGTGGTGGCCGCCATCGCGGCCATGCCGTCGGCCATCTTCGTCGCCCGCACGTTGGGTCGTTACGACATCCTGGTCACGGTCCGAGCCTTCTCCAACACCCAACTCGTCGAGGCGCTGGACGCGGTGCGCGCTCTGCCCGGCGTCCTCGCCGTCGACAGCTGGGCTCACCTGGAAGTGGTGAAGGAAAGCTACGCCGCCGGATTCGAGGGACCGGAACTCGGGAATTCGCCACGCGCCGGCGCTGGGCGGCTTAACGTTTCGTTCGATGCAGAGGGCAGCTCCGAGTGAGCCACGCAGCGCCGATCAGCCGGCCCTGCCGCAGGTTGATGACCAGGAGCGCCCGGGGCGCGAACTCGGGGGCAGGGTCGACGGATTCGTCGCGATCGTCGCCTTCGCAGTTGCGGTGCTCACCATCTGGCAGGTGTTCCGCCCGCTGGCGCAGGGCAGCCAGTTCTATCTGATCGTCTTCCTGGCCGGCACGCTACCGCTGATCTTCCTGGTGTACCGGTCCGGTTGGCGGCGCCTGGATCCGGCCGACCGGCCGGGTGCCGTCGACTGGCTGCTGGCGGCGGTCACACTGGTGGTCTGCCTGTATCCGGTGCTGCCGATGACGATCGGTTCCGGCGGTGGCGGCTACAACGCCTTCCTGGACCGCCAGGGGCTGCTCGAGCCGACCGACGTGGTGATGGGCGCTCTGCTGCTGGTGCTGATCCTCGAAGCCTGTCGGCGTACGACGGGGTGGGCGTTGCCCGTCGTCGCGGGTGCGTTCCTGGCGTACGGGTATTACGGCGGGCTGCTTCCGCAGAGCTGGACCATCGCCCACGTGGGTCTGGATTTCGACCAGATCGTCGATGCCCTGTACAACTCAGGCAGTGGGTTCTTCGGCACGCCGCTGGACGTCGCCGCCACCTACATCGTGTTGTTCACCATCTACGGCGCGGTGCTCGAACTGTCAGGCGGCGCAAGGTTCTTCGTCGCGCTGTCGGTGGCGGCCTTCCGCAGGTCCCGCAGCGCAGCGGGCCGCACCACCGTGGCCTCCGGCTTCCTGCTCGGCACCGTGTCGGGTTCGGGCACCGCAACAGCCGTCACCGTGGGCGCGGTCACCTGGCCGATCATGCGGCAGTCGGGATACACCCCGGAACGGGCCGGCGGTGTCCTGGCTGCCGCCGGTGTGGGCGCACTGCTGTCGCCGCCAACGTTGGGCGCGGCGGCCTTCATCGTCGCGGAGTATCTGGAGGTTTCGTACCTGGTGGTGCTCGGCTGGGCCACCATTCCGACCATCCTCTACTACCTGGGCATCCTGCTCGCGGTCGAGATCGATGCCCGCCGTTTCGGTATGCGCAATACCGAGATCGAGGCAGAGTCCGCGTGGAAGCTGCTGGCCAGGTTCGGTTATCACTTCTCCTCGTTGATCGCCATCGTGGTGCTGCTGGCCGTCGGAGTCTCGGCAACCCGCGCCGTCGTGTACGCCACCGCACTGGCTTTTGTGCTGTCCTTCCTCGACCGTCGCGGCAGACTGACACCGCGGCGGCTGTTCGTGGCGCTCAGCTCAGGAGTGCGGGGGGTGCTGCCCGTGGTCGCGGTGTGTGCGGCGGCCGGTGTCATCACCGCGATGACCACGAAAACTGGCCTGGGCGCGCAATTCTCGTCGCTTTTGGTGGGCGGTGTCAGTGCGCTCACCGACAACCGGACGCTCATGCTGGGGTTGACGGCGGTGTTCGCCGCGATCGCGCTGGCGTTGCTGGGGCTGGCCGTTCCGGTGACGGCGTCGTTCGTCATCGGCTGGGTGATCATCGGGCCCGCGTTGCTGGCTCTCGACGTGCCTGCCCCGGCTGCGGCCATGTTCGTCTTCTACTACTCGGTGTTGTCCGAGGTGACTCCGCCGACTGCCCTTGCAGCCGTGGGTGCTTCCGCGGTCACCGGTGGTCGGGCGTTCCCGACGATGTGGCAGGCGTTGCGGTACGCCGCGCCCGCGTTCCTGGTTCCCATCGCCTTCGTGCTGACCGATCCGGGTGAATACCTGCTGGGCCGGGGGCCAATCCTCGGCGTGGTGTGGGCGCTGGCCGCCGCCTGTGTGGGCATCGTGGCGTTGTCCTTCGCCGCCGGCGGCTGGGTGCTCGGCGTCGGGTCGGCAGGGGTGATTCCGCGCATCCTGGCCGCTGCGGCGGCTCTTCTGCTGCTGTTTCTGCAGCCGGTCACCATCGTGGCCGGTCTGGCGTGCCTGCTGATCGCGGTCGCGCTCACTTTCATCGACCGAAGGAGATCGACGTGAGAAGTGCTGCAACAGTTTTCGCGCTGCTGGCGCTGGCCGGTGCGGCCGTCACCGGCTGCGGTGGTCGCCAGGACGCCCCGACGGCCGACTCCGGGGGCGAGGTCACCTGCGAGGTCAGCGGCGACACCAGGGTCAGCATCGCAACCGGTAATGCCACCGGCGTGTACTTCTCACTGGGCAACGCGTTCGCCGAGCAGGTCTCGGACGCCACCGCGGGCAAGGTGAAAGCCACCGCCGCTGAGACCGGAGCGTCGGTGCAGAACATCCAGCAGCTGGTCAGCGGCACCTATCAGGTGGCGTTCTCGCTGGCCGACACCGCTGCCGACGCGGTGGAGGGTAAAGGTAGCTTCGACGGCAAAGAGCAACCGGTGCAGGCGCTTTCCCGCATCTACCCCAACTACACGCAGGTGATCGTGCGCAACGACGCCGGCATCTCGACCATCGCGGACATGCGCGGCAAGCGGGTGTCGACGGGGTCGCCCGGCTCCGGCACCGAGGTGATCGCGAACCGTCTGCTGGAGGCGGCCGGCTTGAATCCCAGCGCCGACGTCTCCGCCCAGCGGCTGGATCTCACCAAGACCGTCGACGGTATGAAGGACGGTTCGATCGATGCCCTGTTCTGGTCGGGCGGTCTGCCCACCCCGGGTATCACCGACCTGTTCACCTCGGCGCGCAATGACGTCACGTTCCTCGACATCACGCCGGAGCTGCCCAAGATGCAGGAAATCAGCCAGGTGTACGAGGAAGGGGTGATCCCGGCTGCGACCTATGGGCTGCCCGCTGACGCCAAGACCATCGTGGTGCCGAACCTGCTGTTGGTCCGCGACGACCTGGACGCCAACGTGGCGTGCGTGCTGACCAAAACGCTGTTCGAGCGTCAACCGCAGCTCGCCGAGGTGGTGGGTGCGGCCAAGGGAATCGAGCTCGACAACGCGCGCAACACCGATCCCGTCCCGCTGAACCGGGGTGCCGAGGCCGCACTCGATCAGCTCGGCGGGGCCTCCTAGTTTCTGCCTCGCTTCTCCAATCAGAAGGGCGGTGGGTCGTTGGGGTCGGCGTTTTGGGTGTGGTCTTCGAAGAAGAGGCGGTAGCCCCAGTTGTCTTTGGGGGTGGCCGCGCGGTGGGTGGGGGTGCCGGCGCTGGCGCGGTGGGCAGCGTTGAGTGCGCGCTCTGCGGCGATGCGGTAGGCGCGGTCTTTAGCCTTGGTGCGTTTTCGTTTCGGCATCTTCACCGACTTGTCGGCGGCCGCCTCTTGTCTCGGACTGCCCCGCTGCACCGGCGCCGAGGTGGTGTTCACGCCCGGGAACAGGATGCGACTCAGCGGGATGCTGGTGTAGGTGTGGCCGGTGGGGGTGGTGAAGAGGACGGTGCCGTTGGGCTTTTGGACTTCCGACCAGCCGTTGCGGAAGGTTTTGATCAGGTGGTGATGGCGGCAGTGGCCCTTGAGGTTGGAGGCATGCGTGGGCCCGCCCTCGCCCCAGGGGATGGTGTGGTCGAGGTCGGCGTCGCGAATGGGTCGGTCGCAGCCCGGAACCCGGCAGGTCAGGTCACGGGCTTGCACGAATTCGCGGTCCGCGGCGCGGATGCGGTAGCTCTCGGTCGGGTCGACCGCCGGGGCCTTGATGTGCCGGACCTCGGCGCCGGCGGCGATCAGGGCCGCGATCAACGCATTCGGCACCACCCCATAGCCGGGGATGAACCCCGGCACCGTGCCCGTCTTGGGAGCTGTTGGGGCGGATATGGTTTCGGCAGCCTCTGGCGCTATCGCAGCAGCGGGCTCACCAGCCTCGGCGACCGGCGCGCCTGCGTGTGTGGTTTCGCCGGCGGTAGCAGCGTCGCTGTCTGCGTCCGCGCTCGCCGCCTCTGACCCGGACTCCTCGCCCGCCGGCAGCTCGGCTTCTCGGTCGGCAGGAGCCGGGCAGTGCCGCGGAGCCGACGGCCGCGGCTCCTGGTCCGCCTCGGACTGCGCCGGTTGCCCGTTCGGTGTCGCGGGATCGTCGCCGGCGCTGGGCTCCGCTGCGTCTGCCTGCTCGGGCTGGCGGGCCGCAGGCTTCGTGTCCTTGGTGGGGTATGTGATGGTGACGTTCGTAGGCCCGGTGGGGAACACCCCGTCGCCATGGATCAACGGATCGGGTTGGCTTTCGAGCAGGGCGCCCTCGGCGTAGATGTGCACCACGAACCGCGAGGCCACCCCGTCGTCGGCGGCCGCGGGGCAGATCTCGGAGCCGCACAGGCATTTCAGGTGATCGGCGTCAGCGCCCAAGGCCTCGGCGGCGTCGGCGAGCCGCTGATCCAGCGTGCGGGGATCATTGGGGCACACCGCTTTGGCCATGGTGCGCAGTTTGCCCATCAGCAGGGCGCCACCCGGTTTGGTCAACCGCATCGTGAGGGTGGTGATGCCGGCCTTGTCATCGGTGTGCTCCACGGTGACCCCACGCCCGCGCACCGTGTTACGCACCCGCCGCACCGCATCCGGGTCGAAGCGTTCGACCCAGACATCGATGGCGTTTTTCAGTTTGTAGTACGACAGCCCGCTCCACCCGCACAGCGTGGCCGCCTCGACACACGCGGCGTCGATGGCGGCCAGCGCCTCGTCATCGACCACCAAGAACGTGCGTTCCACCACGGTGGACATCACCCGCAACGAAATCTCCCCTCGGTGAAACAGGGCGGCGAGCTGGGGGAAGCGGTCTCGCATCGCGGCGCCGATCTGCAGTTCGCGATAGGCCCAGCGCGGAGAGATCCCGAAGGCCAGCCCGATCTGGGCCACCACGTCGTCTTCGTCATCGACGGCACCCAGGCAGGTGTCCTCGTCGGCATCAGCGAGCCACCGCGCGGCCCACTCCGCCAACAACGCCAACCGCTGCGCTTCCCCGGCGGCGACGAACCGGCCCCAGCCCACCGCGGCATCGACGAGCGGGGCGGCATCACTGCCACCTCGCAACTCGTCGATCATCGTCGGCAACTGGGGGAACATGCCCCGACCATACCGACCGGGTCCGACAAAAACGGGCGCGGCGGAAACGGTCAGAACACAAGCAGCGGAACTACTTTCACGTCGCTGAAAAGTCGCTCCCAGGCGGGCACGCCCGCACTACAACCCCGCGACCACCGCCCAGCTCCCCTCAGCATCACCGAATCCACAACTACCTCCGAGTCGCTGAAAAGTCGCTCAAAGGCGGGCACTAGGTGAATCGCTCCCACAGTTGACGCAACAGACTCTTGGCCTCGGGTGCCTGCCGAGCCGCGTACGGCCACGGTTGATTGCGTTCCGGCACCGACGCCGCGCGGGACTGCTTCAGCCGGGTGCGCAGGTACGTGCGTAGCTCGAGCAGGCCGGGATCGGTCCAGCGGTTCACACTCTCGATCGGGTCGGCGGTGAGGTCGTAGAGTTCCCACTGATCGTCGAGCGGATCGGTGCGGTAGGCCGGCCCGCCCATACCGGTGGCGGCCAGGTGCCGTACGCCCGGTTCGGTCCAGGTGGCGGGGTCGTCGAAACACCGCACCAGTTTCCACAGGTGTCCGGCGGCCCCGGGTGCCGCGGCATCGTCGACGCGTACCACCAGGCCCTCGAAGTTCGCGGCGACGTGCGCAGGCAGCTTGATACGCAGTGGCGCAGGCGGATTGGAGGTGATGCCGAGCTGGCGCGCACTCGCGGAAGCGCCGGTGTCGCCCTCGAGGACGTTATCCCGGGTCATGAGGTAGATCGCGCGGTCCTCGTCGGCTGCAGCGCCGTGCACCACCGGCATCAGATCGCGACCAGGAAGGGGATGGACCTCGGAGAATGATTCGGCCAACTCCGACGCCACCGCACCAACGTCCACGCCGGCCGCGGCCAACAACGTCGGCACCAGGTCCACGTGTGATGTCGGCGCTGACACGGTGCGCGGTTGCGTCGCCTGCTCGCCGATCCGCGCGATGACGAATGGCACGCGGGTGGCCTCGTCGTAGAGGTTGAACCACTTCTGGTGGAGGCCACCGTGCGCCCCCAGCAGGTCGCCGTGGTCGGAAGTACGCACCAGCACGGCATTTTCGGACCCGCCCTCGGTGACGGCGCGGCGCACCCGGTCAAGTGGACCGTCGACTTCGGCGTGCAGGCGGTAGTAGAGATCCCGGTAGCGCTGCGCCTGCTTCCGGTAGGTCCGGCTGATTGCGGCAGCAGGGCCGTATCCGGAGTAGTAGGACTCACGGAAGGCGATCTGCGCTGCGGGTTTGGTCGACAGATCTTCGTTCGCGGTGGGTGGTGCCGGAACCGGGGGCGGATCAAGCGGTGAAGCCACCACCGGGCTGCGTCGCGTCCACGCCGGAAACAGCACGATGTCGTGGGGATTGACGAAACTGGCCACCAGCAGGAAGGGGCGCAGGGCGGGTTCGTCGCCCGCGCGTCTGCGCTCGTAACGGTCGTTCAGCCACGCGACGATGCGGTCGGCGAACAGGCCGTCGCGACGAAACCCGCTGTTGGACAGGGCAGCGCCATGCGGCTCGGGTCCCACCCAGCCGGAGAACCCGTACGGCGCCAGTGGGTCGGCATCGAGGTAGCGCTGTACGGCGGCGGGGTCGATCACGCCGGCGTCGTCGTTGGTGGCCAGCGGCCGGCCGGTGTCGGGATCGGTGAGATCGGCGTGGGAGATGTGCCACTTTCCGTCGTAGTGGGTGTCGTATCCGGCTGCGCGGAACCAGTTCCCAAGGGTTGGTACTTCACCGGCGCGCAGCCAGCGCAGCCGCGAGTCGTCGTAACGCTTGCCGATGCCGTCGGTCTGGGTGACACCGTGGAGGTCGGGGTACTGCCCGGTGAAGATGGTCGGACGACTCGGCACACACGCCAACGATCCGGTGTAGTGCCGGGTGAACGAAACGCCGTGGTCGTCGAACCACTTTCGTCCCGTCAGCACGCGGTCGCGCCAGGACCGCACCTCGTCGGATTCGTAGGGTGGGATGGCGCGTTCCTCATCGGTCATGATGATCACGATGTCGGGACGGTCAGGCGACATAGGTGTCCTTCCACTGTGCTGCGAGCCCGGCGAAAAGCTTGCCGGACTGTTGGGCCGAGACGGTGGTGGTGAGCGTCACCGTGGTCAAATCCGAGGCATGCGCTCGACAGTGGTTGCCCATCCGCTGAGCGCTCCGAAATCGGCGAGCACGTCCCAGATCGCTTGTCGGCTGGCAGCTGGTGCGGCCGCGGCTGATGTGCGCCACTGTCAGATCATCTCGTTCTTGCCCAGCCAGCGCATGACCTGCCAACCGACGATCACCGGCAGCCAGCAGGTGAGCACCCGGTAGAGCAGTACCGACGGAACGGCCACGGCGGCGGGCACACCGAACGCGGCCAGGCCGCCGATCAGAGCGGCTTCCACCGCGCCCACTCCGCCCGGTGTCGGGGCCGCCGAGGCCAGTGTTCCGCCCACCATCGTGACCACCGTGACGGTCACGAAGGTGGCGTCACCGCCGAACGCCTCGACGCTGGCCCACAGTGCCAACGCCTGCCCGAGTGTGGTTGTGGCACAACCCAGCACGATCACCGCCAGCCTTTTGGGCTCGCGGGCCAGGTCTTTGAGGTCTTTGAGCACCTCGTTGAGCCGCGGCCGGACGGCGTCCTTGAGCCAGCGGCGCAGTTTCGGCACGAACATGAACACCCCGACCAGCCCGAGTGCCGCACCCGCGATCAGGTACAGCACGGTGGCGTCGGGGACGAATTTCGCCAGGTCGGCCGGTACGGCCGCGGCGAGGCTGAACGCGATGAGCAGCGCGATGTGCGTCATCACCTGAACCGACTGCTGCAGTGCCACCGCGGTGGTGGCGCGCAACGCACCCAAACCGCCCTTCTGCAGGAACCTCGTCGACAGCGCGAGGCCGCCGACGCCGGCGGGGGTGGTGGTAGCGGCGAAGGTGTTGGCTACCTGCATCAAGGTGAGCTTCCAGAAACTCACCAATCCCGCCGCGGACGCCCACAACGCCGCTGCCGCACCGGTGTAGCGCAGCGACGAGATCGCCAGGCCGGCCACTGCCCACCACCAGTTGGCGTTGCTCAGCTCGTCGAAGAAGGCCGGCACGGTACTGATGAACGGATAGGCGACGTAGACGAGTGCGACCAGCAGGACCAGCTGGATCAGCTGATTGCGGGTGAACCGGGTGATGGTCTCTTTCTTGATCTGGTCGGCGCCGGTCTGGCGCATCACCTCGTCACGGGCGTCGGCCATCACCGCCTTGTCGTCGGGAATCTCCTTGAGCAGCCGCGAGGGCATCGCAGCCTTGGTCAGCCGGCGTGAGGCGGTGAGCACCGCGTCGGAGTCGAAGGCCGCGATCGCGGCGGCCACAGCGGGCTGAGCACCGTAGAGATGCGTGGTGGTCACCAGCAACTGCGCGATGTCGGCTTGCAGGTGCACATCGGATGCCCCGAACTCGGCGCTGTCGAAGCCGCCGAAGAGGGTGGCGCCCTCGTCGACGGTCAGCTCCTTGGTCCGCAGATCGCCGTGGGCGATCACGTGGTCGTGCAGCTGCCGCAGGGAGGCCCACGCGCTGGCCGCGGTGTCGCGGCTGGTGCATTCTTCGATGGGCACGCCGCGCGCCGGCGTGTGGGCATACAGTGTCCAGCCCCGGTTGAGGTCGGCAACGGCGATCGTGGTGGTGTTGGCCACGCCGATGTCGTCGATGGCAATGCCCATCAGGGCCCGGTGTTCGACCGCGCGCCGCTGGGAAGCGTGCAAGGGGGCGATCTCCCGTTTGCGCAGGCGCGCCCATCGCCAGAATTGGCGCAACGCGCCCCCACTTCGCTGATTGGGGCCGTACAACTCGACGACGGCGGGTTCGTCGGGCCCGAAGGCCGAGATCACCAAGGGTCCCGCCCCGGCCGGACGCACCACCGTCAGCCCCGTCACCGCGAGACCGCGGCGGGCCAGGGCGCGCACCGCGCCGTCGAGGGGCACCTCCAGTGCGGGGGTTCCCACCACCAGCACCGTGAACGCCCCGACGAACCAGCCGACCGACAGCCCGAGCAACGACCGGGCGGGCACCACGGCGCTGACCACCAGGTGGATGGGGACGAACGCCAGCAGCAGCCCCCACCACCAGCGCCGCCACCGCGCGGGCAGCCACGGCCCGGAGACGGTCAGCACCGCGGCCAGCATCGCGATCCAGCGCGGGTCGTCGAGGAACTGAGACAGCAGGGTGTCCAGCCGGTCGGAGAGGTCGAAGTGCCATCGTGGTGCGGCGATGCCGTTGCCGGTGATCGACAGCGACAGCACGGCCACCACCCCGGCGGCTGCGTACGCGCCGAGCAGTTTCCATTGCCTGCCGACGATCAGCCCGATCAGGATGGCGAACGGCAGCGCCAGGATGGCCACGCCATAACCCAGGTAGACCAGGTTCGACTGGGTGGGGGTGAGCACGCCGACGATCTCGGAGATGGACCGTTCCAGCTGTTCCCATTCGTTGCGGGTGATCAGCGAGCTGGTCACCACGAAGATCAGGAATGCGGTGGCGAAACCGAGCCGGATGATGTCATTGGTGCGTCGGGTCAGTGGCTGCAGCAAGCTGCCCGAAACGGCGATCTCCCGCCCGTCAACTCGCATAGTGCCGGAATTCTTTCAGATCCCCCGAGGCTGGCCTAGCAGGCGACGTCGGCGGGCCGTCAGGCAACCAGCGAGCGGGCCTCGGTTCGCCGAAGCTTTCCCGACGGGGTTTTGGGGATCATGCCGGGGCTGAGGACGACGACGTTTCGCGGGCGCACGTTGGTCTCGAGGAAGACCTCGTGGGCCACCTGATGCTGGATGGCGCGGACCCGCTGGGGGTCGTCGTGGGACTTCGACTCGACCACCACTGCGAAGCTCTCCCGCTGATCGGACTCCAGCCGCACAGCCACAGCGCAGCCGGGCCGTACGCCCGATACCCGCGCTGCAGCGCGCTCGATGTCGGTGGGGAAGACGTTGCGCCCGCCCATGATGATGATGTCCTTCACCCGCCCGCACACCACCAGCTGGCCGTCCTCGGTGAGGTAGCCGAGGTCTCCGGTGTCGAACCAGCCCTGCGAGTCCTGGGTGGCCATCGCGCCCGCCACCGTCCGGTAGCCACGCGTGACGGAGTCCCCGCGCACCTGGATCACGCCGACTCCGCGGATCGGCAGCGTTGCGGCATCTTCGTCGACGATGCGCGCCTGCAGTCCCGGCAGCGGCGGCCCCAGGCGCGCCAGCCGCCGCATGTGGCCTTTGGTGTGCGGCACAGCGCGGCCGAGTGCCGCCAGGATGTCGGCATCGACCTCGTCGACCTGCAGTCCGCCACCGCACGCCGAGAACGACACCGCGACGGTGGTCTCCGCCATGCCGTAGGCGGGCAGGATCGCTTCGGCCCGCAGTCCGAACGGAGCGCCCGCGGCGCACAGCGATTCGACGTCCGCGGGTTCCACCTGCTCGGCTCCCGACAACGCCCACCGCAGCGAAGACAGATCCAGCGAAGCCGGGTCCGCGTGACGCAGCCGCTTGGCCAGCAGCGCATAGGCGAAGTTGGGTGCCGCGGTCATGGTGCCGCGGTACTTGTCGATCAGCCTGGCCCACAACAGGATATCGGTCAGGAAGTCCATCGGCATGATCTTCACCAGCTCGGCCCCGAAAAGCATGGGCACCACCAGGAATCCCGTCATCCCCATGTCATGGAACAACGGCAGCCAGCTCACGATCACGTCGGTGCCCAGGTCGTATTCCGCTCCGGCGAACATGGCTTCGGCGTTGGCGAACAGGTTTCGGTGTGTGATGGTCACCGCCTTGGGCGGGCCTGTCGAGCCGGATGTCAACTGCAGCAAGGCCACATCGTCCTCGTCCGACGGCAATGGCTCCGCAGCAGAAGAATTCAAGAGGTGCTCGACGGTGAGAGTGCGCAGACCGAGTGCCTCGAGGATGGGCACCGCCGCCAGGAACGGCTCGGACACGACCACCACGTCGGCCTCGATCAGCTTGATGACGCCGGCAGTCTCCTCGGCCCATCGCTGCAGATCGGTGCGCGGCGTGGGTTGGTGCAGCATGGTGAGGCTGGCTGCGCGCATCCAAATGCCTTGTGCAACAGGGGCAATGTCCGCAGGTGCCCCAGCCAGGACGGCAACGGCGGCGCCGCGGCTCACACCGGCGCCGCTCAGGCCACCGGCTACGCGGCATGCCCGGTCGTGAACTTCGCGCCAGGTGCGCCGAACGGGTGCACCCGGTTCACCGGTCACCATTCCGCGTTCGTCGGTCGCATTGCTGGACATGGTGTCGGTGAATCGGCTCATGAGCTCTTTCCTGAATGGAGAAGTGGTGCGATCACGGATGCAACGTGATATCGGGATGAGGTCGCAGGAGCCGCCTGACCATCGCAACGGTCATCGGTTGGGTTGAGTTCGCGACCGCAGTCAGGACGCACCTGGCGGTGGCCTCGGGTTCTGCTGCCGGTACGACGAACAGCACGGCGTCGCGGGAATGGGTGCCGAGCAGCAGCACGGTGTCGCTGGCCCGCAAACGGTACGGATCGACGGCCACCGAAGTGTCGCCGCGGATGATGCGCGCGGGTGCGGGCGGCCACATTCGGTGGTCGTACACGACGCGACGGACCGGCCCGATCCACGAACCCACAACGGAAACCAGGTCCGGTAACGCGGTGCTCAGATCCTGTGCCGCCGGCCACCAAGCGCCGTCGACACCACCGGATCCGGTTGCCCGGTCACAGATGGCCAACCGCGGAAGGTCCGTAATACTGTGAGCGATACGCACGCTCCTGCCGGCTAAGTAGCCCTTCGCGAACGGCACCACCTACGGTGGTGCACGACGAACCCGCGACCGACTCAGCGTAACAGCCGCGCTGCGGCGCTGAGTGTTACCGCCGAGCTCGGCGATTCGATTGTTTATTGACAGTTCAAAAGTCGTCATCTGCAACGTTTTTGCGTGCTCTGGGGCGTTTCTCCGGGTGTGGGGCGAGTCGCGGACGCTAGTGTGGGCACCGTGTCAGCACACTGGTCGCCGAGCCGCCTCGGCAACTTGGCAGGCAAGCGCATCATCGTCACCGGTGCCACCAACGGAGTGGGTCTGGCCACGGCCCGCGCGCTGGTGAACGCGGGTGCGCACGTGATCCTGGCGGTGCGCAACACCACGCTGGGCGCCCAGCGGGCCACCGAGATCGGCGGCTCCACCGAGGTGCTCCACCTGGATCTGGCCGATCTGTCGTCGGTTCGGGCGTTTCCGGACGCGCTCGCCGGGGATATCGACATCCTGATCAACAACGCGGGCGGGCTCACGCAGCACCGCCGCGACACCGCCGACGGTTTCGAGACGACGATCGCCACCAATCTGCTCGGTCCGTTCGCGTTGACGAATCTGCTGTTGCCGCGAATTTGCTCGCAGATCATCACGGTGGGCTCAGAGGCTCACAAGCGCGCGACGCTGCGCTTGGAGGACATGCACCTGCGCACGGCGAAGTGGACGGTGATGGGGGCTTATTCGCGGTCGAAGCTGGCGACGATGCTGTGGGGGCTGGAACTCGACCGGCGGCTGCGCGTGGCGGGCTCGCCGGTCACCAGTCAGCTCACCGACCCGGGCTGGGTGTCGTCGAACATCTCCAATGTCGCCGACAGCGGGCCCATGGCGCTGGTGCACCGAGGCGTCAAAGCGGTGGGGGACCGGTTGGCCAATGACATCGATCAGGGTGCGGCGCCGACGCTGTACTGCATCAGTGAGCCGATTCCCCCCGGCAGCTATGTCGGCGTCGACGGCATCATGGGCCTGCGGGGCGGACCGGTCCTGATCGGGCGGTCCGCTGTGGCGTGCGACTACGAGCTGGCCGCCCGTGTGGTGGCCTTTGCTGAAAAGGAAACGGGCACAAGCATTCCGGTGTGATTCAGCGTGGGCCCATCGCCCAGCGGATACCGCCGACCAGTACCTGGCCGGACCATCGCACCGTGGTCGCTTCGGTGAGCGGCAGATACGGGAGCCGCAGCGGAAACCGGGCCCACGACGGCAGCATGGCCACTGCCGCTGCCGACAGCGCGGCGTAGGGCCCGCGGGCCACCAGAGGCAGCGGCGGGGTCAACAGCAGGAACCGGGCCGCATCGCGTGCCTCGGCGGTGCCGCGCAGCTCGGGCCGGAACTGCTGAATGCGTTGTGCCAGTTCAGCTTCGGTGCGCGGTGGATCCGCGACGCCCAGTGCGGTGGCTATCCGGGCGGTGTCGGCGACGTACCCGTCGCGGCCAGCCTGGTCCAAAGGTGTTGCGCCGTAACGCTGGAACGCCGTCAGGAAGCTGTCGATCTCGGCGATGTGCACCCACTCCAACAGATGCGGGTCCGAGGCTTCATAGGGCGTGCCGTCAGAGGCGGCGCCATGGACGCGGCGGTGGATGCCGCGGACCTTGTCCACGGCGCGCTGGGCATCGACCGCGGTGCCGTAGGTGGTGACCGCCAGGAAGGTGCTGGTGCGTTGAAGCCGACCCCACGGATCGCCGCGGTAATCGGAATGCTGGGCGACGCCGGCCATCGCCAGGGGATGCAACGACTGCAGCAGCAGCGCGCGCAAGCCGCCGACGAACATCGACGCGTCGCCGTGGACCCGGCGGATGGGCCGGTCCTCGGCGAACCAGCGTGGGCCCGGCGTCTGGTGGATGCGGGCGCGGTTGGAGGGGCCGTCGGGGCCGGCAACCAGGCCGAACAGGCCCCGCCCCAGGCTCTCGCGCACACCGTCGAGGCTGACCATGTAGTCGACGGTACGCGCGGTCGGCCGTCGGTGCGGTGGGCCCCACCGTCGATCTGCACCGCCCGACCAGGGATCTTGACGAACCACAGCGAGCGTTCTACTGTGACCGTACTCACGGGATTGAAACGTTTCAATCTTCAGACAGCGAAGGGGCTGGGATGCCGGAGACGTCGACGACGCCGGACACCGCGATTCAGCGGGTCTGTTTTCTCCTCCAGTTGAAACCCGACCGTGTGCAGGACTACCTGCACGCCCACGAAGAGGTGTGGCCGGAGATGCTCGACGCACTCCGTGCGGCCGGCTGGCGCAACTACTCGCTGTTCGTCCGGCCTGACGACGGCCTGGTGGTCGGGTACCTCGAGACGCCGGACTTCGAGGCCGCGCAGCGGGCCATGGCCGCCACCGACGTCAACTCCAAGTGGCAGGCCGGTATGAGCCAGTACTTCCAGGACAGTGCCCACCCTGATGAGGCCATGCGCCCGCTACAGCACTACTTCCATCTCGCCTGAACCGACACCTGATCCCCACCGCCTACTGAGACCAGAGGACATCGTATGAAAATCGGAGCACGCTCCACGACCGGCTGGCGGGCCACCATCGCCGTCGCCATGTCGAACTACATCGAGGCCGGCTCGATCATCGCCATCGCCACCAGCCTCGCGTTCTGGCAGGCCGAATTCGGCATCAGCAATTTCGCGGTGGGGTTGCTGGCGGCACTGAGCGCCAACGCCTTCGGCGCGGCCATCGGCGCCATCCTCGGCGGACCCCTGTGCGACCGCTTCGGCCGCAAGGCGATCTACACCTACGATCTGCTGGTTTACATGGCCGGCGTGCTGTTGGCCGCCTTCGCCGTCAACTTCACCATGCTGTTGGTGGCGTTCATCGTGACCGGTATCGCCGTCGGCGCCGGTGTGCCCGCATCGTGGACCTACATCGCCGAACAGGCGCCCTCGGTGGAGCGCGCCAAGCACGTCGGTACCGCGCAGCTGGCCTGGTCGGTGGGCCCGCTGATCGGCTTCGCGCTGGCCGCCGCCCTGGCCCCGATGGGCCTGCTCGGTTCCCGGCTGATCTTCCTGCACCTGTTCGTGGTCGCCGCGATCGTCTGGTGGGTGCGCCAGGGGCTGGAAGAGTCGAAGATCTGGTCCGAAGAAGGGAAAGCCGAAGCGTCCGTGACCCTGGGCGCCCGCGGTCTGCGCGGCCTGTTCTCCCGCAAGGTCAACATCACCGCCCTGCTCTTCCTCGGCGGCATCTACCTGTTCTGGAACACCGTCGCCGGCCAGGCCGGCATCTTCATGCCCCGCGTCTACGACACCGCCGGCCTGCACAGCCCGGTGGCGCAGAACCTGCTGCAGGTGCTGGTGTGGGGTTGCACGGTGCTGGCCACCTACTTCGGCTTCATGCGCTACGGCGACCGGGTGTCGCAGAAGAAGCTCTACATCGGTGGCGCCGCGCTGGGAATCGTCGGCTGGATCGTCCTGGTGGCCTTCACCGACGGCGGCGTGCCCACCATGCTGATCTTCGCGGTGCTGTGGGGAATCTCGTCCGGCCTCGGCGCGCAGGCCTTCTACAGCCTGTGGACCAGTGAGCTGTTCGCCACGCCGTACCGGGCCAGCGCCCAGGGCGTGATGTTCTTCGCGGTGCGTACCGCGACGGGCCTGCTGAGCTACTTCTTCCCGACCCTGCTGGCCGCCACCGGCCTGACGGTCGTCGGCCTGTTGCTGGTCGGTCTGCTGACGGTAGCCTTGATCATCGGGGCCATCTGGGCGCCCCAGACGCAGGGAAAGACGTTGCAGCAGATCGAAATCGAGCGCTATGGCCAACCGGTGCAGGATCCGGCGGCCGGAAAGGCAGTGGTCTGAAGTGACGCAGAAAACCTTCACTGGCGAGACCTTCGACAACCTCGCGATCGAACTCCCGTCGTGGGCGTTCGGTAACTCCGGGACACGTTTCAAGGTGTTCGGGACACCGGGCACGCCGCGCACCATCGAGGAGAAGATCGCCGACGCCGCCACGGTGCAC
Source organism: Mycobacterium sp. Soil_C_30 (assembly GCF_057656995.1). Classification (NCBI taxonomy): domain Bacteria; kingdom Bacillati; phylum Actinomycetota; class Actinomycetes; order Mycobacteriales; family Mycobacteriaceae; genus Mycobacterium; species Mycobacterium sp. Soil_C_30. The sequence goes on along the minus strand of NZ_JBDGJH010000029.1, from coordinate 35,168 downwards.
CGCTTCACCGGGCTGGCGCCCGTGGTGGCTTTGCACATCCCGTGGGACAAGGTGGACGACTACACCAAGCTGGGCGCCTACGCCCGCGAGCACGGGGTGGCGCTGGGGACCATCAACTCCAACACCTTCCAGGACGACGAGTACAAGTTCGGCAGCCTGACCCATACCGACAAGATGGTGCGGCAGAAGGCGATCGATCACCATCTGGCGTGTATCGAGATCATGGACCAGACCGGCTCGCGGGATCTGAAGATCTGGCTGGCCGACGGCACCAACTATCCGGGCCAGGGCGATATCCGCGGCCGCCAGGACCGGCTCGCCGAATCGCTGGCCGCCATCTACCAGCACATCGGCGAAGGGCAGCGCCTGGTGTTGGAGTACAAGTTCTTCGAGCCGGCCATGTACATGACCGACGTCCCGGACTGGGGCACGTCCTACGCACAGGTCAGCGCACTGGGAGACCGGGCCAAGGTCTGCCTGGACACCGGCCACCACGCGCCGGGAACCAACATCGAGTTCATCGTCGCTCAGCTGCTGCGGCTCCGGAAGCTGGGTTCCTTCGACTTCAACTCACGGTTCTACGCCGACGACGACCTGATCGTCGGGGCCGCTGATCCGTTCCAGCTGTTCCGCATCATGTTCGAGGTGATCCGGGGCGGTGGGCTGGAGAGCGGGTCGGATCTGGCGCTGATGCTGGATCAGTGCCACAACGTCGAAGCCAAGATCCCGGGGCAGATCCGCTCGGTGCTCAACGTCCAGGAGATGACCGCGCGCGCCCTGCTGGTCGACACCGAGGCGCTGACCACAGCGCAGGAGACCGGTGACGTGCTGGGCGCCAACGGAATCTTCATGGACGCCTTCTACACCGATGTCCGTCCCACGCTGGCTCAATGGCGCAGCGAACGGGGGCTGCCGGAGGACCCCATGCGTGCCTTCGCCGAATCCGGATACCAGAACACCATCAACGCCGAACGTGTCGGCGGAACCCAATCCTCGTGGGGAGCCTGAGAAACATGACCAACCAGACCGTCCAAGACCTGATCGCCCGGTCAAACCGGCTGGGCTCTGACCCGAAGAACACCAACTACGCCGGTGGCAACACCTCGGCCAAGGGCAGCGAGACCGACCCGGTCACCGGCGAGCCCGTGGAACTGTTGTGGGTCAAGGGTTCCGGGGGAGACCTCGGCACCCTCACCGAGAAGGGCCTGGCGGTACTGCGGCTGGACCGGATGCGCGCGCTGGTGAACGTCTACCCCGGCGTGGAACGCGAAGACGAGATGGTGGCGGCGTTCGACTACTGCCTGCACGGCAAGGGTGGCGCGGCGCCGTCCATCGACACCGCCATGCACGGTCTCGTCGACGCCCCCCATGTCGATCACCTGCACCCGGACTCCGGTATCGCGCTGGCCACCGCCGCCGACGGTGAGGCGCTGACCAAGCAGATCTTCGGTGACCGCGTGGTGTGGGTGCCGTGGCGGCGTCCCGGATTCCAGCTCGGCCTCGACATCGCAGACATCAAGAAGCGCAACCCGCAGGCCATCGGCACCATCCTCGGCGGTCACGGCATCACGGCGTGGGGTGACACCTCCGCCGAAGCCGAGGCGCATTCGCTGGAGATCATCGAGACCGCGCAGCGCTACATCGACGCCAACGGGAAACCGCAGCCCTTCGGCGGCGCACTGGAGGGCTACGCGGCCCTGCCCGACGAACAGCGGCGCACCAAGGCCGCCGAGCTGGCCCCGTTCATCCGCGGTCTGGCGTCCACCGACAAGGCGCAGGTCGGTCATTTCAACGATGACCCCCGGGTGCTCGAATTCCTTGCCAGCAGCGAACATCCGCGACTGGCCGCGCTGGGTACCAGCTGTCCCGACCACTTCCTGCGCACCAAGGTCAAGCCGTTGGTGCTGGACCTGCCCGCCGACGCCCCGGTCGACAAGTGCCGCGAGCGGCTCACCGAACTGCACGAGGCTTACCGCGCCGACTACCAGGCCTACTACGACCGGCACGCCGACGCCGACAGCCCAGCGATTCGAGGCGCCGATCCGGCGATCGTGCTGATCCCCGGCGTGGGGATGTTCAGTTACGGCAAGGACAAACAGACCGCGCGGGTGGCCGGCGAGTTCTACCTCAACGCCATCAACGTGATGCGCGGCGCCGAGGCCATCTCCACCTACGCCCCGATCGACGAGTCGGAGAAATTCCGCATCGAGTACTGGGCGCTGGAAGAGGCAAAACTGCAGCGGATGCCGAAGCCCAAGCCGCTGGCCACACGCATCGCGCTGGTCACCGGTGCCGCCTCGGGTATCGGCAAGGCCATCGCCACCCGGTTGGCCGCCGAAGGCGCCTGCGTCGTCATCGCCGACCTGAACGCCGACAAGGCTGCCGAAGCCGCGAAGGAGATCGGCAACTCCGACGTCGCCGTCGGGATCGCCGCCGACGTCACCGACGAGGATGCCGTGCAGGCCGCCGTCGACGCCTGCGTGCTGGCCTTCGGTGGCATCGACATCGTGGTCAACAATGCCGGTCTGTCGCTGTCGAAGTCGCTGCTGGAGACCACGGCCGCGGACTGGGACCTGCAGCACAACGTGATGGCCCGCGGGTCGTTCCTGGTGTCGAAAGCGGCCGCCAAAGCGCTGATCGACCAGAAGCTCGGCGGCGACATCATCTACATCTCGAGTAAGAACTCGGTGTTCGCCGGCCCCAACAACATCGCCTACTCCGCCACCAAAGCCGATCAGGCGCACCAGGTTCGGTTGCTGGCCGCCGAGCTGGGCGAGCACGGGGTCAAGGTCAACGGCATCAACCCCGACGGTGTGGTGCGCGGATCCGGCATCTTCGCCGGCGGCTGGGGCGCCAAACGTGCTGCGGTGTATGGGGTTCCGGAAGAGGAGCTGGGCAAGTACTACGCGCAGCGCACGTTGCTCAAGCGTGAGGTGCTGCCGGAGAACATCGCGAACGCGGCGTTCGCGTTGTGCACGTCGGACTTCTCCCACACCACCGGGCTGCACGTGCCGGTGGACGCCGGTGTGGCCGCCGCCTTCCTGCGATGACGGGGTCCGTCGCCGCGGTCGACCTGGGGGCCACCAGCGGTCGGGTGATGCTCGCCGAGGTCGGGCCGGACCGGCTCGAGATGCGGTCGGTGGCCCGGTTCGCCAACGATCCGGTGTCACTGTGGAACGGCCGCCGCGACGCTCTGCACTGGGATATCGCGGGTCTCTACCGCAACGTCGGCGAAGGTCTGGCCGCGGCCGGACACGAGGCGCCGGACCTGGCGGGTATCGGCGTGTGCTCGTGGGCCGTCGACTACGGCCTGCTGCGCGACGGCCGGCTGTTGTCGACGCCGCACCACTACCGTGACGAGCGCACCTCGCGCGGTGTGGAGTTGGTGCACGCCCAGATCGGCCCCGAGGAGCTCTACCGTCGCAACGGTATTCAGTTCCTGCCGTTCAACACCGTCTACCAGCTGGCCGCGGAGAAGGCCGACGGGCTGCTCGATCTGGCCGACACCGCGCTGCTGGTGCCCGACCTGATCAACTACTGGCTCACCGGTGTCCGCGCCGCCGAACGCACCAACGTCTCCACCACAGCGTTGTTGACGTTGGAGGGGGCGTGGGACACCGAGCTGATGCAGCGGCTGGGCCTGCCGACATCGCTGCTGCCGGAGCTGGTGGAGGCCGGCAGTGTGCGCGGGCCGCTGTTGGCCGACGTCCGTGCCCGGCTGAGCCTGCCGGTGAGCGCCGAAGTGGTGTCGGTGGCCTCGCACGACACCGCTTCCGCAGTTGCCGCCATCCCGATGCGTTCGGAGAGGGCCGCCTACATCTCCTGTGGCACGTGGGGGCTGGTGGGTGTCGAGCTGCCCGCTCCCGTCGTCACCGATGCGGCGCGGCAGGCGAACTTCACCAACGAGGTGGGCACCGACGGCCGGATCCGGTTCCTGCACAACGTCATGGGCATGTGGCTGCTCAGTGAGACCGTGCGCCAGTTCGACCGCGACGGGCACCGCCTCGAACTCGGTGTCCTTCTGTCCGAGGCCGCCGAAATGCCCAGACCCGCTGAAGTTTTCGACACCGACGACCCTCGTTTCCTGCCACCCGGCGACATTCCCGGCCGGATCGCGCAGTGGTACACCGAGCGCGACCTGCCCGCACCGAACGGCCCCGCCGCGATGGTGCGGGCCATCGTGGAGAGCCTGGCCGCGGCGTTTGCCGGCGCGGTGCGCACCGCGGCGGAGCTGACGGGTGTGGACGTCAGCGAGGTACACATCGTCGGCGGTGGTTCACAGAACGAACTGCTGTGCCAGCTCACCGCCGACCGGCTGGGGATGCCGCTGCTGGCGGGCCCCGTCGAAGCGACCGCGCTGGGCAATGTGCTGCTGACCGCGCGGGCGCGTGGCTTGGTGACCGGTGACCTGGAATCGCTGCGGGCCCTGGTGGCCGCGCGCTTCCCGGTGCGGCGCTTCGAACCCCAGGCGGCTGCCGTCGGTTGAAGTCATCTGGTGTGATGGTCGCGTGGTGAGCATGCGTGACGTGGCCGCGGCCGCTTCGGTGTCGATCGGGACCGTCTCCAACGTCCTCAACGCTCCGGGCAAGGTCGCACCTGCCACGGTGGCGCGTGTCCAGGCGGCGATCGACGAGCTCGGCTTCGTCCGCAATGACGTGGCCCGTCAGCTGCGGGCGGGCCGGTCCCGCAGCGTCGGGCTGGTGGTACTCGACGTCGGCAACCCGTTCTTCACCGATATCGCGCGTGCCGCCGAGCACCGGGCCGGGGAGCTCGACCTGACCATCCTGCTCGGCACCTCCGATGACGACCCCCACCGCGAACGCACCTACATCGACACCTTCGACGAGCAGCGGGTGTTCGGCCTGCTGGTCTCACCGATCGGCGACGACCTGAGCCGGCTGGCCGCGCTGCAACGGCGCGGTACGCCGGTGGTGCTCGTCGACCGGGACGGCAGCGGCACCCCCTTCGATTCGGTGGCCGTCGACGACATCGCCGGCGCGCGGATGGCGGTGGCGCACCTCGGCGAGGTCGGCCGTCGCCGGATCGCCTTCGTCGGCGGGCCCGCCGAGCTGCGGCAGGTCCGTGATCGGCGGACCGGCGCCCAGCAGGCCGTCGACGCCATTCCCGGCGCGCAGCTCGAGGTGATCAGCACTCCGGCCCTGACGGTGCTCGAGGGCCGCGCCGTCGGAGAGCTGTTGCGTGACCGGCCGGCGAGGCTGCGCCCGGACGCCGTGTTCTGTGCCAACGACCTGCTGGCCATCGGTGTGTTGCAGGCGCTGACGCTGATCGGGGACCTCCGGGTGCCCGAGGACATCGCCCTCGTCGGTTACGACGACATCGACTTCGCCCGGTCTGCGGTGATCCCGCTGAGCTCGATCCGCCAGCCCACCGCCCGGATCGGCGGCACCGCGGTGGACCTGCTGATCGACGCCGCCGAAGATCCGGCCAACCACCGCCCGGATCATGTGGTGTTCCAACCGGAACTGGTGATCAGGGCCTCCACCCAGGGCGGGTGAGGTTCCGTTATTCGGCCGGCGGTGGGGAGTCGGTGAGCTTGGAGCCGGTGGTCTGGAAGATGATCCGCCGGGCGATGTCGACGGTGTGGTCGGCGAACCGCTCGTAGAACCGGCCCAGCAGCACCAGGTCCACGGCCGCGGCCACCCCGTGGCGCCAGTCCGCCCCCAGCACGACCGTGAACAGGTGCCGGTGCAGGCTGTCCATGGTTTCGTCGTCTTGCAGGATCTGTTTCGCCCGCCCCACATCGCCGGAGAGCACCACCTCTTGTGCACTGCGGGCCAGGGCGACCGCCACCTCACCCATCTCGGCGAAGTATCCGTCCACCTCTTCGGGCAGGACCCGGGCGGGATGACGGCGACGGACGATGCGCGCGACGTGTGCGGCCAGACCGCCCATCCGATCGGCGTCGGCCGAGGTCTGCAAGGCGCCGACGACGGCCCGCAGGTCGGACGCGACGGGGGACTGCAGGGCCAGCAATTGGAAGGCGTCGTGCTCGACCTGATTTTTCATGGTGGTCAGCTGGTCCAGTTGCGTGATGACATCTTCGGCGGCTTCCAGATCCGCCTGCAGCAGCGCATGCGTGGCCCGCTCGATTGCGCCACCTGCCAGCGCACACATCCTCGCCAGGTTGGACGCCAAGTCATCGAGGTGCTGGTGGAATTCGGTGCGCATGCTTTCTCACGGTCAAGATCAGCTAATAAAGCCGCATATTACCCACTGCGCTCGCCGGTAAACCGAACGGTCACCGCGGCGGTGCCGCTGCCTGCTCGATCAGCTCTTTGCCGGCGTCGTAGTCGTCGTCTGCGTGGTAGGTGAGCACCCCGACGGCGGCGCCTCCGTCGTCGGTGTACCAGACCGTGAATCCGCTGCCGTGCTCGACCAGCCTCGCATCCGAGAACCCGTCACCCCACGCGTGGTACTTGATGGTGGCTTCGCCGATGGTGCTCCAGAACCCCGGCGCCGAATCCCACCGAGCTGCTTCCCCGGCGGCCACCGTCCCGGCGATGCTGCCCTGGTCGACGGCGTCTTGCCAGTGCTCGACGGCGAGATGACGCCCGGCGGTGTCGTTGAAGGCGAAGGCGAGATCGCCCGCGGCGAAAACATCGGGGGCAGAGGTGCGCATATCGCTGCCCACCACGATCCGGGAATCCCGCACGTCGAGTCCGGCGGCCTCGGCGGGACCGCTCTGCGGCGCGACACCGGTGGCGGCCAGCACCAGGTCGGCTACCAGGCGGGTGCCGTCCTCGAGCAGCACCGCGGTGCGGTCGGCGCTCTTCTCCAATGCCTTCACCGTCGACTCGGGGTGGTAACGCACCCCGGCGCGCTCGACCAGTTGCCGCACCCGCTGACCGGCCTCGTGGCCCAGGCGCTTGACCTGAGGTGCCGGATCGGGGGCCACCAGGTCAACCGAAATGCCCTGCGCGGCAAGCGAAGCCGCCGCCTCGCATCCGATGAAGCCGGCACCGATCACCACCGCGGTCTCCGCGCGCTTCGCCGCTGCCTTCAAGGTCACCGCGTCGGTGGCCGACCGTAACTGCAGAGCCAACTCGGAGCCGGGCACCGGTAACGGCACCGGCGCGGCGCCGCAGGCCAACACCAAGGTGTCGTACTCGAAGCGACGGTCCCCGGCCGTCACGGATTTCTGCGCGACGTCCACGGCTTCGACCCGCACCCCATGGGTCACCTCGATGGACCGGTCGCGGTACCACTGCGGCGGGTGCAGGGCGATGTCGTCGGCGTCCCCGCGCAGGAACTCCTTGCTCAGCGGAGGACGCGCGTAGGGCGGGTCCGGGTCAAATGTCAGGATGCGCACGGGTGCGTCCGGGCGGTGTTCGCGAAACGCTTCCGCGGCGCTGACACCGGCGGGACCGCTGCCGATGATCAGCAGGCCGGCGGGCATGGGACTCACACCGGACGCAGCGAGGCCAGGTTCTCCACGGACCTGCGCACGTCGGATTCGAGCACCCTGGCCACCAGCGACCCGACCGGGCCGTTGAGCAGCCCGCCGGTCAGGCGCGCGACCAGGTGGAACGTGGAGCCTGGGTTGTTGTCGCTGATCGTCATGTCCAGCGCGATGTGCACGCCGCCCCGGCCGCTGCCCCTCATCTCGAGGCGTTTGAACAGCTCGAAGCTGGTCACTTCCCAGTGGATGACGTTGCGGAAACCCTTGACCTTGATCAGTGAGGACACCTTCGTGCCCAGTTGGACCTCGGCCGGAACCTCGCTCTTCCAGCCGCCGAAGATCGTCATCCATTCACCGAAGCGGTCGAGGTCGGATGCCAGCGCCCAGGCTTCGCGCGGTGACTGGTCGGAGGAGACAGACACGTCAACTGTGGCCATGGGTGTCTCTCTACCCGTTGCCCGTCGCCGCTAACCGCCTCATAGGTGGCGGCGCGTCAGTTGCACCCACCACTCCCGTCCGGCGCAGTCGGGACTGACGCAGCGCCGCTGGTCGCGTTTACCGTCGAGCGGAGCCGGTTCGGTCTGCCCGCCGCACACCAGACAACAACGTTCGTCCTGGCTTCTGGCCATGAAGACGGATATCCACCCGGGTCGCAGCCCTATCGGGAACAGCGAGGACGTTGTTGTCCGGTTGGTCACATCGGCGCTGTCAGCCAACCTTGATCTCACCCATCTCCGACCATCCGTCGGCGTCGATCGTGTGGCTGATGATCAGCGGCGTGGAAGCCAGCGCGTTCGGCGCTTCGGCGACGAACTTCTTGAAGTGCTCGCTGGTGACATGCTCCTTACCCGCATCACCGTCGCGGAACCCTTCGACCAGAACGTATTCCGATGGATCGTCGAGGCTGCGGGACCACTCGAAGAACAGGTTGCCGGGCTCGTTGCGGGTTGCCTGGGTGAACTCGGCGACGACGTCGGGGAATGTCTCGAGATACTCCTGTTTCGGCTTCCACTTGACCACGATGAATATCATCTGAGAACTCCTAAGGGGTGAGGATGGCGCGCCCGCGGACGTTGCCGGCGTCGAGATCGTTGATGGCGGACTGGAAGTCGTCGAGGGCGTACTTCTGGGTGTGCAGATTGACCGCGCCGCGGGCGGCCAATGCCATCAGGTCGCAGAGGTCGTTGTACGAGCCCACCAGGTTGCCGATGAAGTTGATCTCCGTCGAGATGATGTCAATCGTGGGCACGTTGATGTTCTCGCCGTACCCGACGACGTGATAGTCACCGGCCCGCCGCAGCATCGCCACGCCTTCGCTGGTGGCACCCCCTTCGCCCACGAAATCGACGACGGTCTCCGCACCGTGCCCACCGGTGAGGGTCAGCACCTGGTCCACCTGGGTGCCGTCGGCGACCACCCCATGGTCGGCGCCGATGGCTTCGGCGAGCTTGAGCGCCTCCGGATTACGGTCGACGACGATGAGTTCGGCGGGGGACAGGGCCTTGAGTACCTGAATCCCGATGTGGCCCAACCCGCCGGCGCCGATCACCACACACCGGTCCCGCGGGGTGAGGCGGCGCGCGGCCTTGGCTGCGGCGTGGTAGGCGGTCAGGCCGGCGTCGGCCAGTGCCGCCACATCCGAGGGTTCCAAGGAGTCGTCGATCTTGACCACGCTGCGCGCCGAGGTCCTCAGGTACTCGGCATAACCACCGTTGGTGTCGATTCCGGGAAAAGCGTTGGCCTCACAGTGCACATCGTCACCGGATCGGCAGGCGCGGCACAGCCCGCAGGTGATCAGCGGGTGGACGATCACCTTGTCGCCCTCGGCGACGTTGGTGACCGCGGCGCCGACGGCATGAACCCAGCCGGCGTTCTCGTGACCGATGGTGTACGGCAACTGGACTTGCGATTTCTCTGCCCACTGTCCCTCGAGGATGTGCAGGTCGGTACGGCACACGCCGGCGCCGCCGATCTTGATCACCACGTCGAAGGGGCCGGTGGTGGTGGGGACCGGGACTTCCTTCATCTCCAGATTCTGGTGGTAGCCGACCACTTGGACGGCGCGCATCGTGCTCATGACAGTGCTCCTTGCAGGGGGGACAGGGGAATCAGGGTGTGCGCCGAGGTGGGCGTGACGGGGTCGTCGTAGCGCGTCTGCAGCAGGCCGCGGCAGAAATGAGCGTTACCGTCGATCGAGATCCGGGTGGACCGGGCCCGGCGCAGGGCCAGCGGGACGTCACCGGCCGAGTAACCGCGGCCGGCATGGTCGACCATGACGAGATCGTCTGGCCAAGTTGACAATCCGAGCGCGACCCGGCGCCGTAACAGCGCTGCCGTGGTGCTGTCGTCGGGCAGCTCGCAGAGTGTGACAGCGCCCAGGCCCTCCTCGGTGCGCTCGGGGTCGGCCCTCAGCAGCGCGGTCAGGCAGCGTTCCATCGCCGCGGTGTGGGCCTTGCGCTTGAAGGTCTCGCGCAGCTCGTCCAGCGACTGGTCGGCTTCATGGCCGAAGGTGCCGCGATACCCGGCGTCGGTGGCCAGTCCGGTGTTGATGATGTCGGAGTCGTGGTGGTCGTCGAGCTCGACCACCACGTTGTTGGTCCAATCCAGCGCCGACAGAGCGTCTTTGGCGTCCGACGCCATCAGGTAGGCGAAGTTGGGTGAGCAGAACGAGGTCGGAAGACGCAGGTGCAGTTTCACGTTGAGCGCCGGACTGATCACCAGTGTGTGCACGAAACCGAGGTCGGTGATCGGTTCGTCGAGCTCCGGGTCGACCACCGTCGACAGCGCGGCCATCGCTTGTTGGTGGCGGCTCATTCTCACGCCCCCACCAGGTGGTCGGCATTCTCGGCGGTGTTGTCGGCGCCGCGCGGGCCGACTGCCGGGTCGTCTGCGGAGGGGATCTGCAGTTCGGCCGGCACCGGGATGTCGTACATCTTGGCTGCGTTGAGCCCGAGGATCTTGCGCTTCTGGTCTTCGGTGATCGCGGGGTATTCGCCGAGCTCGTCGGGAATCTGGAAGTCGACGAACGCCTCGATCAGCCAACGTGGCGTCCACAGCGCGTAGTCCGAGGAGAATTGGATGCGGTCTTCGCCGACCCAGTAGAGCAGCTCGCCCATGATCTGTGCGAAGTACTTGGGCCGGGTGTGGATGAAGGGCATCGCCACCGCCAGCCCGGCATGCACGTTCGGTTCCTGCGTGGCGATCCAGCAGAAGTCCTCCAGCCGGGGCAGGCCGCAGTGTTCGACGACGAAGTTCAGGTCGGTGAAGTCCGAGGCCACGTGGTCGATGTCGGCCACGTCGAACGCGTCGCGGTCCAGCGGGCGGATGGTCGGCCCCTTGTGTACGTGGATGTTGCGCACGCCGAGTTCGCGGCAGGCCTCGAAATAGCGGTAGGCCCACGGGTCGTCCATCCGCCAGCCGCGGGAGTCGCCGTGCCATTCGGCGGTGTAGAGCTTGACGCCTTTGAGGTTGTACTTCTTGGCGTCTTCACGGAACTGGTGCAGGCCCGCTTCGCCGTTGCGGGGGTCGAAGTTGTGGTTGTAGGTCAGCTTGTCCGGGTGCTTGGTGGCCAGCTCGAACGCTTCGTCGGTCTGGCCGAAACCCTTGTAGTAGAACTCGCCCAGCTGGGCGGGCTGAAAGATCGCGTGGTCGACATAGCCGTCGGTGAACAGGTCTTTCATCAGGCGTTCGCCGCCCTGATAGAGGTATTCCTCGTAGCTCCAGACTTCCGATTCGGGCGACAGGTTGCGGTGATAGTCGTAGAAGCAGTCGATGAACTGTTTGCCGTGGATATTGCGCTGATTCTCCGGGCGCGCATCCCACAAGGCGATGTGGGCGTCGACGATGAAGTACGTGGTGTCGTCCTTGCGGTACATGGGCTGGCCTCTCTCTCCTGTGACGGCTGTCACAGCACTGGCCTGAGAGTAGGTTCGCGAACCGGCTTCGCGGAGGGTCTGGGCGTCTCAATCTGAGACGCCACCTCGGCGGCGTGGAACCGGGCTCGATGTAATCTGGGTCACAGCGAAGGAGGGGCCGGCGGAGTGTCTGACGGAGTACCGGACCGAGTGCAACGGCAGCAGGAGGTGGACCGCGCGCTGCCGCGGCGCCTGCTGGCTTCTTGGCAGCGCAGCGAGGAGTACGGCGTGCCCCTGGAGTCGGTGGAACCGGTGTTCGCCGGCACCGAGAACCTGGAATCGCTGTTCGTCGAGTGCGGCAACGAGGTGCTCACCGACCTGCATCGGACGCTGTCGGCCGAACCGGTCAGCATGATGCTGACCGACGCCGAGGGAGTGGTGTTGAGCCGGCTCTCCGGTGACCACAGCCTGCTGCGGGCCCTCGATGACGTGCACCTGGCGCCCGGGTTCGCCTACTCCGAACGCGAGGTCGGCACCAACGGGCTGGGACTCGCGTTGGCCGACCGGGTGCCGACGCTGGTGCGTGCCGACGAGCACTACGCGTTGAATCTGTGCTCGTTCACCTGCGCGGCGGTACCGGTGCTGGATCCGGTCAGCGGGCGGCTGGAGGGCAGCGTCAACTTCACCACGTGGTCGCAGTCGTCCAGCGACTTGTTGCTGGCCCTGGCGCGTTCGGCGGCCAGCAACACCGCCGCGCTGATGCTGGCCCGCTCCAGCGGCCGACGGCCCCGGCCGACCTCCCGTGGTCAGGTGTTCCGGGTCGAGATGCCGCGGCTGGAACCGGGATCCGGCACGTTGCACCAGTTGTCCGAGGCGTGGAACCAGGTGGTGGCCCGGGCCGAACGTGCCATGGCGTCGCGCCACGTGGTGGCCGCCATCGGCGAGCCCGGCGTGGGCCGGGCGACGCTGCTGGCCCAGGCGGCCCGCCATGTGTATCCGCGGGATCGCATCCTGTCCGCGGGGGTGCCCGCGCCGTCGGACACCTCGACCTGGCTCGAACTGTGGGCGCCGGAGCTCGGCAAGGCCCACACCGCCGTCGTCGTGCGTGACGTCGACACCCTGCCCACCTGGGCGGCCGAGCGGCTCCGCGACCTGGTGGCGCAGACTTCCAGCGTGCCGTTCGCGATGACCGCCGAGCGGTTCACCGACATCCCGGTCGCCCTGTCCGGGCTCGTCGACACCGTGGTGGAAGTGCCGCCATTGCGTGACCGCAGTGCCGATGTGCTTCCCCTGGCCGCACACATCGCCAGACGCACCCGCGGTCGTGACGTCCAGATCAGCCCGGCTGCCGCGCGTGCTCTGAAGAACTACGGCTGGCCCGGCAACGTCGATCAGCTGTCCCGGGTGGTGGCACAGGCGGCGGGCCGTTCCGACGTCGTCGACGTGGCGATGCTGCCGTCGGAAGTCCTCGCCGGCGACACCCGGCACCTGTCCCGGATCGAGGCGTTCGAGCGCGGCGAGATTGTCCGGGTCCTCGGTACCGGGGCGCCCACCATGGCCGAAGCGGCGCACGAGCTGGGGATGAGCCGGGCCACGCTGTATCGCAAAGCGGCGCAGTACGGTATCGACGTCTCGCGGCCTAAGTAGGCACGCTGAGGTCGGTGGCACTGGAGCGGCCGCGCAGCACTTCGGAAACTTCGGTGCGCCAGTTCTTCTGCTCTGCCCCATCGGCGCGGGTCAGGGCGGCGCCCGAACACGCCACGCGGCCCGTCAGCGTCTTGGCCCGGTCGGCGAGCCGCGCTGCTTCGTTGACCGGGTCACCGACGACGGTGTACTCGAAGCGGTTCAGTGCGCCGAGATATCCGGCGAACACCGGCCCGGCCGACACTCCGATACCGAAATCGACCTCGGGGACATCACGCATGCGCTGTGCCAGGTCGCGGGCGGTGGCCAGGGCGTCCGTGGCGGCTGCGGCGTTGTGGATCGGGGCGCCGAACACCGCGAGTGCGGCATCACCTTGGAACTTGTTCACGAATCCGTGGCCCTGATCCACCGCGGCCACCACGGTCTGGAAGAAGCGGTTGAGGGTGTCGGCCACGTCCTGCGGTGGGCGGGCCGCCGCGAACTGGGTACTGCCGGTCAGATCGACGAACAGCACCGCGACCTCCCGGACATCGCGGTAGAGCGTGGTGTCGCGCTGCACCAGCAATGTCACCAGATCCGCGCCGACGTGCCTGCTGAACAGGTCGCGCAACCGGTCACGTTCGCGCAGACCGGCCACCATCCGATTGAAACCGCTTTGTAGGCGCCCTATTTCGGAACGCTCGTAGACGTCCACGGTGCGCCTGATGTCACCGCGCTCCACGTGGGCCATCGCGTCCACGACATCACGCACCGGGTCGGAGATCGACCTCGACACCACGATGATCGCCCGCAAGCCCCACAACACCGCCACCACCGACAGCACCAGCACGGGCACCTCGATGGAGCCGGAGTCGGAGATCACCACCCCACGCGCGCGGGCGACGATCAGCAGCGCGATACCGACATTGGGCAGCGCACAACACAACACCCACATGGTGATCAACCGGGCCAGCACGCCGGGCGCGGTGTCGCGGGAGCCCAGTGTCGGGGCGGCGGCAGCGGTGATGGGCCGCAGCGTGCGCATCGTCAGCAACAGTGCGGTGCACACCGCGGCGGTGACCCCGAAGAACACCGCGGGTGCGGTCAGCAGTGCCACGTCCGCGGCGTGGCGTGGATCGGCCAGGACCGTGACGGCGCCACTGGCCACCCAGACACCGAGCAACAGCAGCGACTGCCGCCTGGCGATCCCGATGGCGGCACGGCGTTGTCGCGCAGTGGGTTCCGACCCCGGCACGAACCAACGCAGCGACGGCGTCACGTTGGCGATGCTGCCCACGGCGACGACGGTGATCGCCGCGACCACCACGGTGACGATCAGCACCGCGTTCTGGTCCCGGAACAGGGCCTGCGCCGAACCGGTGGTCTCGGGGCGCAGGGTGGTCATGATGAACAGGACCTCGGTGACGGCCAGGATGTGGGCGATGGTGACGCCGGCCGCGTAGCGAAACACCAGGCGGGCCGCCTCAGGTGAGAGTCGCTTCACCCACCCGGACCCCGATGCCGCTGAGACAGAACCGCACCAGGTGTTCGACATCTTCCTGCGGTGGCTGCCGCCCCGAGCCCACGTAACGACGCAAGGTGCCCATGGTGCAGTGGAACACCGCGTCCGCGTCGCGGCCGGCGTCGACGCGGCCCATCTGCTGCAGTGGCGCGGTCAGCAGTTCGCGCAGCGGCTGCATCATCTCGTCATTGGGGGCCGACATCTGCGCCACGGTGGCGTGGCACAGGGTGAACAGGTGCGGGTCGGTGACCTGGTCCAGCAGCCCGCGCACCCAACGGCCGAGCTTGGCCGCCGGCTCGCATTCGCTGTCCATCTGCTGATGCAGGTGCGCGGTCACCCGGCCGATACCGCGTTGCATCACGGCGAGTATCAGGTCGTCCTTGCCGGCGAAGTGGCGGTAGAACGCCTTGTTGCAGGTGCCGGCTTCGCCGATGATGTCGCTGACCTTGGGTGCATCCGGCGCGGTGCGCGACATCACCCGGACCGCGGCGGCCAGGATTCTCTCGATTTCCTCGGCGGCCTCGGTGCGTCGCTCGATCTGCTCGATCGTCATGGTGGCCGTCACCTCCATTCGCGTGTGAGAATAGTCCTCTCGTTATGCGCAATGGAGGTTTCCGCGAACTAGTCCGCGTCGAGGAAGAGATCGAGGATCGGCTTGTCCCCGCCGCCGTAGCGGGAAAGGTCGGTGACGCCGGCGTCGCCCAGCACCTCGGAGTCGATGTAAGCCTGCCCCGTCGCGCGTCCGCGCAGGATCGCAACGGCGGCATCAGCCATGATCTGCGGGCTGCGGGACGCCTGCGCCAGTTCGTCTCCGCCGGCGAGATTGCTCACGGCGGAGGTGGCGATGTAGGTCTGCGGCCACAGGCAGTTGGCCGCGATTCCGGCCTCGCGAAATTCTTCCGCCCAGCCCAGGGTCAGCAGCGTCATCCCGTACTTCGACAGGGTGTAGGTGGGATGGGCGCCGAGCCAGTACGGGTTGAGGTTCAGTGGCGGCGCGATGGTGAGAATGTGCGGATTCGACGATGCCCGCAGGTGCGGAAGGCACGCCTTGGTCAGCAAAAACGTTCCGCGGCAATTGATGTCGAGCATCAGATCGTACTTCTTGGCGGAAAGCTGCTCGGTGCCGTCGGTGGCGATGGCGCTGGCGTTGTTGACGCAGATGTCGACCCCGCCGAACCGCTCGACGGCCGCGGCCACGGCGCGCTGCACGTCGTCCTCGTTGCGGACGTCACCCACCACGGCAACCGCCTGACCGCCGGCCGCCTCGATGTCGCGCACCGCGGTGTAGACCGTGCCGGGCAGCTTCGGGTGCGGCTCGGCGGTCTTGGCCAGTAGCACCACGTTGGCACCTTCGCGGGCCGCGCCCACCGCGATCGCCAGACCGATTCCGCGGCTGGCGCCGGAGATCACAAGGGTGGCGCCACGAAGGCTGGAGCTGTTCTCGGGCATGTTTCTCCGATGGTCGGGTCCGGCTATGAGCGGGCATTGCTCAGCGATGGTATTGGCATTCTCTTTTTTTGCAAGTACGTTATCCGTGTGGATTCACCGCCGAAGAACGGAGCTCAGACGCCCCGGTTCGACTACAGCACCCAGACGTCGTCCGGTATCCCACTCGAGCCGGTCTACGGGCCGGCCGATCGCAGCGCCGCGCACGGCGAACCACCCGCACCGGGGGAGTATCCGTTCACTCGCGGCAACTTCGCGACCGGCTACCGGGGGCGGCTGTGGACGTTTCGGCAGTACTCGGGTTTCGGCACCGCCGAAGAGTCCAACCGGCGCTACCGCTACCTACTGGACCAGGGCGGCACCGGGCTGTCGGTGGCCCTCGATCTTCCGACACAGTGCGGCTACGACTCCGACGATGCCGAATACGGCGAGGAAGTGGGCCGGGTCGGGGTGGCGGTGGACACGCTGGCCGACGCCGAGGTCTTGTTCGACGGCATTCCGCTGGACAAGATCAGCACCAGTTTCACCATCAACGGCACCGCGGCGATCCTGCTGGCCTTCTATGTCGCGGCCGCCGAGAAGAAAGGTGTGCCACGCGAGAAGCTCACCGGCACCATCCAGAACGACATCCTCAAGGAATACGCCTCCCGCGGCACCTGGATCTGGCCACCTGAGCCGTCACTTCGCCTGATCGCCGACACCATCGAATTCTGTGCCGCCGAAGTGCCGCGCTTCAACGCGATCTCGGTGGCGGGCGCGCATTTCCGGGACGCCGGTGCCAGCGCGGTACAGGAGATGGCGTTCACCTTGGCCGACGGTGTGACCTACTGTGACACCGTGGTCGAACGCGGCCGGATGAGTATCGACAAGTTCGCCCCGCAGGTCTCGTTCTTCTTCTACACCCACGGTGACTTCTTCGAAGAGATCGCCAAATACCGTGCGGGGCGCCGCCGATGGGCCACCATCGTGCGGGAACGCTACGGGTCCACCCACGACAAGGCGTCGATGTTCCGCTTCGGCTGCGTCTCCGGCGGTGCCTCGCTGTATGCGCCGCAGGCGCAGAACAACGTCGTCCGGATCGCCTATGAGGCAATGGCATCCGTGCTCGGCGGAGTACAGTCCATGTTCACCGCCGCCTGGGACGAACCGTTTGCGTTGCCCAGTGAGGAGTCAGCCACACTGGCACTGCGCACCCAGCAGATCCTGGCCTACGAGACCGGCGTGACCCGGGTGGCCGACCCGCTCGGTGGTTCCTATTTCGTCGAGGCGCTGACCGACGCCACCGAAGAGAAGATCATCGAGATCATGGCTGATCTCGAGCAACACGGCGGCATGGTGCGCTGCATCGAAGACGGCTACCTGCAGGGCCTGATCGCCGACGAGGCGTACCGCACCCACCAGGACGTCGAGTCCGGGGTGCGGCCGGTGGTCGGGGTCAACAAGTTCGTCTCCGATGAGCCGCCCCCCGATATCGACACCTACGAACTCGATGCCGAAGGTCGTGAGCTGCAGTTGAAACGGCTGGCGCGGGTGAAAGCCGAGCGTGATTCGGCGGCTGTCGCCGCTGCGCTGGCGGCGCTGTCGCGCGCCGCCGAAGGAACCGACAATCTGATGCACACGCTGATCGACTGCGCGAACGCATATTGCACGGTGGGTGAGATGGTCAGTGCGCTCAAGGCGGTCTGGGGCGAGTTCCAGCAACCGGTCGTTTTCTAGGAACGAAGCTTTCTCGGAAGGGGAGTGATCTGGTGGGTGTGCGTGTACTGGTCGCCAAGCCGGGTCTGGACGGCCATGATCGCGGCGCCAAGATAGTTGCGCGAACCCTGCGCGACGCCGGCTTCGAGGTCATCTACACCGGGATCCGTCAGCGTATCGAGGACATCGTGTCCATCGCACTGCAGGAAGACGTTGCGGTGGTGGGCCTTTCGATCCTGTCCGGGGCGCATCTGGCGTTGACCGCACGCACCGTCGAGGCGCTGCGTGCCGCCGATGCCGGCGATATCGCCGTCGTGGTGGGCGGCACCATCCCCGCCGGTGACGTACCGAAGCTGAAAGAGGCGGGCGCGGCGGCGGTGTTCCCCACCGGCACGTCACTGGACACGTTGGTCACCGAGGTGCGTGCGCTGACGGGTGAGGCGGTCAAATGAGACTGGGTGTGATGATCGGGGCCGAGCGCGGCGACATGGCGCGCAAGGTCAACAAGCTGCTCGCCGACATCGAGTGGGCCGAGTCGGCGGGGATGGACACCGCGTGGATGCCACAGGTGCCCAACGACTTCGACGCCCTGACCATGGTGTCGCTGATGGGTGCCCGCAGTACCCGCATCGAGCTCGGCACCGCCGTGGTGCCGTTGCAGGCCCAGCACCCCATCGCCCTTGCCCGGCAGGCCCTTTCGGTGCATGCCGGAACGGGCGGTCGGCTGGCGCTGGGGGTGGGGCCGTCGCACCACTGGATCGTGCGGGACATGCTCGGCCTCCCGTACGACAAGCCGGCCGCCTACACCCGGGACTACCTGCAGGTGCTCAACGCCGCGGTGGCCGGCCCCGGTGACGTCGATGTCGAGAACAACTCGTTCACCGTGCACAACCCCACCGTGCTGGGTGCAGACCAGCCCATGCCGGTCCTGGTGGCCGCGCTGGGGCCCGTCATGCTCCAGATCGCAGGTGAACTGGCCGACGGCACGGTGTTGTGGATGGCCGACGAACGTGCCATCGGTGATCACATCGCCCCGCGGATCACCAGAGCCGCCGAGAGCGCCGGGCGCCCGGCGCCCCGGATCGTCGCGGGTATCCCGGTGTGTCTGTGTGCCAACTCCGAGATCGACGCAGCCAAGGAACGTGCGAATCGTATTCTCGCCGAGGCGGAGACGTCGCCGAACTACCAGAAGTTGTTGGACCGAGGGGACGCCCGCAATGTCGGTGATCTGTGTGCGGCCGGTGACGAAGATGCCATCCTGGCGCGGTTCCAGCAGTTCGCCGACGCCGGCGTGACAGATCTGTCGGTACGGCTGCTGCCGATCGGCGACACCCGGGACGAACTCGTCGCCTCGAAGTACCGCACCCGCGAGGTGATCGCCGAACTGGGGAAGTCCATCCGGTGAGCGCACCGTTGGCCGGCATCAAGATCCTCGAGGTCGGCACCATGCTGGCCGGCCCCTACGCCACCATGATGCTGGCCGACCTGGGTGCCGAGGTCACCAAGATCGAACCCCCCACCGGTGACATCTCCCGGCAGGTTTCCGACAGCTACTTCGCCAGCCTCAACCGCGGTAAACGCAGTGTCTGCCTGGAGCTGGCCACGGACGCGGGACAGCAGCGCCTGGGGGAGCTGGTGGCGGATTCCCATGCGCTGCTGGTGAATCTGAAGCCGTCGGCCATCCACAAACTGGGACTGACCTATGAGGCGCTGCAACGCCACAACCCGGGGATCGTGTGTGTGGCCATCACGGGCTTCGGCCTCTACGGCGGCGATGACCCCGCATTCGACTACATCGTGCAGGCCTCGACGGGGATCGCCGCGCTGACCGGTGATCCGGATGGCCCACCCACGTTGCCGGGTTACTCGTCGGCCGACAACTCCACGGGGTTGACGGCCGCCCTGGGGTTGCTGGCGATGGTCGTGTCCGGGCGCGGCGGGCAGGTTGATGTCTGCCTGCGCGATGTGATGCTCTCGCAACTGAACTATCGTGCCGCGGCCTACCTCAACGACGGGATCCACCCGCAGCGATACCCCCATGGTGCGCACTCCTATTACGTTCCGGCGCAGCTGTTTCCCACCGCCGCCGGATATCTTGCGCTGTTCGTCACGCACGACGGATTCTGGCGGTCCTTCGCCGGAGAGGCGGGTATCGAGGGTTTTGCCACCATGGCCGAACGCGTCGCCCACCGGGACGAGGTGTTGGCGGTGGTGTCCGAGGCCCTGCTGACCGACACCGCGGTCAACTGGGAGGCCCGGTTGCGTCCACTGGGCCTCCCGGCCGCGGCCGTGCGGTCGCTGCCCGAGGCGTTGGACGCACTACCGGAGGTGGTGGTGACGGCGGGGACGCACCGGTTGGTGCGCAGCTCGGTCAACGTCGATGGGTACCAACCGGATTACCGTCCGTACCCACGTCTGGGTGAGCACGATGTCGAGCATGCGGCTCAGCAGTCGTAATCGCACACGACGGGACCTTCGGGGACGGCCTGGCAGGTCAGCACGTAGCCTTCCTCGACCTCGTCGTCGTCCAGGGCGTCGTTGATCCGCATGGTCGCGGTGCCCTCGGTGAGTTTGGCCATGCACGTGCCGCAGTTGCCCGCCTCGCACGAGAACGGTGGTGACATCCCAGCCCGTCGACCGCTTTCCAGCAGCGTTTCGCCCGGGTTGGGGCGGATGGTCGCCGACCTGCCGTCCAGCAGGATCGTGATCGCCCCGGCTTCCTGTGTGTCGGTCGTGGCGTCCGTTTCTGTGGCCGAATTCGTCGAGCTCAACTCCGTCACCCTCCTCGGCTTCCGTTCGGCGTGGTCTGGTATGTGAATTCTACCCCAAAGAGAATATAGTTCTCCGTGAGCGATAGGATCTTCTCACCATGACTTCGACGCAGGCCACGTCTCGCCTTGCCGCGCATGCGGACGATGCCGAGGTGCTTGCCTTCGAGGACAGGCGGATTCGTCGCTCCGAACTCGACGGCCTGGCCGCGCACTTCGCCGCCGCGCTGCACCGACACGGAGTCCGGCCGGGACAGCGCGTGGCGCTCATGTCCTCCAACCGTCCTGAGTTCGTCGTCGCGCTGCGCGCCATCTGGAGGCTCGGCGCGTCCGTGGTCCTGATCAGTCCGGCCTGGAAACGCGCCGAGGTCACCGCCGCACTCGACCTCACCCGGCCCGTCCACGCGGTGGGTGACCAACCGGTGCTGGGCGAGCTGATGCCGATGATCTCTCTCGATGACCCGGTATCGGCGGCGGCCCCGGTGCCCGGCGTCACCCCCGCCCCCGGCGATGAGGCCGTGCTGGTGTTCAGCTCGGGGACCACCGGTCTGCCCAAGGCGGTCCGGCACACCCACGGCGCGTTCGCCGAAGCGGTGCGGCACTGGCGGCGGGCACTGGATCTGAGGCCCACGGACCGCCTGCAGATCGTGACTCCGCCCTCACACATCCTGGGGCTGCTCAACATCGTCACCGTGCTGGACTCCGGTGGCTGGCTGCGATTGCACCGCCGCTTCGACATCGATGCGCTGCTGGCGCACATCGAGTCCGACGGCATCACCATCGAGATGGCCGTGGCGCCCATCGCGCTGGCCATTGCCGCCCATCCGAAGCTGGAAGAGTACGACCTGTCCTCACTGCGTTTCATCATGTGGTGCGCCACCCCGGTGACCGCCAGCGTGGCCGAGGCCGTCACCCGCCGCTGTGGCGCCAACTGGGTGACGGCGTACGGGGCCAGTGAGCTGCCGGTGCTGGCCTGCAACGTCCTGACCGACGCACAGCTGGACACCGTGGGACGGGCCGTCCCCGGGGTGCGGCTGCGCATCGTGTCGCTGGAGACCGGGGAGCCGGTTGCCGCCGGTGAAGTGGGCGAGATTCAGGCGCAATCGGATTCGGTGATGTCGGGCTATCTACCGGATTCCGCGAATGCCGGCGCCTTCGACCACGGTTGGTATCGCACCGGCGACGTCGGCTACCTCGATGCCGAGGGCTGGTTGCGAATCACCGACCGCGCCAAGGAGATGATCAAGGTGCGCGGTTTCCAGGTGGCACCCGCCGAGATCGAGGCGGTGTTGCACGGCCATCCCGCGGTACGCGATTGTGCGGTGTTCGGTGTCGCACATGACGCGCACGGTGAAGCCGTGGTGGCGGCCGTGCAAGGCACCGCCTCAGCCGACGAACTCGCCGCACTGGTGGCCGACCGGCTGGCGTCGTACAAGCGGCTGCACGACGTCGTGTTCGTTCCCGAGATCCCGCGCCTGCCGTCGGGCAAGGTGCTCCGTCGCGTACTGAAGGAGAGGTATGGACGTACGTCTGACCAGTGAACAGCAACAGCTGCGTGATGCGGCCGCGAAACTGGCCGACGATCTCGGTCCCCATTCGGTGGCCGACCTCGCTGACCAGAGCCGAATCGCCCGACTGGACAAGCAGATCGCGGCGACGGGGTGGCGGTCACTGCGCACCGACGAAGCCTCCGGCGTCGAGGTGGCCATCGTCGCCGAGGAGTTCGGCCGGGGTTTGGTGGACGCGCCCTTCCTGGGGCCGGTGCTGGCCGATGACCTGCTGCGCCGGCTCGGCCTGGAAGCCGGCACCGATACCGTTGCTCACAACCGCATTGCCGCCGACGCCCGCGGGCACACCCACTCGCTGTCACTGCGCGGCACCGTCGTGCTGCGTGGCGAAATCGATGGCCACACCGTGGATGTCGACCTGACCCGGGTCGGCGCCGGCGCAGGCACCCTCACCGTTGTCGGTGAAGTCACCGAGGACGACGCCGCGCGCTGTCAGGCCCTGGCCGTCGCCACCACGGCCGCCGATCTGGTGGGCGTCTCCCGCGGGGCCCTGGCACTGGCCAACGACTACGCGAAAATCCGTGAGCAGTACGGTAATTCGATCGGCTCGTACCAGGCCGTCGCGCATCTGCTGGCCGAGAGCCTGGCGCTGACCGAGGGTGCGGTGAGCATCATGCGCTACGCCGCGTGGGCCGTCGACGAGCTGCCAGCCGCCGAGGCCCTGCGCGCGGCGCGGATGGCCAAGGTCTACTGCGCGCGCACCGCCCGCACCGTATGTGAGACCTCCATCCAGGTGCACGGCGGGATCGGCAACACCTGGGAATGCCTGGCGCACGTCTTCCTGCGGCGTGCCCTCGTCTCGACCGAACTGTGGCCCGTCAAGCTGGAGGAGATCGATCTTGGACTTTCGTGATTCACCCGACGAGGCCGCATTCCGGGACCGACTGCGCGCATGGCTTGCCCTGCACGCGAAAGACTTCCCGACCTCCGGTGACGAGTACTGGGCCAACGCGGGGAAGTGGCACCGCGCCCTGTACGAGGGGGGATTTTTCGGACTGTCGTGGCCCAAGGAGTACGGCGGGCAGGAGTTGCCGCCGGTGTATGACGTCATCCTCGATGAGGAGCTGACCCGCGCGGGCGCACCGGCGCGGCCCAGCCTGGGGTATCTGGTGGTCGGCCTGGGCCGGCACGGCAGCAGGGAGCTGCAGCAGCGGTTTTTGCCCGGCATGATCAACGGCACCGAACGGTGGTGCCAGGGTTTCAGTGAGCCCGGTGCCGGCTCGGACCTGGCGTCGTTGACCACCACGGCCACCCGGGATGGTGACAACTACATCATTCATGGCCACAAGATCTGGACCAGCTACTCCGACGAGGCCGACTGGTGTCTGCTGCTGGCCCGCACCGACCCGGAGGCCAAACGCCACCGCGGCATCTCGGCGTTCATCATCTCCATGCACCAGGACGGCATCGAACAGCGGCCGCTGAAGATGATCAGTGGCGTCACCAAGGAGTTCGGGCAGGTGTCGTTCGACGGCGCGGTGGTGCCGGCCGATCAGATGGTGGGCGCTCCCGGCGAGGGCTGGCCGTTGGCGATGACGGTGGTCGGCCACGAACGCGAGCCCTCCACGCTGGGCTTCGCCGCGCGTTACGGCAAGACCGTACGTGATTTGGTCAGACGCTCGGATGGCGAGGTGCCCGCGGAATTGGCATGGGCCGCAGTCGAAACCGAGATGCTCACCCGTCACGTGCAACGTCGGCTGTCCGAACAACTCGACGGGGTGGTGCACGGTTCCGACGGGTCCATCGACAAGCTGTTGATGACGTGGGCCGAGCAGTCGGTTGGCCATGCCGTGCTGGCGGTGACGGGCACTCGTGACGATGACCTGCTGGGTGCGTACCTCTACAGCCGCGCCCAGAGCGTCATGGGCGGCACCTCGCAGATCCAGAAGAACATCATCGCGGCACGCATTTTGGGACAAGGAGTCTAGATGTACGGAATGCCCGACGAGATCCAGGTGACCGCCGACGGACCGCTGCGGATCATCACGCTCAACCGGCCCGACGAACTCAATGCCGTCAACGATGCCCTGCATGTCGGCTTGGCGAGGATCTGGGAGGAGCTCAACGAGGACACCGAGGCGCGTGCGGCCGTCATCACCGGTGCGGGACGGGCGTTTTCGGCCGGCGGTGACTTCAACTACCTCGACGAGCTACGCGGTGACGAGGCGTTGCGCACCAAGACGATCAAACACGGTCGCGACCTGGTGATCGGCATGGTGCGCTGCCGCATCCCTGTGATCGCCGCCGTCAACGGCCCGGCCGTCGGATTGGGCTGCAGCCTGGCCGCGTTGAGCGATATCGTCTACATCGCCGAGAATGCGTTCTTCTCCGACCCGCACGTCCAGATCGGGCTGGTGGCCGCCGACGGTGGGCCACTGGTGTGGCCGTCGCAGATCTCGCTGTTGCAGGCCAAGGAGTTTGCGCTCACGGGTGTGCGCATCAAGGCGGCACGGGCCGTCGAGCTGGGCCTGGCCAATCACGTGGTCGCCGACCCGCTGGCAGCGGCGATCGCATGCGCGGAGAAGATTCTCGAACTGCCGCAGCAGGCGGTGGAAAGCACCAAGCGCCTGATGAACATCCAGCTGGAGAAGTCGGTGTTGGCGTCGCTGGATTACGCCAACCTCGCCGAGTACGTGTCGTTCGGGACCGCCGACTTCAACAAGATCGTCGACGGCCTGATCTCCAAGTGATTTCGGCGCGCTGGTAACCGCTCAGCGGTTACCAGCGCGCCCAAATCGCAACTATTTCGGTGGGAAGCGCAGGGCGCCGTCGAGGCGGATGACCTCGCCGTTGAGGTAGTCGTTCTCGATGATGGACGCGGCGAGTTGGCCGTATTCGAGCGAGCGGCCCATCCGTTTGGGGAAGGGGATCTGCGAGCTCCAGTAGGCCTCGAGCTGGTCGGCGGCCTGGCCGTACGCCGGGGTGTTGATGGTGCCCGGAGCGATGGTGACGACGCGAATGCCCAACGGCGACAAGTCCCGTGCGGCCACCAGCGTCATCCCGATGACGCCACCCTTGGCGGCCGAGTAGGGCACCTGGCCGATCTGGCCCTCGTAGCCGGCGATGGAGGCGGTGTTGATGACGACGCCGCGCTGACCTTCCTCCAGCGGCTCCTGCTTGGCGATGGCCGCCGCCGAGAGCCGCAGCACGTTGAACACCGCGGTGAGGTAGAACTCGATGGTGGTCTTGAAGCCCTCGAGGCTCAGCGGGCTGCCGTCCTTGCCGACCAATCGGCCACCGCTGGCCGGACCGCCGTGAGTGTCCACCGAGATACGCAGCGGGCCAAGCGATTCCGCTTCGGCCAGGGCGGCCTGCACGCTCTCCTCGCTGGTCGCGTCGGTGCGGACATAGCGCACGCCGAGTTCGGATTCCAGCGCGTTGCCTTTGTCGTCGGCCATGTCGGCGACGACGACCTTGGCCCCGGCGCCGTGCAGTCGACGCACGGTGGCCTCGCCGAGCCCGCCTGCCCCGCCGACGACGATCGCGGACGCCCCACTGATCTGCATACTGCTCCCCTTCTTGCAATTACTACTCTCGTTGAACGAGAATACTATTCTCGCAGTGAGGTGCGTGCGAGGGTGGCGATCCAGTTCGGAAAGGCGATGAACCGATTCGATGACCATGAACATCGCCGAACTGGTGGAAGCGGCGCGTGGCGGTTCCATCCGGGCCGCAGGGCGCCTGCTGAGCCTTGTCGAGAGCGAGCGCCGCGACGAACTGCTGCCCTTGCTGGCCGGCGCGCCTGCGCACGTCGTCGGCATCACCGGGCCTCCGGGTGCGGGTAAGTCCACGACGGTCGCCGTCCTGGTGGGTGCCTACCGACGCCGTGGCCTGAGGGTGGCCGTCCTGGCGGTGGACCCGTCATCGCCGTACAGCGGTGGGGCGCTGCTGGGGGACCGGATCCGAATGGCCGCGCACATCAACGACTCCGGGGTGCTGATCCGGTCGATCGCCACCCGCGGCCACCTGGGTGGTCTGGCCGCCGCAGTGCCCGCCGCCATCCGGCTGCTGTCCACGCTGGCCTATGACCTGATCCTGATCGAGACGGTGGGTGTCGGGCAGTCGGAGATCGAGATCGCCGCCGTCGCCGACCCGACGGTCGTCATCCTCAATCCCGGGGCGGGCGACGCCATCCAGGCCGCCAAGGCGGGGCTGCTCGAGGTGGCCGATCTGGTGGTGATCAACAAAGCCGATCGCGAGGGTGCCGACCAGACGATGCGGGATCTGCACGCCGAGACCAGCGCGCCGATCCTGAAGCTGATCGCCGCCCACGGGGAGGGGGTCGACGACTTGGTCGAGGCCATCGACGCCCATCGCCGGTCGGATTCGCCCGAGCGACGGCGGGCAAGGGCGCGGGCGCAGATCCTGTCGCTGGCGCAAACCCGGCTCCATCACCACCCCGACCTGGAGCGGTTGGCGGCTGATGTTGCCGAGGGCACCAGCGATCCCTACCAGGCGGCGGTGTCCCTCCTGGCCGAGCATGAGATCGCCGGCCACCCTCGACGTGAGAGCGGCTCTTGATTACAGAGAATCGAATTCTCTAGTCGGCGGCGAAGCCTTGGGCGCAGAAGTTCCACACTTCTTCGGAGGTGATGGGATGCGCGATGTCGTCGTCGGCCGGCGCGCTGGACTGTGCGGTGAACATCACCGTCTGCATCGTCATCGCGGCCATCCGCTTGGGGTTCACACCGGCGCGCAGGACTCCGGCTTCGGCGGCGGCGTCCATCAGTTCCGTGAACAGCTGGATCACCGGCGCGTGGGCCACCCGCACCTCGGTGGGGTGGGAGATGAGCAACTGGGGAGCGAAGTCGGTGAACAGCGGCCGCTTGGCGGTGGGGTCCGGCCGAGAAAGCTCGAACAGCAACTCAATTGCGACTTTCAACCGGTCCAACGGATCGGACTGCCCGGTGGTAGCGGCGCGGATCTGATCGGCGGCGCGGCTCAGCGCATCCTCGAACAATGCCAGCAGCAGCTCGTGCTTGCCGTCGAACTGGAGGTAGAAACTGCGCAGTGACTGACGCGAGCGGTCGACGACTTCTTGCACCGTGAAGTCGGTGCTCCCCTTCTCGGTGATGATCGCCTGAGCGGCATCCAAGAAGCGCTGCACTCGTTGGGCGGCACGGAGCTTGGCGGTCTTGATCGACCGCTCGACCGCGCGCTGCTTCCATGCGGGTTCCTCGCTGGGGCTGCTCACCGGATCACCGAGCCGTGCCGGGTCGGAAGGCCCGCATGAAGAGAGACATGGAAGAACTGTACCGGAGAACAGAGTGACATTGGGTCTCCAGGCCCCCACCTGTCGATGATTCTTGAGATCAATCCTTCCGCAAGTAGAGAATGGTATTCTCCGTCAGCGGGAGATCACTCTGGAATTGTGAGGTGGACGGATGCTGTTGGAGCTCGATTCCGACCAGCGCTTGTGGCGTGACACCGCCCGCGAAGCCTTGGCCAAACAGTGCCCGGCATCGCTGGTTCGGAAGGTCGCCGAAGCGGACAGCGACGACGCGGGCACCGAGACCGGTCAGCTCTGGCGAAGTTACATCGACCAGGGGTGGACCGAACTCACCGACGCCACCGAGATGGTGGAGTTGGGCCTGCTCGTCGAGGAACTCGGCCGCGCCACCGATCCCACCCCGTATCTGGCGACACTGACACAGTTCACGCCCCTGGTGCCCGAACTCGCCGATCCCACCGCCTCGGGGGCGGCCGTGTTCAGCGGTGTCAGCGCGGCTCGCTCCGGTGAAGGCTGGGTGCTCGACGGCACCGCACGCCACGTACTCGACGGTGACCGGGCCGACCGGCTCGCGGTGGTGACACCGGCGGGGGTGTTCGTCGTCACGGCCGATCAGGTGAGGGCACGCCGCGTTCCGGTGTTCGATCCGGTGTTGCACGTCAGTGAAGTCACGTTCGACGGGGTACGGGTCGGGCACGGTGAGCGCGTGGCCTCCGATCCGGACCGCGCCCGTCACGTCGCCCTGACGGGGCTGGCGCTGACGATGGTCGGGGCCTGCCAGCGTGTCCTGGATCTGGTGCTCGATCATGTGCGCAGCCGTCAGCAGTTCGGCGTGGCCATCGGCTCGTTCCAGGCCGTCCAGCACAAGGCCGCCGATATGCACGTCGCTGTCGAACGGGCCCGCGCACTGTCCTATTTCGCCGCGCTGACCATCGCCGCCGACGACCCGCGCCGCGCCCTGGCCGCCGCCATGGCGAAGGCGTCCGCCGGTGAGTGCCAGTCGCTGGTGTT
This sequence comes from Mycobacterium sp. Soil_C_30, assembly GCF_057656995.1. Taxonomy (NCBI): domain Bacteria; kingdom Bacillati; phylum Actinomycetota; class Actinomycetes; order Mycobacteriales; family Mycobacteriaceae; genus Mycobacterium; species Mycobacterium sp. Soil_C_30. The sequence goes on along the minus strand of NZ_JBDGJH010000029.1, from coordinate 7,031 downwards.
CCGGCACGGTGTACAGCTGTTCGGCGCAATGGGTTTCACGTGGGAGAACGATGTGCAGTTCGCGCTGAAGCGAGCCAAGGCCGGCGAGCTGCTGCTCGGCGGTGCCGCCGAACACCGCGCCCGCATCACCGAACTGACCCTGGCGGGGAGGGTCTGATGCAGCTGAGCTTCGACGCCGAGGTCGAAGCGTTCCGGGCAGAGTTCGTCGCGTTCCTCGATGAGCATCTTCCCGACGCTGCCGAGACCACACAGCGGTCGCACTCCAGTGCCGACATCCCGGAGTGGGCACGTCGCTGGCAGCGCACCCAGTTCGACCACGGCTGGCTGTTGCCCGGTAACCCGCCGGAGTTCGGCGGGCGCAACGCCTCGATCCTGCAGCAGTACGTACACCTCGAGGAACTGTCGCGGCGCCGGATCTACCACAGCTTCAACCCGCAGGGCCTCGGCATCATCGCGGCCTCACTGCTGTCGTTCGGCACCGACGAGCAGAAGCACCGGTGGGCGGTGCCGATCCTGCGCGCCGAAATCACTGCGGCCCTTGGCATGAGCGAACCCGGCGCCGGCTCCGATCTGGCGTCACTGCGCACGTCCGCGGTGCGCGACGGCGACCACTTCGTGGTCAATGGCCAGAAGGTGTGGACCTCGGGCGCCCACCACGCGGACGTGCTGTTGACGTTCGTGCGCACCGACCCCGACGCTCCCAAACACAAGGGCATCAGTGTGCTGTTGATCCCCACTGACACCGAAGGGGTGACCCGGCGGCCGTTCGCCTCGTGGTGCGACCGCGACGACCTGGACTTCAACGAGGTCTTCTTCAGCGACGCCAGGGTGCCGGCGGAGAACCTCGTCGGCCCGCTCGACGGCGGTTGGGGAGTGGCCAACGGCTCGCTCGGGCACGAGCGGACGTTGTTGTGGCTCAGCTTCGCAGACCGGCTCGACGGTCTGGTCGCCGATTTCACGCCGCAGAGTGTGCTGGACCGCGACCATTACGCAAAACTGGTGATGGACGTGCAGGCGCTGCGGCTACTGGGCTCGGCGGCGCTGGCCCGGGAAGCCCGCGGCGAACAGGATGTGGCGTCGCTGTCGGTGCTGAAACTGCTTGGCTCCGAGGCCATTCAAGAGGCTGCCGAGCATGCTCTCGATGCCGCGGGTCCGGACGGGCTGGCACACCCGTCGCGGACATCTCCGTTCACCCCGTACAACGAGGACAGTGAAGGGGTGGGTTGGTTCGAGCGCTACCAGCGCAGCTTCGCCGGCACCATCGCAGGCGGTACCTCGGAGATCCAGCGTTCCATCATCGCCGGCCGGGTACTGGGACTACCGCGCAGCTGATGACCCGCCCACGCGAGTGGGCGGTTTATCAGAGGTGCGCCAGACGCGGCGTCGAACCGCGCGCCCGCAGGCCGGCTCCGGCCTTGCGGGTGAGTTCGCGTGAGCTGCCCAGCAATCCGTCGAGCACCAGCACCCGCTTGACGTGGTGCTGCACCTGGTGTTCCTCGGTGAACCCGATACCGCCCAGGACCTGCTGGCAGTGTTTGGCCGCGGTCAGTGCGGCCTTGCCCGCGGCGGCCTTGGCCAGCAGTGCGGTCAGGTCGGGGTTGTCCGCCCCCGGAAGGGTCAGGGTCGCCTCGGCGCCTTCGATGGCGACCAGCGTCTCGGCCAGCCGGTGCCGGACCGCCTGGAACGACGCGATCGGCTTGCCGAACTGCACACGGTCCAGCGCGTGTTGGCGGGCCAGCGCCAACATCGCTTTCGAGGCGCCGATCAGCCACCAGCTGACGGCCAGGCGTGCCTCGGCCACCCGGATGGGGTAGCCCTCGTCTTCGCGGCGCAGCGGTAGCCCGCCGAGTGTGCTGCTGGCACCGTCGGTGCGGTCCCACACCACCCAGGTGTTACCGGCGTAGGGGATCGGCAGCTCCAAGGTCCCGCCGATCTCGTTACCCGTCGCATGCAGTACCACGTCGACGAGAACCGAGGCATGCGAACCGGTTTCACCCAGCAGCCGGAACACCAGCGGTACCGCCAACCCGGGCATGTCGCGCAGCATGTCGGCCCAGCCGAGTTCCGTCAGCGCGGCGTCCAGCTCGGCGCCGGAGGCCGACAACATGGTCTTACGCAATGCGGTTTCGAGCATCTGCAGTGATTCGTGGTCCACTGTCGCTCACTCCTTACCGAGGTCGAGCAGCCGGCGGGCGATGATGTTGCGCTGTACCTCTGCGGTGCCGCCGTAGATGGTGGCCGCCCGCGAGTACAGGTATTCGGTACGCCACTCGGTATCGTCGAGTTCGATCACACCCGGCAGGAGATCGCGGGCCGTGTCGTACAGCCGTTGTTCGGCGCCGGCCAGCAGTACCTTGTCGATCGAGGTGTCCGGCCCCAGCTTGTGGCCCTCGGCCAGCCGGTGCTGGGTGGCACGCGACCGGCAGCGCAGCGTGTGCAACGCCAGATACACCTCACCGATATCCGAGTCGGCCGCCTGGCCAACACTTTTCACGTCCTTGATCAGGGCATCGAACCGCGAGTACAGGTAGGCGATGCGCTGCCAGAAGCAGGTCGAGCGCTCATACGGCAGCAGGTCCATGGCCAGCTGCCAGCCGTCGCCCGGCTTGCCGAGCATGCGGCCGGCATCCACGGTGACGTCATCGAAGTACACCTCGCAGAACTCGTCCACACCGTGCATGGTCCGCAGTGGGCGCACGGTGATACCCGGGGTGTCCAGGTCGACGAAGAACGCGGTGATGGCTTGGTGGTTCGGGGTGTCGGCATCGCCGGTGCGCGTGAGCAGGATGCACCGGTGCGAGTACTGGGCGAAGCTGGTCCACACCTTCTGGCCGTTGATCGTCCATCGATCACCGTCGCGCACGGCGCGCGTGGTCAGCGAGGCCAGGTCGCTGCCCGACCCTGGCTCGGAAAACCCTTGGCACCACTGCTCTTCGCCGCGCAGCAGCTTCGGCACCATCTCGGCGGCCAGCTCCGGGGTGGCGTAGTCGATCATGGTGGGTGCCAGGACCTCGAGCATCGAGTAGGGCCCGGGCTCGGCCAGTCGCCGGCCCACCACCTCTTCGCCCACGATGGCGCGCAGGATCGCCGGGCCACCGAGGCCGCCGGCGTGCTCGGGCCAGCCGTAGCGGCTCCACCCGGCGTCGTACAGCGCCCGCTGCACCCGCGCGAACTGACGGATGTGGCCCTGCAGAGTGTGGTCGTCGCCGGGAGTCAGGTCGTTCTCGGAGAGCCAGGCCGTCAGGGCGGTCCGGAATGCCGCGGGTTCGAACAGGTCCGTCATGCGCTGGGCCGCCCGATCGCATGCGGGCGCCCGGAATCGTGCTCGCCACTGCGCCGGATGAAGGTCATGGCCCGGGTTTTCAGCCGCCATCCGGCATCGGTACGCAGATAGGTGTCACGGTAGTAGCCGATGCGCATGTCATGCGCGGAGTGCTCGATGAAGCACAGCGTCTGCGTACCGGAGGCCGTGTCCTCGGATTCGAATTCGACCAGCGGTGTCCCTGTCATGAACAGGCCCTTGGGTGCCGCATCCACGAGTACCGGAAAACGTTCCAGCGCATAGGTTTCGCCGAACGCACTGTAGGTTCCGTCGGGGGTGAACACCGAGACCAGCCCCTCGATGTCGCCTTGGGTGATGGTGACCGCGTATTTTGCGAGCAGTTGCTGGATCGCGACGAGATCATCAGTGCGCGGTGCTGAATCATGGTGTGGAGTCATGTCGGTAGACCTTGCCCCCTTTCATGACAAAACTTACGTTCTTTGTAACGGTGATGTCCAGTAGGGGGTCACCGGGCACCGCGATGACGTCGGCCAGATACCCCTCGGCGAGGCGGCCCAGGTCCGGTCTGTTGATCAGATCCGCGGCCACCACCGTGGCCGCCCGCAGCACCGCCGCCGGCGGCATGCCCCAGTCGACCAGGGTCACCAGTTCGTCGGCGTTCTTGCCGTGTGGGATGGCCGGGGCATCGGTGCCCACGGCGATCTTCACCCCGGCTTCATAGGCCGCCTTGATGGACGTGCGGGCCTTGGGGAACATCTCGGCGGCCTTGGCCTGCAGTTCCGGCGGCGCCTTCGACACGTCCATGTATTCGGCCAGCCGGCGGGTGGTCACCAGGAACCGGTCGTTGTCGACGAGCATCTGGATGGCCTCGTCGTCCATCAGGAAACCGTGTTCGATGCAGTCGATCCCGCAGGCCACCGCGTGTTTGACGGCCTCGGCGCCGTGGGTGTGTGCGGCCACCCGCAGCCCACGCCGGTGCGCCTCGTCGACGATGACACGCAGTTCCTCATCCGAATAGTGTTGCGCGCCGGCTTCTCCCGTGAGCGACATGACCCCGCCGGAACAGCACACCTTGATCAGCTGCGCGCCGTGCTTGATCTGGTAGCGGACGGCTTTGCGGATCTCGTCGTTGCCGTTGGCGATACCCTCCTCGACGGTCAGCTCGAGCACCCCGGGCATGAACGCGGCGAACATGGTCGGGTCGAGATGGCCGCCGGTGGGGGTGATGGCATGCCCCGCGGGGATCACCCGCGGACCTTCGATCCACCCGGCGTCGATCGCCTTGCCCAGCGCCACGTCCAGCAGATAGCCGCCGGTCTTGACGAACAATCCGAGGTTGCGGACAGTGGTGAACCCGGCCCGCAGCGTGCGGCGGGCATTGCCCACCGCACGCAGTACCCGGGTCGGGGGATCGTCCTGGACCTGGGACAGGCCGGGGTTCTCACCCCGGCCACCCATCAACAGGTTGACCTCCATGTCCATCAGGCCGGGAAGCAGGATGACGTCGCCGAGATCGAGGACCTGCCCGCGCGATTCGCCTCCGACGCCGACGATCCTGTCCTCGTCGATGTGCAGCACTCCGGGCCGGATGATCTCGCCGGCGTCGACGTCGAGCAGACCTGCGGCGCGCAGTGTCAGCACGTCAGACCACCGGCTCCTTGACCAGCTGGATGTACGCCGCGCCGCTGTCGAGGACTCGGGGTTGCTTCCAGACCTCGACCGGGAAACTCACCATGACGATCGACTGCCCAAGGTGCACCAGGGCTTTGGCGTCCTCGGGCATGCCCTTGAGGGGGAAGCGCGCGTCGACGTAGACCATGATGTCCTCGAGTCGCGCCATGCCGGCGTCGTAGAGTTCCTGCATCTCCTCCATCGACGACGCCAGTCGCTTGCTGTACCGCTCTTCCTCGGTGGGCAGGCACCAGTCGGAGAAGCGCTCCAGATCGGCGAATTCCTCTGGCAGCTTAGACATGTGCAGCATCCTTTTCGGTGGCCTTGTCGCTTGCAGCGGCATGTTTGCCGTTCGACGATCCGCTCCCGTTGGCGAGAGACTCCTTGTACCGGTCCACGTACTTGTGAGCGGTGTGGTGCAGGTGGCGCAGCAGGATCTCCTGGTCGCACAGCGGGAAGTCGAGTACCGCGCGGGTGCCGATCTGCGTCTGTGTGGCTTCCAGCGTGTTGGCGTCCTGGAACGCGTATTCCTTGAACGTCACCGCGGCCAACTCCTGGGAGAGCCGTTCACGCAGGTTCTTCGGCGGCACGAAGTACAGGTCCGCCTCGAAGATATGGGTGTCGACACCGGTGGGCCAGTAGTTGTAGGTCAGATACCAGCCCGGCACCCAGAACAGCAGGGTGAAGTTCGGGAAGAACTCGAAAGAGTCCTGGCCCCAGGTTTTGTGACGGCCCGGGTTGATGGCCGGCGGCAACTCGTCGGGCAGGATGCCCTTGATGTCCGGGCGGTCCCACGGTCCGAACAGGCCGCTGTGCAGGATGCGCTCGATGGGCTTGACCATGTTCAGGTCCTTGGGCGGGCTCATGCCACCCCAGGACGAGATCATCGAGTGATCGCCCTTGATGTCGTAGTGCAGGGCCTCGAAGCCGAACTTGGCCAGCTTCTCGGCCTCCTCCTTTTCCGCCTGCTTCATGTGCAGGATCGGTGCGTGGTAGAACTCGACGAAGGCGTCGATGAACAGCTTCCAGTTCGACTTGATCTCCGAGCGGTAGCTGTAGTGCTCGGTCATCTCATGGAACGGGTAACCCTTGAGGCCTTGGCCGAACTCGCCGAGGTATTCCTCGAGCGAGACCGCGTCGTCGTCGAAGTTGACGAAGATGAAGCCTTCCCAGACCTCGCAGCGCACCGGCTTGAGCGGGTAGTCGGCCTTGTCGAGGTCGAAGAATTCCTGCTCCTGCTGGACGAACGTCAGGTCGCCCTTGAGGTCGTAGCGCCACGCGTGGTACTTGCAGACGAACTGGCGGCAGCTGCCCGAGGTCTCCTCACCGGGGTAGTCGTTCCACACCAGCTTGTTACCGCGATGGCGGCACAGGTTGTAGAACGCGCGGATCTGGTCGCCGTCATTGACGATGATGATCGACACCCCGGGGCCGACCGACGGAAGCTCGCGGGTGATGTAGCGGCCCTTCTTGGGAACCAGTTCGATGCGGCCCATCTGCAGCCAGGTCTTGCGGAAAATGGCCTGCTGCTCCAACTTCCAGTGCTCGGGATCGATCGAGTCCTCGTAGTTCACCGGCGCGGTGCCGAGTTCGGGCCAGTTCTCGGTCCAGCTGCCCACCGCGGGCTTCGGGAAAAACGCCACTTGTCTACCTCTCCTCTAACGAGTCGTTCGTGCCGGGCCGGATGCCGAGCGGCCGCACCGGGAGGAGGCACGTCAAGACCGCGGCGACGTTCATGTCCTGACTCCTCTCGGTTGTGAGAATCATATTCTCATATCGGGATAACAGATTTCCACGAAGTCGCCGATTGGTCAACGCCTGGCATCGCCGCCGCTCCGGGGTGTCGCTCCGGCCGCGCCGGCTTTGTGCAGGTGGCGGGGCCGAGACGGGGTGCGGGCCGGTTGTCCGCGTGTTGATTCTCTCAGGATGAGAAGCTAGTTTCCTAGTTCAGAGAACCCTTGAGCCAATCGGACCCGAGGCAGCCCAGACGAAGGGATGTGTGTCGTGCACAAGGATGAGATGGTCTTGATTTCGGTGGATGATCACATCATCGAGCCGCCGGATATGTTCAAAGGGC
>NZ_JBDGJH010000028.1:0-97875 GCF_057656995.1 Mycobacterium sp. Soil_C_30 | reverse complement strand
CAGAGTTTGTAAGAGTCAGACACCAGGTGAAAAGACCCAACCACCGCAACAGCGGCACGTCCACTGTGACACTGAGTATTTCGTATGCAGCTTCGCGTTGCACCACCACGGTCGGGCGGAAACGGGCCACCGCCGTACCCGGCTGGAACCTCTCGAACTGGTCCAGCAGAGTCTCCACGGCCACCTTGTGCCGACTGTATGTCGAGGACGGCTGACCGGTGGTCGGCCACGATTCGGTGACAGGCAGCGCAGAACTGTTCGGCGCGTAGATGCCAAGGCTCGACGCGTACACCAACTGCCGCACACCGGCGTTTGCCATGGCTGCCAATACCGCCTCGGTGCCAAGCACATTCGCGCGGTAGAGGTACTCCTCGTCGTCAACGGGGCGGACCGCCAGCGCGAGGTGGATGACGGCATGGACATCACGCATCGCCGGCGCCAACCGGGCGGCAGCATCCGGAGACGAGAGATCGATGGCGAACCACCGCATCCCGGCGTACATCCCAACAGTGGGGGGAGGCCGTCGACAGACGCCGATCAGCTCTGCTGTGGGTTCCTGACGGGCGAGTGCGCGCAGCACACCGGCCCCGACGTTGCCCGACGCGCCGGTGACGAGAATTCGGAGCCGCTCACTCATGAACAGCGGTGTTATCTGATGACATGCCAGCCTTCGGGCAGGGTTCTGTGGTGCCGCTCGCAACCTCACGCCGGCGCGTCCTCGCCAGGTATAGACGGTACGGGCCGGCCGAAACCCGTTTCCCGACAGGAGATTTATGACGTCTTCGGGGCAGAGGTGACTACGCCTTGATCGGACGGCCGAGACCGTTTACGCGGACAGGTGACGGGTACCAGCGGGGGATCCGATTCAGTCACAAGGAGATGTCATGGCTCGCGCAACGCTGTTCCACCAATTGCATGATGTGGGCTTGGCCGCATGGTTCGGGGGCACCCTGGCCAATGCCGTCACACTCAATCCTGCGTCGTCGTCGGCGGGAAACCCCAGGGACGTCGGCGCTGTCGCGAATGAGGGGTGGGATCGCTGGACTCCGGTCAACGCAGCCGCCATCGGCGTGCACCTGGTCGGCGCCGCAGGCCTGGTGAAACACGACTTCGGCAGGATGAAGACACAAGCCGGCGTCCCCACCATGGCCTGGGTGAAGACCGGTCTGACGCTCCTCGCGCTTGGTGTCACCGGCTACAGTCGCATGCTCGGCAGCAAGGTATCCCAGCACGGCGCAGTACCGGCAAGCGACGCCACCACACCGGCTCTCACGACGCCACCGGACGTGGCGGCTGCGCAGAAGCAGCTCAAGGCTCTGCAGTGGATCGTGCCCGCAACCACGGGTGCGTTGGTGGCTGTCGGCGCCTACGCCAGTGAGCAGTATCGGCCCGAAGAGGTCGCCAAAGGCGCGCTGCGCCGCGTACTGCCCTGATCATCGCCGTTCGCGAGGCTCAACGCGCCGTGACGTTGCCGTTCAGCTCCAGCGCATGCCAGGGAACTGTCGGTGTTTCGCGGTGGTCGGGATCGATGCCGATGAGCCTTCCGCCGGCGAGGTGGACGATCTCGTGTTTGGCGGTGACGTCGAGAGTGACCAGGGCTTCGATGCCGGCGCGGGGGACCGCGGTGTCGGCCTCGCGCCATGAGGTGATGCTGTTGTGGCCGTGGATCTGACTGAACGGCAGGCGGCGATCGGTCCATCCGGGCAGCAGTTCGCCTGCGGTGTCCGCCCACAGGGGCCCGACGTCCGAGGTGATGGATCCGTGCAGGAAGATGCCGGCGCGGAACACCGTACCGGTTCCCGCTCTGGCGAGTTCGTTGATCCGGCGGGCGGCTTCGGCGGCGGTGGACGGACCGCCGAGGTTGCTGGCCCAGAACTCCGCTGTGATGCCGGCGTGGGTGATCAGGAAGGACTCGTCTGCGGTGTCGACCGCGGCGGCAACACAAGCGGCGCCGTTCTTCCACCAGCGGTTCAGTGTGCGAATGTGCCTGCGGCTCAGTTCTTCCGGCCATCGGAAGACGGGCGGTTGGAGGTAGTTGATCTCGTGGTTGCCGATCAGCTGCACCCACTGGCCGGGCTGGGTGCGCAGGTACCGGTCGACGATGGTGACGACCCGGGCCGAGTCTGGACCACGATGGATCAGGTCGCCGACCTGGATGACCAGCAGGTCGTCAGGCAGTGAGCCGTCGGGATGTGCGCCGAGCCGGGTGAGTTCATGGCGTAGCTGCTCGGCGTGGCCACCGACGTCGCCGATGACGGCAATGCGCATTGCGGTCAAAGTGCCTTTCGCCGGGCGGGTGCGGCGCGCTCGACGACGCGGTCCATCCGGCGTGCGATGGTGTTGATCTCGCGGACGGCCTGCCCGATCATGCTGCGTTCGATAGGCGACAGTTCGTCGCGGTCGATCAGGTCGCTGGGTTGGTGCCCGTCCCTGAGCCGATCCAGGTGATGGCGCAACCGCATCCGCTGTAGGAGCTCGAAAACCTCGATCAGCCGGTCGGCCTCGGCGCGGGGCAGGATCGCCGATCCGGATGCGTCGCGGAGTCGTTTCACGGTCTGCAGTTCGGTGGAACCCACCCCGAGTGCGGCCCACCGGGCGATGCTCACCACCGGTAGTAGCCCATGGGTCTTGACATCGAATGTGAAGGTGTCGCCCTTCCCGGTGAACACGTCACGCAGCGTGCGCTCGCGCACCTTGGCGCGGTGCGAAACCGATTCTGAGAGCAACAGGTTCATTGCTGCCGGGTGTCGCTGGAAGTCGGTGAAGACGCGCGCAACCTCCGGTAGCCCGGGTGTGCCGTGGACGGGCCGGGCGTCCACCAGCAGCGACGCGATGACGGCCAGCCCCTTGCTGTGGGCTGCCATGGCCGCGCGGGAGTGCTCCCCGGGTACGGTCAGCCAGCGGGTCGCCGCCGCCCGCCACTGGCTGTTGGTCCGGGAGAAGGCCTTGTTCGACGCGTTGGCGCCGTTGACGTCGACCCCGAGCCCGGCATCGGCGAGCAGTGCGTTGACGTCGGCGAACGCGAGACGGTACTGCTCCATCGCCTCCGGGGACACACCGTCGTCGAAGGCGATCGCCGCGTCGACATCCGAACAGGGCACCGCTTCACGCCGGCCGTGGCTGCCCAGGGTGAGCCAGGTGAACTGGTCCAGGCCGAGGTCGGGATGGTCGGCGAAGACCAGTCGGATCGATTGGCGGACAATGGCATCGACAATCGCGGAGTACACCCGGATGACACGGTCGGCGGCCAGCCCCCGGTCGAGGATGTCACCCAGAACCGCCGGCGCCAGCCGGGCCCGCTCGACCAACTCGCTGCGGCTGCGGGCGCGGTGGATGCGTTCGAGCATCCCGACTCCCGCCGTGGTGGGCGCCAGTGCGAAATCACGGGCGCCCACCACGCCGCGCAGCTTCCCGGATCGATCGACCACCGGTAGGTACTCGGCCCGGGTGTCGAGGAGCGTGATCAGCGCCTCGACCGACGATCCGGAGAGCTCGACCGTGGTGGCCGGGTGCGCCATCACCACATGTACGGGGGCGTCGGCGGATACCCCGTCACCGACCACTCGGCGGCCCAGCATCGCGTCGGTGACGATCCCGTAGGTGCCGTCACTGGCGTGGACCACCGCGCAGTGCACGTCCCGGTCGGCGAGTTGCCGCGCGACCACGGCGACGGGCGTGTCCGGGTCGACCACCACCGGGGTGGTCGCGAGCAGGTCCTCCACCGTGCTGAAGGCCGGCGTCGAGGTGGACAGCCGTCTGATCCGGGAGATGTAGTCGGCCAGGAACCGGGCGCCGCTGCGGGAGTAGAACGCCGGCTCGACCAGGTTGCCCGGCAACACGGCAACGCTGGCCGACGTGGTGGCGACCACCCGGGGCCCGACCGGGCGTTCCGTGAGCATCGCCGAGAACCCGAACACCTCACCGGCCACGAACCGGTCGTCACCGGCCTTGGTCACCCGGTCCTGGTCGTGCCAGAGGTCCACTTCACCGGTGAGCACCACATAGATCTCGGTGGGCGGTGCGGTGAAGGCGTCGACCACCAGGTCGCCGGCGGAGAACTGGCGGACCGTGGCCGCCGCGGCGATCGCCGCCAACTGGGTGGGGGACAGCGCGTCGAACGGCTCGATGCCGGCGAGAAATCGGCTCAGCTCCTCTGTCGTCATGGCTGGTCAGGCTCAGCGCATACCGACGTAGATCTGTCCGGTCGACACGTCTTCTTCGAGTGCTTCCAGAGAGCGGCCGCGGGTTTCGGGCACCTGGGTGTACACGAACAACAACGCTACGACCCCGATGCCGGCGAACAGGAAGAACGATCCGGTGATGCCGATGGTCGAGACCAGGGTGGGGAAGTAGAGCCCGAGGAATCCGTTGGTGACCCAGCAGAAGAACACCGCGATGCCGATACCGAGGCCACGCATGTGCAGTGGGAAGACCTCCGCCAGCCACACCCAGACGGCGACGTTGAGGAAGGTCTGCATCGACAGCACGAACCCGACGACCAGGACCAGGATGACGTACGGGCGCGCGGGGTTGCCGGCCGGCAGCAGCATCGAGGCGACACCGACGAGGCAATGGAAGGTGGTGGTCAACGACAGGCCGATCAAGAAGGTCTTGCGGCGGTCCAGCCGGTCCATGTTGCGCAGCGCGATGATTCCGCCGATCACGGCGACCACCCCGAACGCGATGTTGGCGAGCACTGCCTGCTGCTCGCTCATGCCCGATTCCTCGAGCACCCGTGTGCCGTAGTACATGATCGAGTTGATCCCGGTGAGCTGCTGGGTCATGCACACACCGATGCCGACGAAGATGATGCGTCGCAGCCACTTGCTGCCCATGATCGCCTTCAGCCCGATCTGGTGTTCTTCGCGTTCCTCGCGGGCCACCAGTTCCACCTGGCCGAGTTCGGCCAGGGCCCGGTCCTCGGACCGGATGGTCTTCATCACCGCGAGCGCGTCGTCGTTCCTGCCCTTCTCCACCAGCCAGCGCGGTGACTCGGGCATCCGCAGCATGCCGAAGAACAGCGCCACAGCCGGCAACGCGCAGACCGCGAACATGATGCGCCAGACGCCGTCCACATGGCCGAGGGTCACGCCCAGGATCGCGTTCACCACGAACGCGGACAGCTGACCGACGACGATGGCCAATTCGTTGCGGCCGGTGATCGAGCCACGGATCTCATACGGCGACAGCTCTGCCAGGAAGACCGGGACCACCGTCGAGGCGCCGCCGACGGCGAGCCCCAGCACAATGCGGCCGGCCACCAGGACCGCGAATCCGGTCGGGGAGAAGGTACCCGGCTCGGGGCCGGCCGGCGAGAACACCACCAGCACCACGCCGACAAAGAACAACACCGCCAGGATCAGGATCGTCTTACGACGCCCGATGGCGTCGGAGATGATTCCACCCAGCAGAGCCCCGATCGCCGCGGCGAACAGCAGCGCGCTGATGACGACGCCCAGTTGGAGCAGGGAGAGCCCGAGTTCTTGGGCCATCGGACCCTCGGCGCCGTTGGCGACGCCGGTGTCGTAGCCGAACAGGAGGCCGCCCAGACAGGCGACGATGGAGATGAGCCCGATCCGGCGCCGGTGGGGGCCTTCTGTCAGGGGTGGTAGCTCGGCTTCCGACGCCGAGTCCGCATGTGCAGTCATGTCAGGGTCCTCCGTTGCTTGGCCTGCGGGATCTCTGGTGCCGACTGGCGGCGGTGATGCCCGTCACATGCACATAGACTAACGCGCGAAAGTAATTTGTAAAGTCATATGTACATTCAAATGCAGGGCGTCCCGTTTGAACCGCGGCCTTTCCCTGGTCAATCGAGAGCGCTCACAACGAATTTGACGCTTGACACCGGACGGTAGACCCTCCATAGTTGGCAAATTAGACCGGTCTAGTAGACCGAATGAATCCAGACTGGAGTGCAACCATGGGACAGGGAACGATCGGCGTCGCCGTCATCGGCGGAGGCATGGCGGGGCGCGCGCACGCCGCCGGCTACCGCACCGCTACCACCGTGTTCGGCACTGATCGCCCCGATGTCAGGCTGGTGGCGATCGCGGACAGCAACGCAGCGGTGGCCGACGACACCGCCAAGCGGTACGGCTATGAGCGGGCCGAATACGATTGGCGGGCCATCGCCGAGGCGCCCGACATCGACGCGGTGAGTGTGGTGGTGGCCAATCACCTGCACCGCGAGATCGTCGAAGGTCTGCTGGCCGCCGGCAAACATGTGCTGTGCGAGAAGCCCCTGGCCGGGTCGCTGGCCGACGCGGAGGCCATGGTCGCCGCTGCCGAGCAGTCCGATCGGGTGACCGCTGTCGGGTACACCTACCGCCGGTCTCCGGCCGTCGAGGCGATCCGTCGCGAACTCGCCGCGGGCACCATCGGTGAACTGGTCCACTTCAACGGCCACTACTGGTGCGACTACGCGCTCGATCCCACCTCGCCGATCACCTGGCGTTACCGCGGCGGGCCAGGAACCGGCGCACTCGCCGACGTCGGCAGCCACCTGCTGGATCTCGCCGAGTTCCTGTGCGGGCCCATCACCGAAGTCAGTGGCGCGACGTTCGCAACGCTGATCAAGCAGCGCCCGGTTCCGGTGGGCGTGACGTACGGACACACCAAAGGCGCGGTGAGCGGCGAGACCGCGCCGGTGGAGAACGAAGACCTGGCCACGTTCACCGCGCGGTTCGACAACGGCGCTGCAGGAACGTTCTCGGCCTCCCGCGTGGCACACAACCTGCCGGACGGACTGGCTTTCGAGCTGTTCGCCTCCAAAGGCTCTGCCGCCTGGGATCTGCACCGCGCCGGTGAATTCGCTCTCTCGGCCGACGACGTGCGTTCTGAACTCAGCGGCCCCCGCCGAGTGCTGATCGGGCCTGAGCACCCCTACATCCGTGGCGGCCTGCCGATGGACGCCGGCGGCGTCGGGCACGGCGTAGCCGACCTGTTCGTCTACCAGACCCGTGCCTTCCTCGACCAGATCGCCGGGACAGGCGATCTCGGGCCACTGCCCAGCTTCGAGGACGGTCTGCACGGGTTGCGCGTGGTGGCGGCAGTCGCGGAATCGGCCGCCTCCGGCGGTGCGGTCGTCAAGGTCCTCTGACCTCAACACCAATTCAGAAGGGTTTGATCATGAAACTGGGCCTCTACAACGCGATCCTGCACGACCGGTCGCTGCCCGAAGCGATCGACGTCATCGCCGGTCTCGGTCTGACCGGGATCGAGATCAACACCGGAGGGTTCCTGCCCGCGGTGCACGTACCGGCCATGGACGACATCCTGGACAGCGATACCGCGCGCGACGACTTCCTCGGGATCTTCGAGGGGACCGGGGTGTCGATCGCCGGCTTGAACTGCAACGGCAACCCGCTGCACCCCAACCCGGCCATCGGCGACAAGCATGCCGAAGACGTCCGCCGTTCCATCCGGTTGGCGCAGCGGCTCGGTCAGCACCGGGTGGTCACCATGTCGGGACTTCCCGGTGGGGAGCCCGGTGCCACCCGGCCGAATTGGATTGTCAACGCCTGGAATTCAGCCGCCTTGGATGTCCTGGACCATCAGTGGAAGGTGGCCGCGGACTTCTGGCGCGAAACCGACCGGCTGGCGCGCGATCACGATGTGAAAGTGGCTCTCGAACTGCATCCGCAGAACATCGTCTTCAACAGCGCGTCCATCCAGCAGCTGGTCGAGCTGACCGGGGCCACCAACGTCGGTGTCGAACTGGACGCCTCCCACCTGTTCTGGCAGCAGATGGATCCGGTCGCCGTCGTCCGGCACCTCGGCGACCTGGTGGTCCACGCCGCCGCCAAAGACGTCCGGGTCAACGCCGAGCATGCGGCCCTCAACGGTGTGCTGGACAACAGTTTCCGTCGGTTGCGGCCCGACGAAGCGCGGACCAACCTCGGTGGCGACGAATGGGCCAACGAGTGGCCGAAGAATTCGGCGTGGGATTTCGTCGCACTGGGGAAGGGGCATGACACCGCCTACTGGACCGAATTCCTGCGCGCTCTGCACGACGTCGACCCCGAGATGATGGTCAACATCGAGCACGAGGACACCGAACTCGGCCGGATCGAGGGCATCGAAGTGGCCGCCGACGTACTCAAAGCCGCCGACGCCGATCTCCGGGCGTCGCTGAAGTAGCCGACTGCCCAGATCAGCACTGCGGCCGGTCGGCGGCGCGGCGGGCGCGAAAGCTCCCCCATCCGACGAGGGCGGCGGCCAAGGCGGTCAGCGCGAGACCGGCGCAGGTGATCGCCTGACGAAACTGGCTCGCCTGCACGGTGTTCCAGGTGGACGCCGCCACATCGCCGGTGAACACCGCAGCCAGGATCGTGCCGCTGACGGCAATTCCCACTCCGATGGCAACCTCACCGGCGGTGTCGATCAACGCGGCACCGATGGTGGTGCGATCGGCCGGCAGGCCCCGCATCACGTTGTTGCCGGCCACCACTCCCACCACGCGCATACCCGCCGCGACCAGCGCAAGTGAAATTGCCACCCACACATAGCCGAACCTGCCCAGCAGCGCGTACACCGCCAGCCCGCACACCACGGCAACGGCGCTGAGCCAAGCCGCCTTCTCGAGACCCACACGGGTGACCAGCGGACCGATCACAGCGCCGCCGGCGAAGAGGACCAGCACCTGGGGCAGCATGGCGAGGGCTGTCTGCGCCGCCGTCCACTGCCAGTCGAGTTGGAGCTGCAGCGTCACCAGGTAGCTCAGGCCCGCGGTCGCCAGCGCGGTGGCGGCCTTGAACAGCAAACCGCTCGACACCAACGGGCGAGCGATGAGCGCGAAGTCCAACAGCGGTTGACGCGAACGCCGTTGGTGAACAACGAACACGGTGCCGACCGCGATGGCGGCGATCGTCGTGACCCAGGGCAACCATGTTCGTGCGCCCGCATCCACAAAACACGTCGGAGCGATCAGCGCGAGGCCAATCGTTGCGGTACCGAACAAGGCTCCAGCGCCATCGATCGGCTGACGGTGCAGGTCGCCGGCTGTGTCCGCGGCAATGCCATTGCGGATGCCGAGGAACGCCAACACCGAGATCGGCACGTTGATCAGCAGCAGGGCCTGCCACGGAGCGTAGGCGAGCACGAACCCGCCCACGGTGGGCCCCACCGCCAGCCCCACCAGGCCCACCGTGGAGATCAGGGTGGTGGCACGGATCCGGAGTCGGTCATCGTCGAACAGACGAAAAGCCAGAGCCAGCGATCCCGGCGTTGTCATCGCGGCGGCCAGACCCATGACCGCCCGGACTGCGATGAGCTGTTCGACGGTGGCGACAAAGGCGGTGGCCAGGCTGGCTGCCCCCAGCAACGCCAAACCCGACAGCATGATCCTGCGGCGCCCGAACCGGTCCGCCGCCGCGCCGAATGCCAGCATCAATCCGCCGAACACGACAGCGTAGGTGCCGGTGACCCACTGCAAAGCTGTTGTGCTGGCGCGGAGTTCGCCTCCGATGGTGGGCAGCGCGAGGTTGAGAATCGAGTTGTCGAGCATCTCGACCAGGAACACCGCCGAGAGCCCGGTGAGGGCGACCCACACCTCGCGAAGTGATCCGGGCATGGCTGAGCGACGGGATGAATTGATGTGCATCTGAGCCCTTCTTCGATGTGAAGAAGTGACGGCTCAGGCGAGACCGTGTGTGCGCGTGCACCCGCCGCCGTAGCACTCACGGCCGGGGGCGGACCCACGTTTTTACTTCCGGTGCCCTCACGGTACCGGACGGCCCGGCCGAATTCACCGTTGACAGATTCGCGAAAGTGTCCCGCGAGGTAGTGCCGGCTTGATAGGCACTAAGGATGGGAGCGGGGAGATACGTAGGACGCGTCGGTGGGTTGGCGGTTGCGCTCGGGATCGGGGCGGCGATATTCACCGGGGCCGCGGTCGCGGCGGCCGATGAGGACGCGACCTCAGCCGGGTCGACGTCGTCGTCCGCGAGCGCCGAGCAGGAGCCGTCCTCGGACAAGCGGGAGCACAAGAGGGATCACGACACGACCAAGAGCGATACGAAAGCTCAGGAGGATCCGGATCCGAAAGCCGACGAGGACGACACGGACGCCGGCGAACGCAGGAAAGACCGCAAGACGGCCCGGGGGCACACCGAGCGCGAGCGCGCGGTCGAACAGGCGGACGACGGCGAACCCGCTGTCGAAAAGGACGCCGCCGAGGAACCGGTCGATACCGCCGCCGACGAACCGGCCGAGGTTGTCGCCACTGAACTCGACAGCACGACGGTGGAGCACCCCCTGCGGGACGACGAACCCGACAGCCCGGCAGCGGTGTCGCTGGTTCTGCCGGTGGTCGGCGCCGGCCGGGAGGTCACCGAGAAGTCCTACCCCGTCCCGACGGATGTCGAGGTCACCGAGGTCGTGGCGCCGTTGCAGTGGCTGCAGACCATTCCGGTCGCGGGCCGGCTCATCGTGACGCCGATCGTCCAATTCATCCATGCCATCCCGCTCGTCGGCGAGGCCCTGCATCCGTTGATCGGATGGCCGATCGACCATGACGCGCCACCCGGGGCGCCTCGGCCGCGTACGGTGCGGGTGACCTCCTTCGACGGCACCGAGATCTACGTCAACTTCATGCCGGCGCGGGGGCTCGAGGCGGGGGATAAAGCGCCGACCGTGCTGAACGGCCCCGGCTTGGGACTGCCGGGAGCGACGACACTGGACCTGGAGTGGGACGGCCTGCTGCCCAACGATGTGATCGGCGTGGGTGCCCTGCGCGGCGCCGGGTACAACGTGGTGACCTGGGATCCGCGCGGGGAGTGGCATTCCGGCGGGGTGATGCATCTGAACTCGCCGGATCTGGAGGGACGCGACGTCTCGGCGATCATCAGCTGGGTGGCATCGCTGCCGGAAGCGCAAATCGACGCCGACTACGATCCGCGAATCGGAATGGTGGGCGCGTCGTATGGCGGCGGAATCCAATTGGCCACTGCCGCAATCGATCACCGCGTCGATGCGATCGTTCCGACGATCGCGTGGAACAGTCTGGTGGACGTGCTGTTCCCGCGCGGCGCGGTCAACAGCAGTTGGGGCACCCTGCTACCGTCGGTGCTGCTGTTGACGTTGGCCCGCGAACATCCGCGCATCTTCCCGGTGGCCGTCATGGGGGTGCTGTTCGGAACCGCCCAGCAGTCCGATATCGACCTCGTGACCGACCTCGGGTATCAGGACCAGATCAAGGACATCACCGCGCCCACGCTGTTGATCCAGGGCACCGTCGACACGTTGTTCACCCTCGATCAAGCCGATGTTGTTGCCCGCCAACTCATCAAGGCCGGCACCACCACCAAGGTCATCTGGTACTGCGGCGGCCACGGCGCCTGCCTCAGCGACGATCCCCGCGGCGACGTCGTGCTCGATCGCACGCTGGACTGGCTGGACCGCTACGTCAGGAACGACAAAGCGTCCGACGTGGGACCGCAGTTCGAATGGGTTGACCAGCTCGGCACCTGGCACGAATCGGAGACCTACCCGGCGCAGAAGGACCAGACACCGATCGTGGCCCGTTCGACCGGGAGCAAGACATTGCCCTACATCCCGTTCCTCGGCGGGTCGGGCCCGAACTGGCTGATCCTCCGAGAGGACCCCATCCAAGCGCTGCTCGGCCTGCCCACGGCTTCGGCCGCCACCAATGCCGTGAACCTCCGCGTTCCGGATGCCAAGAGGCTGACCTACGTGGTGGGGGCCCCGACGTTGACCCTGACCTATTCCGGCACCGGCACCGCCGAGCATGTGTACGCACAGATCGTCGATGACGAGACAGGTCTGGTTTTGGGTAATCACGCCACCCCGATCCCCGTCGTGCTGGACGGAAAGACCCACACCGTGACGTACTCGCTGGAGCAGGTGGCCCACACGCTCCAGCCGGGCCAGTCGGTGACAGTGCAGATCGTCACGTCGTCGGTCAAGTTCTTCAACTTCTACAACTGGGGTTCGATCACGGTCGAAGGTATGTCGATCAGCCTGCCCACGCTGAGAGACGAGGCGGCACAAACCAATTCAGAGGTTGCGGCCTGAGCGCTACCGCCTGCCGCGTACCGCCAGATAATGCTCGGAGACCGGCACACCGTCGGTGTACCGTTCGACGGCCTCCTCGATCAGCCGGTCCTGACCTGTGAGCCGGGTGTAGTGCTGGTGCATGTGCTCACCCCAGGACCGCACGACAAACGTCTCGACGAACGTCGACTCGTGCTCGATGCTGCGGAACAGCCGCCACTGTGCCGCGCCGGTGCGTTGCCGGGACCGGCCCAGGACGTCCATGGCTGTCAGGAATGCGTCCTCGTCCGCCGGGGCGACGTGGTACGAGGTGATCACCAGCACCGGCCCGTCGAGCGGTTCGGGGTCGAAGATCAGGTTGGGCTCGGGCCAGTGCGATGACGGTGTGAGGTCCAGGTCGCCGGTCTTGGCGTGCAGCGGCCACCACAGCGAGGACAACCCGCAGATCACCAACAATCCCGCGCTGATCACCAGGCTGGTGACGCTGGTGGTGGCTCCGGCGACCAGACCCCACACCAGCGACCCCACCGCCTGCCCGCCCATGAAGACCAGCTGATACACCGACAATCCACGGGCACGAACCCACGACGGCAGGCTCAGTTGCATCGAGGCATTGAGTGTCGAGAGCGACAGCAACCAGGAGGCGCCGCCCACCAGCAAGGCCACCAGCACAGCGACGAAGTTCGGTACCAGCGCCAGCACCAGGGTGGTGACCGCGAATCCCGCTGCACCGGCCGTCAGCAATATGTTCTGGCCGAACCGGGTCCGCAATCGTGAAAGCAGGAACGCGCCGAGCACCGCCCCGGCTCCGAGAGCGCCCAACAACAACCCATAGCCCGACGATGACATCCCAAGCTGACTGGCCGCGACCACGGGCAGCAGCCCCCACAGGGCGCTGGCCGGTGCGATGAACAACGCCGCGCGCAACAGGATCCGCCGCACGATCGGTGAGCTGCGAATGAAACGCCCGCCTGCGCTGAGGGCGGCCAGCGCCCGCTCGGGCGGATAGTTCTGCTCGACCGGTGGCCGTCGCCAGGAGACGAGCACGATCACGATCCCGGCGAAGGACACGGCGTTGAGAGCGAAGACCAGCGTCGGGCCCGACAGGGACACCAGTACACCGGCGATCGCGGGCCCGATGGCCCGCGCCAGGTTGATGCTCATGCTGCCCAGCGCAGCGGCGGCCGGAATCTGTTGAGCGGGAACGAGATCAGGCTGGATCGCCTGCCAGGCGGGCGCCACCAGCGCCTGCCCGCAGCCGACCAGGAACAACAACGTCAGCAGCACCGCCGGAGTGGTCAACCCGGCACCCGTCAACGAGGCGAGCAGACCCACGCCCGCGGCCATCGCCCCCTGGGTGGCGATGAGCAGTCGGCGCCGGTCGATGAGGTCGGCCAGCACACCCGACGGCAGGGCCAGCAGCATCACCGGCAGCGTGGTGGCGGTCTGCACCAACGGCACCAGGACCGCGGCGCGCGGGTCCTCGACGAGCATCCACTGCGCGCCCACGGTCTGCATCCAGGTACCGAGATTGGAAACCAGCTGCGCAATCCACAGGGCGCGATAGACCGGCGATCGCAAGGGTGCCCATGTCGAGGTGGACGATGTCGATGTGCCCGCCGATGTCATCCGCTGCTCCCCTGTGAGGCCCTGTGACCACTGTAGAAGGGCGCTCGGTTCTGCCCACAGCAGCGTGGGCGGCGAAAACGCCCACAGCTGCGGCAGTGTCGACACCATGACCGACGACAAACCCCGACTGTTCAGCCAACAACTGCGTGACGATCTGTTTCGCAAACGTGTGCTCGTCCTCGACGGCGCGCTCGACGACGACAATGGCACCGTTCTGGTCACCCAACTGTTCTCGCTGGCGACGGACTCCGATCAGGACATCGCGTTGTGGATCCACTCACCCGGCGGATCGGTGCCGTCCATGCTGGCCATCCGCGATGTGATGCGCCTGGTGCCCTGCGATGTGAGCACGCTGGCGCTCGGATTGGCGTGCAGCGCCGGGCAGTTCCTGTTGTCCTCCGGAACGCCGGGCAAACGGTTCGCGCTGCCCCACGCCCGCATCCTCATGCATCAGGGTTCGTCGGGTATCGCCGGTTCGGCAGTGGAGGTCGAGGTTCAGGCCGACGATCTCCGGCATACCCGAGATACCGTGCTGGGGTTGATAGCCGCCGATACCGGCCAGGACGTCGAACGCATCTTCACCGACTCCTTGCACGACCGGTGGTTCACCGCCGAGCAGGCCCGCGAATACGGTTTCGTGGACCGGGTGGTGACCGAATTCGGCCAGATCGTCCCCGCCCACAGGTCATCGTTCGGGATCAGCGCATGAGCACCTACACGATCCCGAATGTCATCGCGCGCAGCACTTCCGGTGAGCGCATCATGGACGTGTACTCGCATCTGCTCACCGAGCGCATCGTTTATCTGGGCACCGCCATCGATTCCGGGGTGGCCAACGCACTGATCGCTCAGCTGCTACATCTGGAGGCGGACAATCCCGAGCAGGAGATCAGCCTGTATGTGAATTCCGAGGGCGGCGACTTGTCGGCGATGCTGGCGGTCTACGACACGATGCGTTTCATCAAGGCTCCCGTGGCCACCACGTGCATCGGGCAGGCCGTGGCTGCGGGTGCGGTACTCCTGGCTGCGGGCACACCCGGTCGCCGATCGGTGTTGCCGCACAGCCGGGTGGTGCTGCACCAGCCGGCGGCCCAGTCGCGCGGGACCATTCCCGATCTGATCCTGCAGGCCGACGAGGTGGTGCGGGTGCGCAATCAGCTGGAGACCATCCTGGCGCGGCACACCGGGCGGGCACTCGAGCAATTGCGCCATGACACCGATCGCGACCGGGTCTTCACCGCGGACGAAGCGGTGGCGTACGGCCTGGCCGACCGTGTCCTGCAGGAGCGGAGTTAAGCGGCCAGCAGCACCGGGCCGGACGACGGCCGGGCGGTGGGGCGACTCAGGTCGGCCGAGATCGCGCCGAGTAGGCGAATCAGGTTGATCTCCAGGGCTCCACACACCGCCGCGATCATTTCGCTCGACGGCTCCTTGCGGCCGCGTTCGATCTCGGAGAGGTACTGCGGGGAAACCCCGGCGCGCTCGGCGACGTCCACCAGCCGGTCGCCTCGGTGTTCACGCGTGGCCCGCAGCCGACGCCCGAGCAGTTCCCGCCACAGCGGCTCCGGTTCGGGAGCCGGCTGCGATCGACGGTCCGCGTGAATGCGGGTGACCTGGCCCATGGGGCCATCATCACGCGTTATCCACCGTCGCGACGCCGCTGTTCGCGGTGGGCGGAATTCAGCGTGGGGTGAGGCCGCCGGCGTGCACCGGACGCCGGGGTGCGGGCTGCGGAGTGCGGGTCTTCTGCCGGCGCTCGATGTCGTGCCCGATACGACGGCTCAGGGCCCGGCTGTCCCTACGGGTCAGGGCGTGCAGGCGTTTGGCCAGGAGGTCGAGTTGCCGCCAGCTCAATCCGTCCAGATCGCCCTCGGAATCGTGGGTGGCGATCACCACCGCACCGCGCAGCAGTGGGACTGTCTTGGCATCGAACTTAGTGGTTGCCAGCAGCATTTCCGTGGCGCTGCGATTGACGCGGCGTTGGCATCCCCGAGTGGTCGGGGCGAACCAGAAGTCGAATTGCCGGTCGGCACTGGTGAGGCTTTCCAGGCCGTGATCGGTGACCAGTTCGGAGATGTCAGCCCTGGTGAACGCGCGGGTTTCGTAGGCGACACCATTCGGGCTGAAATAGAGGACGGTATTCATGGGAGTGTCCTATTCAGAGGTGGAAAACATCGCTGTGGGATCCGGGCGGCCGGTGTGGTCGCTGGCTAAAGATTTGCCAGATAACGGTTTGAATAAACCTCACTAACAAACAAATTTCACTCTGGTTTTGCGCGAACGACAATTATGGTGTCGATCAAACCCCGGAAGCCGCTGCGGAACCACCGATCGACCGGGCGGCGAAGTCCGCGGCCTGGTCGGCCATGCCGTTGTTCTTGTACGAACTGTGGGCCGCCCGATCGAAGCCGCCGGGGAAGCACACCGGGTCGCCCTGCGCACACAGCTGCAGTGTCTTTGCCGAATACAGCGATCCGACGGTGATCGGCGGAGCGGAGCGGTCCACCAGATTCAGGAACCAGGTGTCCGGGGTGCCGAAGAGCACCACCGCGTCAACGTGCGAGGCGGTGGCGGGCGGCATCGGCCCCAGTCCGGCGGGCAGATTCAACCCCGCTGGCACGGCGTCGAACGTCGTGTAGCCGGCCACCGCTGCGCCCTGTGAGTAACCGCCGAGCACGATATCGGTGGTCGGGCAGCTTGCCGCCACCGACTCGATCTTGTTGCTGGCGTCCGCCACGCCATTGGCTGCGGCCTGGAAGTCAAGCGAGGCAGGGTAATTCACGGCGTAAACATCGACGGACTTGCCGGGGAGGCGAGAGGTCAGGGCGTTGACGAACGCCTGGCCGGTGTCGCCGACGCCGGGTGCCTCGAAAGTGCCGCGCGCGAACACCACTTCGACATCGGGACACGCCGGTGACGGAGCCGCAACGGCCACGCCGGCGGCCTGGGGTCCGGCCAGGGCGGCGAAAGCCACTGCGGCCGCGCCCAATCCGCTCGCCATCCGCTTGGTTGACTTCTCGCTGAACGGGCTTCGCATGCTCGTACCTTTCGCAGGACTTGATGAGTGAAACAAGACTCCCGCGAACGGCGTGCTGGCACATCGACGCTGGCATCCACCCTGCGCAACCGCTAGTCGGAATCAGCTATTCCAGCTAGCCGGTAGAGGCAACCCCGCTCGGCCTGGATCGCCCCCGGCGGCGGCCTGCTTGCCCCGGGTGCACCGCGGCGAGGGGAGGGCGCGGTCCCCGGCGCACGGCCGGGCGACGATAATGCCTCGAATGCAGACCGGACCATCGTGGCTACAACGGGCGGCCGTCACGCCCGCCGACCTGACCCAAGCCGCGGTCTTCGCCGCCCTGATCGCCGCCCTCGGGCTGCCGGGCACCCTCACCATCGGCCCCAGCGGCGTACCGATCACCCTGCAGACCCTCGGGGTGATGTTGGCCGGCGCGATCCTCGGACCGCGCAAGGGCGCGTTGGCAGTCGCCTTGTTCGCGATTCTCGCCATCGCCGGCCTGCCGATCCTCGCCGGCGCCCGCACCGGGTTGGTGTCCCTGGCCTCGCCGACGGCCGGATTCTTCGTCGGCTGGCTGCCCGCGGTGATCGTCATCGGCGCACTCACCGCGCTGATGATCCCGCGCTACCGAGTGTTCTGGGGCATCCTGATCAACGTCGTCGGCGGCATGGTGGTGATCTACGCCTTCGGCACCGTCGGCCTCATGATCCGGACCGACATGTCCTGGTGGGCGGCCCTGTCGACGAATGGCATCTACATCCCGGGCGATCTCGCCAAAGCGGTGGTGGCCGCGTTCGTGGCCGCACAGGTGCACCGGGCCCGGCCCGGCCTCATCACCCCGTGGCGTGACCGTCGTGCCGGCACCTGACGGCACCGGCATCGTCTTCGACCGGGTCAGTCACTCGTTCGGGGAACGGGTTGTCCTCAAAGATGTTTCGCTGGCGCTGGCCGAACACCGGATTGCCGTGGTGGGCGCCAACGGCAGCGGTAAGTCGACACTCGCCCGGATGATCAACGGGCTGGTGGTCCCCGACAGCGGAACGGTACGAGTTCACGGACTCGATACGCGGCGAGCGGCCCGGAAGGTGCGCCGCGCCGTCGGATTTGTGTTCACCGACCCCGACCGGCAGATCCTGATGCCGACCGTGGCCGAGGACATCGAGCTGTCGCTGTCGCGCCACGGCCTCAGCCGCGGCGAGCGCGCCGACCGGACGCGACAGGTGCTCGAGCGATTCGGTCTCGCCGGGCACGCCCACCACCCCGCGCACCTGCTCTCCGGTGGGCAGAAACAGCTTCTCGCCCTGGCCAGCGTGCTGGTCACCGACCCGCAGATCGTGGTGGCCGACGAGCCGACGACGCTGCTCGACCTGCGTAACGCGCGCATGCTGCGGGCGGCCTTCGCCACGTTGGACACCCAACTGGTGGTGGTCACCCACGACCTCGATCTGGTCGACGACTTCGACCGCGTCCTCGTTCTCGAGGACGGGGAAGTGGTCGCCGATGACACGCCGTCGGTGGCGCTGGCGGCCTACCGGGCGCTGATGACATGACCGTGCTGGGGGTTTACCAACCGGGAACGACGCCGCTGCACCGGCTGCCCGCGGGCATCAAACTGGTCGGTCTCGGCGCGGTGATCGCGCTCATGACGGTGCTCGTCGATACACCCCTGCGGCTCGGTGCCGCCGCTGTCGGCGTGCTGGGGCTGTACGCCGTCGCCCGGATCGGCGTGCGCACCGCGGCAGCACAATTGCGTCCGGTGCTGTGGGTGGTGGCGTTCGTGTTCGGCTTCCAACTGCTGTTCACCGACTGGCATCGTGCCGTGGTGGTGTGCGGAATCCTGCTGCTGTCAGTGGCTCTGGCTGCAGTCGTCACCGCCACCACGCGGACCACCGACATGCTGGCCGCGCTCACCGCCGCGATGCGGCCGTTGGGGCGCCTCGGATTTCCGGTCGAGCAGGTGGCGCTGGCGCTGGCGCTGACGATCCGGGCGATCCCGCTGATGGTGGAGACCGTACGTCAGGTCGAAGAGGCCCGTCGGGCCCGTGGGCTGCGCTTCTCACCGCGAATCGTGGTGGCACCGGTGGTGGTGGCCGCCCTGCGCACGGCCGACGGTTTCGCCGAAGCGTTGACCGCTCGTGGCCTGGACTGAGATGACAGCTCAGGTGTGGCGGTTGGCCCAGCCGTCATCGTTGTGGGTCAACAGCAGCAGCTCACGTTCCCACGACCGGGCGCGCGCCCGGTCAAGTGCCCATCGGGCCGCGCACGCCAACAGGATCGTCAGGCCCACCGAACCCAGCCACACGGTCCACGTCCTGCCCGCGGCAATGGAACTGGCCACCTGAGGAGTCTCCGGAGCAGGCACCACCGCACCGGTGGTGTCGACCCAGACCGTCAGGGGGTCACCTTTGCGGACGGCGACCGGGCTGGTGATCATCTCGCTGCGGACCTCGGTGCCCTCACGCCATTCGGCGCGAACCGGGCCGGGACGGTTGTAGCGCCCGGGTGCGGCCGCGCCGCTGTTGCCGACGGCGACGGCTTCGACCGAATGCCGGGTGCGCAGCTGTTCGTCGATGATGCGCATGCGTGCGTCGTAGGTGTTGTCGCCCGCTTGTGACGCAAAGGGAATGGCCAGGAGGGCAACCACGAACACCATCACGACGGCGAGGGCTTCCATGCGGTCGCTGGGCCGCAGCAGTGGGTTACGCCCGAGGGCGCGGACGAACCACCGGCAGCGCGAGACGAAGGATGAATGCCGCATCGATGGGACCTCTAACCACGACCTGGATGTGTTACGACTGTGTTTCCATGCTGTCACCACTGCATTAGCGCGCGCCAGTCACGCAGCGCTACGGCGACGAACATCACAACCGGTTACCCGTTAGCTCGCCGCTCACGCCCGTGCGATTCGACACCAGTGCTGCGGGTAGTCCCTCGCGTAGTCGAGGAAAGGATGAACTCTGATGCCGAACGAACTGCAGGGCCGCAAGATCGCCATTCTGGCCGCCGACGGAGTCGAGAAGATCGAGTACGAACAACCGCGAGACGCCGTGGTCGCGGCGGGCGGACAGGTCGAGTTGCTGTCCATCAAGCCGGATGAGATCCAGGCTTTCAACCACGACCTCGAGCCCGCAGGCACAGTGGCGGTGGACCGCGTGGTCGGCGACGCCCGGGTCGACGAGTTCGACGGTCTGGTGCTGCCGGGCGGGACGGTCAATCCGGACAAACTGCGTCTCGAAGAGTCCGCGGTGGCCTTCGTCCGCGATTTCGTCCGCTCGGGCAAACCGGTGGCCGCCATCTGCCATGGACCGTGGACGCTGGTCGAAGCCGACGTGGTCCGCGACCGGACGCTGACGTCGTATCCCAGCATCCGCACCGACCTGCGCAACGCGGGCGCGACGGTGGTCGATCAACAGGTCTGCATCGACGGCAACCTGATCACCAGCCGGTCCCCGGACGATCTGCCGGCCTTCTGCCAGGCCATCACCGATCAGTTCGCCGCTACCCCGGCGCGCACCTGAGTTCGCCCGGCCGTTCCAAAATTCACCACGAGCAGATGTGTAGGTCCGACGGCCGATCGACGTGACGATGGGTGTGCCCGATACCGGAGCTGTGGGGAGGACACCGTTGAGCAGCGAATGCCGACCGGACGAGGGACGGTTGCCCAAGGCACTCGAGTCGGACTGGGAGTGGCAGTTGCAGGGGCGGTGTCGCGCCTACCCGGCACACGTCTTCTTCCCCGACGATCACCGCGGTCAGGCGCTGCGGGAACGCGAGGAGAAGGCCAAACGTGTCTGCCGCACGTGCCCCGTGCTGGCGACCTGCCGCGACCACGCGCTGCAGGTGCCGGAGCGCTTCGGGGTGTGGGGGGCGATGACCGCCCGCGAACGGTCGCGGGCGCTCAAGGCGATGACGGAGAGCCGAGGGGCCTGAGGCCGGTGATCACGACTTCTTGACCGGGTCGTGACCCCAGTTCATCAGCGAATACCGCCAGGCACTGTTCTCGACATCGTGTGAAGGACCCTGTGCGAGATGGCGTTTGATGTACCCGACGACGGTGCGCATGTGGGCGTAATCGGCGTCGGTGAGGTCGGCTTTCGCCTTCTCGAGGATCCTGACGATGTGGCGGCCGCTCTGGTGGCCGGTTGACTCGCCGCCGTCGGACTTCTGGCCCACCTTCTTGGAATCGTCGGTGTCGAGCCACTTCTCGAGTTCCGAGGCGGTCATGTTCACCGCGTTCTTGAAGTCGTTCCAGGTGTCCTGGTGATTGCTGACGGCCATCGCTGCGTTCTACTTCTTCTTCAACGCTTCGGGCTTGTGCACAGCGTCCTTGCCGCTCTTGTCACTCTTGACCCGGTACTGGGGATCGTCTTTGGACGCGCGGACGGTGCGTTTTGCGGCGGTGGTATCCGAGGTGATCTTCTCCTCGACGGTCCCCTCGGCGGTGCTGCCGTGGCTTTGCCAGGTGACCTTGTCGCCCTTCTTGAAATCCTTGCTCATGGCAGCCGGATACCCACAGGGGCCGGTCTCAACGATCGGTGACGAATGGTCAGGGATCGGTCACAAAACCCTTGGCCACCATCCAGTCGCGGGCGACCACGCTGGGGTCGCGCCCGTCCACGTCGACCTGTTTGTTCATGTCCATGATCGCCTCGTTGGTCAGTGCGGCGGTCACCGGGGCGGTTACTTCGGCAATCTGCGGATGTGCCTCGAAGAACTCGCGCTTCATGGTCACCGAGGGGTTGTAGTGCGCGAAGAACTGCCTGTCATCGGTGAGCACCACCAGATCGAGCGCGGCGATCCTGCCGTCGGTGGTGAACACCTCGCCGAAATCGCACTGGTTCCCGTCTGCGGTGGCCTGGTAGATGATTCCGACCTGCAGAATCGGTGTCGGCACCCGCGCCGGATCGAAGCCGTAGGCCGCGGCCATGCCGGGAAAGCCGTCCTGACGGGCCCGGAACTCGGTGTCCACACACGTCCTGGCGGCCCCCGGATCACGCTGCACCAGCTCGGTGTACTGCGAAAGTGTCTGAACACCAGTGCGTTCCACGGTCGCCCTGTTGGCGGCCAATGCGTAGGTGTCGTCCATGGGGCCGGGCTCCAGCCACACCATGTCATTGCGCTCGAGGTCCTCGTCACGCACCGCTTCGAACTGCTCGCGGGTGTCGGGAATCGGTTTCTCGTGGCCCAGGTAGTTGATCCAGGCGTTTCCGGTGAATTCGTAGGCCACATCCACCTGGCCGGACAGCTGAGCTTCCCTGGTGCTGCGGGAACCGACGATGCCCGTCAGGTCGCGGACGTCGGCGCCCGCCGCGGCCAGGGTGTACTCGAGGATGTAGCCCATGATCACCTGCTCGGTGTACTCCTTGGAGCCGACGGTGATCGCCACACCTTCCAGTTCGGGATCGGGTGTGACGGAGCCGGGGCCCACCCGCAACGGCACCGTGCTGCCCGCGCCCAGACCGCAGCCGGACAGGCTGACGGCGCAGATCAGCGCCATCAGCAGCGCCCACCCCGCGCGGCGCATCAGCGCAGCCCCTTGGGGCCGAGGTAGAACTCGGCGAGCCCACCGAGCCAGTCGACCAGTAGGGCCAGGCAGACGGCCAGCACGCTGCCCAGCACCAGCGTCACGTTGTCCTGCAGCTTGTAGCCCGTGTCGATGAGGATGCCGAGGCCGCCGGCGTTCACCAGGAACGACAGGGTGGCGGTCCCGACGGCCAGCACCAGTGAGGTCCGCAGACCCGCCAGGATGAACGGAACCGCCAGGGGTAGTTCCACCCTGAACAGCAGCGCCTGACGGGACATGCCCTGTCCCAGGCCGGCGTCGATCAACGCGCGGTCCACCTGGTCCACCCCCAGGATGGTGCTCGACAAGACGGGAAGCAGGGAGTACAGCGCGATCGGCAGGACACCGATCCAGAAGCCCGTCTGCGCGGTCCACAGGAACAGCAGCACCAGCAGGCCGATTGCCGGTGCGGCCTGGCCGATGTTGGCGATGCCGATGAACAACGGCCGCAACATCTTTGCCCCCGGCCTCGTGACCAGGACCCCGACCGGAACACCGACCGCCAGGACGATGGCCGTCACGGCGGCGGTGATCAGCAGATGCTGCCAGATCAGGGTGGCGACGTTGGCCGGGTTGATGTTCTCCTGCTGGGTGGCGGTGAGGTCGCGGTTGAACGCCCAGAACAGCACCGCCGCAGCGACGATGAGCACCAGCGCCGGCTGCACCCAGAGCCGCAGCCGCTCGGCGGGTGTCGCGGCCGGGGCCTCCGCGTCTACCGTGCTCGTCACGACTCGTGCTCTCCGGCACTGGTTTTGGCATCGGCTTCGGCGCGCAGGCCCGTGATGGTGTCGATCAGCGTGTCCAGGGTCACCACCCCCGCGTACCGGCTACCCGCGCCGGCCACCACCGCCGACGCGTGCTGTTCGGCCAGGATGGCTTCCAGCGCGTCCTCCAATGTCGACCGGGTGCTCACGACGTCCAGTGATTCGACGACCTCGCCGAGAGTCTGGGCGTGGGCGAGTTCGCTCTCACGCACCCAGCTCACCGGCCGGTCACGTTCGTCCAACACCACTGCCCAGTCGAATTCGCTGTCGGCCAGTGTTTTCCGCACCTGACCGATGCTGTCGTCGCGGTGCACGGCGGGATGGGCGCGCAGTTCCACATCCTCGACACGCATCAGTCCCAGCTGGCGCAGCGACGCACCGGATCCGACGAAGCCGGCCACCGTATCGTCGGCCGGGCTGGCCAGGATGGTCTGCGGGGTGTCGTACTGCAGGATCTTCGAGCGCTGCCCGAGCACGGCGATACGGTCGCCGAGTTTGACCGCTTCACCGAAATCGTGGGTCACGAAAACGATCGTCTTGTGCAGTTCGGACTGCAGGCGCAAGAGTTCGTCCTGCAGCGTGCTGCGGGTGATCGGGTCGACGGCGCCGAACGGTTCGTCCATCAGCAGCACCGGCGGATCGGCCGCCAGCGCCCGCGCCACCCCGACCCGCTGCTGTTGACCACCGGAGAGTTGTCGCGGATACCGGTCCGCGTACTGGGACGGCTCGAGGCCCACCAGGTCCAGCAGTTCGTCGACCCGGGCGGCGATCCGTTTGCGGTCCCACCGCAGCAACCCGGGCACCAGGCCGACATTCTGCCGAATCGTCATGTGCGGGAACAGCCCTGCCTGCTGGATGGAGTAGCCGATGGACCGGCGCAGGTCGGTGGGCTTGATGGACAGCGCGTTGTTGTCGCCGATCAGGATGCGGCCCGAGGTCGGTTCGCTGAGGCGGTTGATCATCCGCATCGTCGTGGTCTTGCCGCATCCCGAGGGTCCGACGAAGACGACGATCTCGCCGGCGGGGATCTCCATCGAGACGTCCTCGACGGCGGGATGATCGGCGCTCGGGTACACCTTGGAGACGTTGTCCAGGACGATGCGTACTCCGGAAACCTCGGATTGGATTGTCATCGAATACCTTTCGATGTCGTGAGGCGCCCGAGGAGCACCAGGAGTGCGTCGAGAAGCAATGCGAGCACGACGATCAGCAATGTGCCGGTGAGCGCCATCGGAACGGCGGTGGGACTTCCGACGCGGGCCAGTCCGGCGAAGATCAGGTTGCCCAGCCCGGGTCCCTTGACGTAGGCGGCGATGGCCAGCACGCCCATCGACATCTGGGTGCTGATCCGCATCGCCGACAAGATGGACGGCCACACCAGGCGGAGCTCCACCCGGCCCAGTGTGCTGAGCCGGCCCATCCCGAGGCCGCGGGCTGCGTCGACCAGGGCGGGGTCCAACGCGTTCAGGCCCACGATGGTGTTACGGATGATCGGCAGCAGCGAGTAGAGCACCAGCGCGGTGATACTGGGCACCACCCCCAGCCCGAACATCGGGATCAACAGGCCCAGCAGAGCGAAGGCGGGGACGGTCAGGATGACGCTCGAGGTGGCGGTCGCCAGGTTGGCCGCCAGCGCGTTGCGGTAGGTCAGCACTCCGATCACCACACCGACGGCAGTGGCGATGATGACGCTCTGCACAACTGCGCTGACGTGCTGATACGAGTCGAAGATCAGTTGCGAGTGGTGCGCGGTGATGTAGTCCCAAAGCGCCTGCACAGGCCGTACTCACCTCCGGTTCGCCGGGCGCGCGCCGGCGGGCGCCCACTCGCCCGTACCCCGTTCACGCCGGGACAAAACGGCGTCGCACCGGTTCTGCACAGTGTTTCGAGGACATGACGAGCCTGAAACGCCGGTGTATCGTCGCACGTGGAGGCCGGAAAATGGCCTCGCGGACGAGGGAGCAGTACCCGCACCGGACAAGACTGACTCACAAGGAGGTCTTGTCATGGCATGGCTCGTCCTGGTGATCGCGGGAGTCCTGGAAGCCGTATGGGCCGTCGCCCTGTCGGCGTCGCGTGGGTTTCGCCGCCTCGGTGCGGTGGCGGTGTTCGTCGTCGCGATGGTCTTGAGCATGATCGGTCTGGCGTATGCGATGACCCAGCTGCCCACCGGTACCGCCTACGCCGTGTGGGTGGGCGTCGGCGCCAGCCTGACGGTGCTGTGGGGCATCGTCACCGGGGAGGAACGTGCGACGGCCGCCCGGAGCTTGCTACTCATCGGCTTGGTGGGCAGTGTCGTGGGCCTGAAGGTGGTGAGTTGACCATGGCGTGGATCGTGCTGGTGATCAGCGCCGTACTCGAAGCGGTGTGGGCCACCGCGCTGGGCCATTCACAAGGGTTCACCGATGCCACCGCGGTGGTGGTCTTCGCGGTGGCGCTGGTGGCGAGCCTCGGCGGGTTGGGCTGGGCGGTGCGCGTCATCCCGATCGGGACCGCCTACGCCGTGTGGACGGGACTCGGAGCCGCACTGACCGTCGGTTATGCGGTGATCAGCGGCGCCGAGTCGGCGTCGGTGTGGAAGCTGGTGTTCCTCAGCGGCATCGTGGCCTGTGTCGCGGGGCTGAAGCTGTTGCCCGAAGAGTCTGAATCGCACCGAGTCTGAACGCAGACGACCCGTCGCCGCGGATGCGGCGACGGGTCGTTTCACGCTGCGGGGGTCAGCCCGCGACGAACTCCTCGTAGGCACTGGCCAGGTACGGCGGCAGCACGGTGGTGTTGCACGCGCGCTGGGTGTCGCCGATCGGGGCCAGGATGCCGCGCAGCTCGTAGTACTCCGTCGGGTTGGACGTGAAGTAGCTGCGGATGTTGGCTGCAGCCACGTCCCGCGGCTGGGTGACCGCGGCCGAGACCACGCCACCGGCGCCCGGGTGTGCGGCCAGGTACTGCTGGGCCGCGACCGTCACCGAGTCGACGGTGCCGTTGATGCCGGCCGGGCTGCAATCAGGAGCCGCGGAGGCCGTCGGAGCGACGATGGTTGCTGCCGCCACGCCCCCGAAGAGGCAGCCGGCCGCGGCTGCGGCGATGCGCCGACGCGCGGAGATGCCACTGAACTTCATGATCACTTCTCTTTCGCTTTGGTGACAAACGTTGCTTCCCCGTCCCGAAAACCACGGTACAGGCGGGAAACTCACACTCTTTTCGGATGAAGAGGCAGGATTCCCGGCGTCGGCGGGCGTTACACCCAACGGGAGTGACGTTCCCCGCAATCCGGGGTTTCGGGTACGCCGACGGCGAATAAAGCTGCACAACGCTTGAGATTTCTCAGAGTTTGCCGCGGATCCTTAAATGATCGTGATGTCGATCGTGATGAACTTGTGACACGCGACGTGAGGAATCGGATGGCCCAGAACTACGAGAACCGGCTCGGAGCCGATCAGCTGGCGGCGTTGTCGGCGGTCGTCGAGTTCGGCAGTTTTGATGCCGCCGCCGACAAACTGCACGTCACGCCGTCGGCGGTGAGTCAGCGCATCAAGGCGCTGGAGCAGCGGGTCGGTCAGGTTCTCGTGGTCCGGGAGAAGCCGTGCCGGGTCACCGCGGCCGGGGTGCCGCTGTTGAGGCTGGCAGCGCAGACGGCTCTTCTGGAGGCCGAAGCGCTCGCCGAGACCGCAGGCGGATCGGTACAGCGCACGCGGGTGGCCATCGCGGTGAACGCCGATTCGATGGCCACCTGGTTCACGGCCGTCCTGGCCGGCCTGCCGGACGTCCTGCTCGACGTGCGCATCGAGGATCAAGACCATTCCGCACGACTGCTGCGCGAAGGCGCCGCGATGGGCGCAGTCACCACCGAACGCACCGCGGTGCCGGGCTGCCGGGCCCACGCGCTCGGGGTGATGCGATACATCCCGGTGGCCAGCCCTGGCTACCTCAGCGACCACTTCGCTCTCGGGCTCAGCAGAGAAAGCGTGGCGCAAGCGCCGTCGCTGGCCTGGAACCGCGACGACGCTCTACAGGACATGTTGATCCGCAAGATCTTCCGTCGCCACATCGCACGACCGGTGCACTACATCCCGACCGCGGAGGGATTCGGCGCGGCGGTGCGCGCCGGGCTGGGCTGGGGGATGTACCCGCAGCAACTGGCCACCCCGGCGCTGGATGACGGCTCCTTTGTCCGCCTGGCCGAGGCTTACCTGGACGTTCCGCTGTACTGGCAGTGCTGGAAACTCGACAGCACCACCGTCGCGGCCATCACCGACGCGGTGCACGCCGCCGCCGCCGTGCTGCGGTCCTAGTGCGCGGCTTTCTTCTTACCGAACGGTAGGACGTGCATGACCGCCACGACGAGAGCGCCGACCACCAGGCCGATCACCGCCGAGGCGGCGGTGTTGATCAGCCACGCCAGCACACCGCCGACGCCGGCGAGGTGGTGCACGGCCTCCTCGGCGTGGTGCACCAGTTCGTACGGGGCATGCCATCCGAGTTCGTCGACGCCGACCAAGAGGATGTGTCCGCCGACCCACAGCATGGCGGCGGTGCCGATCACCGACAGCGCCGTCAGCAGTTTGGGCATGGCTGCGACGAGTCCGCGGCCGACCTTCTGCGCGAACGCCGAGCTCCGCTGGGCCAGGTGCAACCCGATGTCGTCCATCTTCACGATGCCCGCCACGACGCCGTAGACCACGGCAGTGATCACCAACGCGACCACCACCAAAATGATCAGCCGCGGGAAGAACGACTGATCAGCGACCTCGTTGAGCGCGATCACCATGATCTCGGCCGACAGGATGAAGTCGGTGCGAATGGCACCCGTCACCATGAACTTCTCGGCGTCTTCACCGGCGGCTGCCACCGGAGTCGCATGCGCGTCGTGGCCGGCGATCCTGCCCCAGATCTTCTCGGCGCCCTCGAAACAGAGGTACGTGGCACCCAACATCAGGATCGGGGTGAGCAGGAACGGCGCGAACTGACTGAGCAGCAGCGCGGCCGGCAAGATGAACACCAATTTGTTGCGCAGCGAGCCCAGGGCAATGCGCTTGATGATCGGCAGTTCCCGTTTGGGCTCGATGCCCTGTACGTACTGCGGCGTCACGGCGGTGTCGTCGATGACGACACCGGCGGCTTTGGCGGTGGCACGTCCCGCGGCGGCACCGATGTCGTCGACTGACGCAGCCGCCAGTCGTGCGATCGCGGCAACGTCGTCGAGAAGCCCGAACAGACCGGCGCTCATGACCTGAAGGCTACCGGCAGCACGTGACGGACGTGGGATCGCGCCGGCTTCACGGCAGCCTGCGCTGGGAGATCAATCCGTCGGACACCGTCCGGCGCAACAGCTCCACCATCGACCGGGGACGCAGCGGGGCACTCGAGGTGTGCGCTTCGTCGGCGATCCCGGCGAACAGGTCCGCCAGGGCGTCGGTCGAAGACCATGCGGGCTGCCAGCCCAGCTCGGTGTGCGCGCGAGCGCAATCCAACAGCGGAACCGTGAAGATCATGTCGACCCAGCCGCGGTCGACCGGTTGCAGCCGCGCCCGCCAGCTCAGGTCCACCACCGCACCGAGAAGTCCGGACGGGACATGTACCGGCCGGGCATCCATGACGTGGGCGATCTCGTCGCGGCCGATGGGTGGATCGGCAGACAAGTTGAACGCACCCGTCGCCCGGGTCTCGACGGCCCGAACCACCGCGGTGGCCACGTCATCGGCGTGGATGACGGGAAAACACAGCCGGCGATCGACGGGTAGCAGTGGCAGCAGACGCACCAATTGCATTGGCACAAAAGGCGGTAACGCGTAGCGCATCAGACCGCTGGCGGCAACACGCTGCACCACGAATCCCGGCCGTAAGCGCGTGATGGGAACAGCTCGGTCACCCTGGCGGCGTTCGTAGTCGTCCAGAGCCGCTTCGACGGTCGACTTGAAGCGACTGTACGGCGATGCCTGCACACCGGTCGTGGGCCAGGACTCGTCGACGCGTCGTCCGTAGCGTCCAGGTGCGTACGCCCCCGCCGACGACATGTGGATCAGCTGCGCCACCTGCGCGTGGTGTGCGGCATCGAGCACCGCGGTGCTGCCGCCGACGGCTACCTGCCTGAGATAGTCGGTGTTGCGGGTGGGCTGGAATCCCCATGCCAGATGCACCACGGTGTCGGCGCCGTCGAAGATGCGGGCCAGCTCGCGCGGAGCGGATGCGGTGGCGAGGTCGACCACATGCCAGGCCACCTGGCTGTACACCCCTTCGGGTGGCGGCGGGCGGCGCACCACTGAAACCAGCTCGTGTTCACCGGAGCGGACCAGCTGGTTCAGCAGTGCGGTGCCGACATTGCCCGTGGCGCCGGTGATGACGATCCGCATGCGTCAGACAACGCGGTTGGTGCGCACGGCGGCATAGGCATCGGCGGCGGCGATGCCGGCCAGGCTCAGGGCGATCAGCGCCCCCCGCCGTCCGCGTGCCCGGGGGTACTTGGCCGCTGCGCGGGCCCATACCGCCAGGTCCAGGGCGTCGCCGGCGACCCTGGTCCACACCAGACGAGGTGATCCGAGCAGAATCGCGGCCCCGTGGCCGATTTCGCGTACGCCCAGCGCGCGGACAATGGAATGGCTGGCACCTTGCGCGCCTACGAGTTTGGTGATGCGTCCCGGTGCCAGGGCTTCGGTCAGTCCGAGGCCGATGCTGACGACGCCCAGGCCGGTGGCCAGTGAATGTGCAGGAGATGTTGTGGAAGAAGCCATGGGACGGGGCTACCCGTCCCATGGCCGGTGAATCTCAGGGACGGCCCGCGTGTGCGGCCCTGTGGCGACCCTTGATCAGGTAAGCGAGCCAACGAACGTCGATCAACATGGTGACTCCTTGGAGGTCTAAGCGGTCTTGGCCAGAAGCGGCAGCAGCCGGCGGCGTTCGGTCATCGCGTCTGAAAAGCACTGCAGCGCATCGGGAACCGAAGCGGCAGTGGGGAAGTGGGTCTGGATGCCCGCCTGGAGCATGTCCGCCACCGACTGGCTGGGGATCAGCATCCATTCGTCGGAGGTACGGCGGCAGGCCTCGTCCACGGCAGTGAGGAGCGAGATGGCGATCGGTGCGAACGACGTCACACCGCTGAGGTCGAGAACGTAAGGCTTTTCGCTGATCACGGACCGGGTGACCCGCCGGATCAGTTCATCGACATTCTTTGCGCTCACATCGCCGGTCACCGAGACAACGGTGGCAAGTTGCCGGCATTGTGAGCGGACCTGAGCGCCAGCACATTCGACGGCCGGGTTGCCATAACGGAACGCGGTAGCCATGGAGCGCCTCCCCTCGAGGACTGGTGAAGTGGCTGTCACTTCACCGTGTCACCCAAGGTATGGGGCCAACTTAAGGTACTTGGGAGTAGGGACTAACGCTTCAGTAAGACTTTCACTGAGGAGATTCCCTTGGCCTGAACTGGGCGCCCGAGTAGTTCTCCCACGGGGAGTAGTCGGCGATCAACTCTTCTTGCTGCGGGCGCTGCCCTTCGGGCACGTGCTGCAGATTGATCCGGATCCGGTACCAGATGGAACTGGGCCCCCGCATTCCGTCGACCAGGACGTCGATGGGCTGCAGGCGCGCCGCGACACCGGGATGGCGTTGTTTCCAGGTCTCCAGCGCGGCGAGCGCCTCGTCCTTGGTCTTGGTGCGGGCCACCTCGATGAGCGGCATCTTGCGGGCACCTTTGGGCGCCTTCTCCGGTGGGCCCAGTTCCTCGGCCAATGTCAGCAGCTTCGTGAGGTCACCGGGTGCGTCGTCCATGCCCTCCCAGGGGTCGCCGATCTCGGCGAAGCGGGCCGGCACCGTCTTGATGGTGAACGCCTCGGGCGCACAATCCGGGACCTCGGCCCAGTGCAGGGGCGTGGATACCCGCGCGTCCGGACGCGAGCGCACCGAGTAGGCGGAGGCCACGGTGCGGTCCTTGGCGTTCTGATTGAAGTCGACGAAAACGCCTTCGCGCTCCTCTTTCCACCACCGGCTGGTGGCAAGCTGCGGCGCGCGCTGTTCGACCTCACGGGCCACCGTCTCGGCCGCGAGCCGCACCTGCTTGTACGGCCAGTGCGGGTGGATGCGGGCGTAGATGTGGAAGCCGCGTGAGCCGGAGGTCTTCGGCCACGGCGTGAGGCCGTGATCTTCGAGCACCTCTTTGGCCACCTGCGCCACGTCGAGGATCTGTTGCCAGGTGACACCCGGCATGGGATCGAGATCGACGCGCAGTTCGTCGGGATGCTCCAGATCGCCCGAGCGCACGGGATGCGGATTGAGGTCGACGCATCCGAGGTTGACTGCCCACACCAGCCCGGCCGGCTCGCGCAGCACCGCCTCTTTGGCCGAGGTGCCGGAGGCGTACTTCAGCTCGGCGACGTCGATCCAGTCCGGGCGCTTCTCCGGCGCCCGTTTCTGGAACACCGCCTCTTCGGTGATGCCCTTGACGAAGCGTTTCAGGATCATCGGCCGGTCGTTCACACCGCGCAGCGCCCCGTCGGCGACGGACAGGTAATAGGTGATCAGGTCTCGCTTCGTCACCCCGGCGTCGGGGAAAACGATCTTGTCTGGATTGGTGACGGTGACAGTTCGGTCGCCCACTTCCCACTGCAGCGGACCGGCCATGCCCTCATGGTAATTGCGCGGTTGTTTCCCGACCGGGATGCGACACCTGTCACATAGGGTGAGCACCATGCCCAACCTCACTGACCTCCCATTCCAGGCGGCGGCCAAAGTCCAGCAGCTCGCTGAGCGCGGTTCGGCCGAACTGCACTACGCGCGCAAGATGTTCGAAGCCGGTGCACTCAAGGTCGAGCCGCCGCAGAACATCGTGGCGATGTTCGCTGACATCCGCCGGTGGGGTGAATTCGGCATGATCCCGGCGCTGAACGCGCGACGGACCCCGCACCGCACCGCTGTGATCGACGACGACGGCGAGATCACCTTCAAGGAACTCGACGACTCCGCCAATGCCGTGGCCAACGGGCTGCTGGAGAAAGGGGTGAAGGCCGGCGACGGGGTGGCGCTGCTGATCCGCAATCACCGTTGGTTCCTGATCGCGCTGTACGGCGCGGCGAAGGTCGGTGCGCGGTTGATCCTGCTCAACAGTGAGTTCTCGGGGCCGCAGATCAAAGAGGTGAGCGAGCGCGAAGGCGCCAAGCTGATCATCCACGACGACGAATACACCAAGGCCGTCGATGCGGCCGATCCACCACTGGGCAAGCTGCGGGCCCTGCCGACGAACCCCGACAACGACGCGCCCTCGGAGAGCAATGCGGAAACCCTCGAAGCGCTGATCGCCCGCACCTCGAGCGCACCGCCGCCGAAGTCGGGCAAGCACTCCAAGATCATCATCCTGACCAGCGGCACCACCGGAACGCCCAAGGGCGCCAACCGCAGCACGCCGCCGTCGCTCGCTCCGATCGGCGGGGTGCTCTCGCATGTGCCGTTCAGAGCCGGCGAGGTGACATCGCTGCCGGCGCCGATGTTCCATGCGCTCGGGTTCCT
This sequence comes from Mycobacterium sp. Soil_C_30, assembly GCF_057656995.1. Taxonomy (NCBI): domain Bacteria; kingdom Bacillati; phylum Actinomycetota; class Actinomycetes; order Mycobacteriales; family Mycobacteriaceae; genus Mycobacterium; species Mycobacterium sp. Soil_C_30. Next base: position 65,399 of record NZ_JBDGJH010000028.1, on the reverse strand, counting down.
GCACGCCACCATCGCGATGATGCTGGGCTCCACGCTGGTGTTGCGGCGCCGGTTCAAGCCGGCGACCGTGCTGGCCGATCTGGAGAAGCACAAGGTGACGGCCATGGTGGTGGTGCCGGTGATGCTGTCGCGCCTGCTCGATCAGTTGGAGAAGACGGACCCGAAGCCGGACCTGTCGACGCTGCGCATCGTGTTCGTCTCGGGCTCGCAGTTGGGCGCCGAACTGGCCACCCGGGCCATGAACGATCTCGGTCCGGTGATCTACAACCTGTACGGCTCCACCGAGATCGCGTTCGCCTCGATCGCGCGACCACAGGATCTGAAGAAGAACCCGGCCACCGTGGGGCCCGTGGTCAAAGGGGTGAAGGTCAAGCTCTACGACGAGAACGGCGCCGAGGTGCCGCAGGGGGAGGTGGGCCGCATCTTCGTCGGCAACACCTTCCCCTTCGAGGGGTACACCGGTGGTGGTGGCAAGGCCATCATCGACGGCTTGATGTCCTCCGGTGACGTGGGCTATTTCGACGAGCACGGCCTGCTCTACGTCAGTGGCCGCGACGACGAGATGATCGTCTGCGGTGGCGAGAACGTCTTCCCCGCGGAGGTCGAGGACCTGATCAGCGGACATCCCGAGGTGGTGGAGGCCACGGCCCTTGGTGTCGAGGACAAGGAGTGGGGGCACCGGCTGCGGGCGTTTGTCGTCAAGGTCGAGGGCGCCAGCGTCGACGAGGAGGCCATCAAGCTCTACGTGAAGGAGAACCTGGCCCGGTACAAGGTGCCGCGTGAAGTGGTCTTCCTCGACGAGCTGCCGCGTAACCCCACCGGGAAGATCCTGAAGCGGGAGCTCAAGAACATCGAGGTCGACGGCCAGAAAGCCGACGCCGAATAGTCCCCTCTCTTCCTGCGCTCGTCGCGGAATAGTCTCCGGCGCGCAGTGGTAGTACTCCTGCGTGAAGATTGACCTCTCTGGAAAGACCGCACTCGTCACCGGCTCGACGCAGGGCATCGGCCTGGCCATCGCCGACGGACTGGCCGGGGCGGGCGCCCGCGTCGTCGTCAACGGGCGCAATTCTGACCGCGTCGACGAGGCCGTATCCCGGCTCGACGGCGACGTGCTCGGTGTCGCCGCCGACGTCACCACCGACGAGGGCGTGGCGACCCTGCTGGAGCAGGTACCTGCCGTCGACGTGCTGGTGAACAACCTCGGCATCTTCGAAGCCGTGCCCGCCCGTGAGATCACCGACGAGCAATGGCGGCGCTACTTCGACGTCAACGTCCTCTCCGCGGTGCGGCTGATCCGCAGCTATCTCCCCGGCATGACTGAAAAGGGTTGGGGCAGAGCAATTCAGATTGCCAGCGACTCCGCGTTGGTGACGCCGGCCGAGATGATCCACTACGGCGTGTCCAAGACCGCATTGCTGGCGGTGACCCGTGGTTTCGCCAAAGATGCCGCCGGTACCGGGGTGACGGTGAACTCGGTGATCGCCGGGCCGACGCACACCGCCGGGGTGGAGGATTTTGTGTACCAGTTGGTGGACAAGTCCCTGCCGTGGGATGAGGCGCAGCGTGAGTTCATGAAACTGCATCGCCCACAGTCGTTGCTGCAACGGCTGATCGAGCCCGAGGAGATCGCGAACATGGTGGTCTATCTGGCGTCACCGCTGGCGTCGGCCACCACCGGTGGCGCGGTGCGCGCCGACGGCGGCTATGTCGACTCGATCGTCCCCTGACTCCGTCAAGATTCAAATCACAAGCGCAACTGGGTATTTCGTCAGCGCTGTGCTCGTGTTTGCACAGCTCTCCGGCTTCATCTGCTCAGCTGTCGGGCATGTCGAACGCATGCCGAAAGCTCCCGATGTTGTCGGCAATGCCTTGCCTTTCGACCGCCTGCAGCATGCGCTGCCGAAGCGGCTCGGGGCATTGCGCGCTTTCGCCTTTGCGGGTTTGATCGAAATCCCAGCCACAGAGAAGTCGGGCTGCGCCGAGTAGCCCGGGTTCGGACTGCTCGGTGAGTGCGGCCAGCAATGTCGCAATGGGGTACTTCATGAGGAGTTGTTCGGCTGTGCCCTCGTAGCTGGGGTACCAGTTCCACGGCCCCGCGCCGGAGCCGAACCACATCAAGAGCGCTCGCACTCTTTCGACGGGATCCGGCTGTGCCTGCTCGAGCGCGGTGTGGGCGACGTCGAGCGCGACGCCCGATGGGGTGGACCAAGACCACAGGGGAAGCAGACACGGCGGCATGGCATTTGTCCAGCGCTCCTGATCTCGAAGGTGTGCAGCCCTGCTCGTCTCCATCTCTTCGCGCTCCTGCTGCGCGTCGGTGAGCCCGTGGAGCAGCAGCCACCTCTCGAGAACCATCGGATCGGCGAGTTCGGCGTCGCCTTTCCACTTCCCCGTCCAACGCAACGAATCCCAGCCGATCAGCTCCAAATATGTGATGACCTCATCGCCGGCCCACAGCTCGAGACGATGTTCGCCGATGGTCAAGCAGTGCCCGTACGTGTCGGCCTCGGCGATACGCAACGCATCACGCAAGTCCGCAATATTCGCGGGATCTGTGATGTCGAGGCGCACCACGTCGTAGGTCACGATGTCGTCGACAGTACGGTTGCCGACCAACCGGATCCGGGTGACTCGGGCCAACGCGGTGTCAAGCGATTCCTGGGTCGGATCTTGGTCCTCGGACTCCAGGAACTTGACGACCGCAGAGTCCATCATCCCTACGACATTCCCGTCGTCGTCCACGATCGAGACGAACTCCGGCTCAAAGTCTTCCCCGGCCATGCTGGGGGATTCTGCCGGACGTGCACTGTCTCTGGGGCCGAACCGCCCACCGTGGCAATACGAGCGCCCGTTGAATGCAAGTCCCCGCTCCGCGAGCGCACGCCTTTGTACGAATCTGGTCGGCGAGTCGTGTACAGACACGCGCGCTCGCGCCAAAGAAGGTTACGGGTCGCGGGGGAGTCCCAGCAGCCGCTCGGCGATGATGTTGAGCTGCACCTCGGAGGTTCCGCCATAGATGGTCGTGGCGCGGCTACCCATCAACCACTCGATCCACTTGCCCTGCGGTGTATTGGTATCGCCTATGACGCCGTCGGTGCCGAACGACGACACCGCGAACTCGGCGTAACCCTGACCGGTCTTCATCGACAGTAGTTTGGAGATCGCGGCCGACGGCATCGCGTCGCCGCCGGCCAGTGTCAGGAGCGTCGAGCGCATGTTCATCAGCTTGGCGGCGTGCCCTTCGGCGATCAGCGTGCCTGCCTGGTTCTGCTCGATCTGATCGAAGTGGCCGTCCTTGATGAACTGCACGAAACCGTCGAGAGTCGCCAAGAAGCCCGGTTCGCTGCTGCCGATCGAAACCCGTTCGGCGGTCAGGGTATTGCGGCTGACCTCCCAGCCACGGTTGACCTCACCGAGCACCATGTCGTCGGGCACGAACACGTCGTCGATGAACACCGTGTTGAACATGGCGTGACCGGTGAGCTCGCGCAGCGGTTTGACCTCAACGCCTTCGGATTTCATGTCGAGCAGGAAGTAGGTGATGCCCTGATGCTTCGGAGCGCCGGGATCGGTGCGGGCCAACAACGCACCCCACTGCGACACCTGGGCGCCGGTGGTCCAGATCTTCTGCCCGGTGATCCGCCAGCCGCCGTCGACCTTGGTGGCCTTGGTGGTCAAGCTGGCCAGGTCGGACCCGGCGCCCGGCTCGGAAAACAGCTGACACCAGATCATCTCACCGCGGAAGGTGGGCGGCAGGAAGCGTTGCTTCTGCTCGTCGGTGCCGAACGCGACGATCGACGGGATCAGCCACGCCGCGATCCCCATGGCCGGTCGTTTCACCCGGCCGCCTGCGAACTCCTGGGCGATGATGATCTGCTCGACCGGCGTCGCGGCCCGGCCCCACGGCTTGGGCAGGTGCGGCTGCACCCAGCCCGCCTCGGCGATCGCCGTGGTGCGCTCGTCGCGCGGAAGTGCTTTCAGCGCAGCCACTTCGGCGCGTATCTCGTCCCGTAACTTCTCGGTGTCGGGATCCAGGTCGATGTCGATACCGCGCAGCCCGGTGGTGGTCGCGGTGTCCACCACCAGCTGCGGGTAGTCCGCGGCCCGGCCGAAAGCGGCGGCCAGCGCCAGCGCCCGCCGGTAGTAGACGTTGGTGTCGTGCTCCCAGGTGAAGCCGATGCCTCCGTGCACCTGGATGCAGTCCTGGGTGCAGTGCTGGGCGGCGACGGGGGCCAGCGTGGCGGCGACGGCCGCGGCGAATTCGGCGTGCTGGTCACCTTCGTCGATGGCCCGCGCCGCGTCCCATACCGCGGCGGTGGCCCGCTCGGTGGTGGCGATCATTCCGGCGCACTTGTGCTTGACGGCCTGGAACTGGCCGATCGGGCGGCCGAACTGCTCGCGGATCTTCGCGTACCCCGCGGCGGTGTCGGTGGCCCACCGCGCGACGCCGATCGCCTCGGCGGACAGCAGTGTCGAAATCAGCGCTCGTGCCTGCGAGCGGCTCAGATTCGACAGCACCCGCTCGTCGGGGAGCTCGACGGTGTTGACCCGCACATGCGCCACCGGGCGCAGCGGATCGACGCTGGCCACCGGCTCGATCTCCAGATCAGCGGCGTCGAGGATCACCCACTCCGAACCGGACGTCTCGGAATCGAGGCCCGCGACGGGCAGCACCAAAAGCGACGCCTGGGCGGCGGCGGGCACGGCGCGCACCTCACCGCGGATCACCAGGCCGTCACCGTGCCGGGTGGCCGTCAGCGTCGAGTCGAGTGCATAGGTGGCGATCACCGCGCCGGAGGCGAGTTCGGCGAGCACCTTCGCGTCAGCGTCGTGAGCGGCGATGAGCGCGCTCGCGATGGCCGAGGGCACGAAGGGCCCGGGTACCGCGCCATAGCCGAATTCGGCCAACACGATCGCGAGTTCGAGGATGCCGAAGCCCTGGCCGTCCACCGACTCGGCCAGATGCAACCCCTGCAAGCCCTGGTCAGCTGCGGCTTTCCAGTAGGGCGGGGGATTCTCCAGCGGTGTTTCCAGCGCCTCGTGCAGCACCTTCGACGGCGCCACCCGCGCCACCAGGGAGCGCACCGAATCGGCCAGGTCTACATGCTCGGGATTGATCGCAATCGGCATCGTTGCCCATCCTCCGTGTCAAATAACCGGTCGGTTGGGAACGAGCGTACTCGGCGAGTCCTAACTCACCTCGTTGACCACGGAATAGGGTTTCTTGCCCTCGTGCAGCCGTCGGCAGTTCCTCAGCGCCGAGACCAGATAACGCTGCACGGTGTCCGCGGTGTAGTAGCTGACATGCGGGGTGAGCAGCACATTGTCCAACGCCAGGAGCGGATTGTCGGTGGGCGCGGGCTCCTCGGCGTAGACGTCGAGCCCGGCGGCGGCCAACTGCCCGCTGCGCAATGCGTCGACCAGCGCCGCCTCGTCGACGACCTTGCCGCGCGAGGTGTTCACCAGGATGGCGCCCGGCTTCATCTTGGCGATGGCCGCGGCGTCGATCAGGTGCTCGGTGGCCGGGGTCAACGGCAGGTGCAGCGACACCACATCACTGCTCTTGAGGAGGTCGTTCAACGACACCCAGCCCACGTTGTGCTCGTCGCGCGTGGTGCTGGTGTGCAGCACCTTGGTGCCCATGGACCGCAGGATCTGTTCGACGCGCTTGGCGACACTGCCGTAGCCGACCAGGCCGACGGTGCAACTCCCGAGGTCGCGCACCGTGTCGCCGAGGCTGGGATCGGGCGGCCAGCCGCTGCCGTCGCGGGTGGCCTTGTCCAGCTCGGGCAGCCGGCGCATGGCGGCCAGCATGAACAGCACGGTGGCCTCGGCCACCGACGGCGCGTTGGCGCCGGGGATGTTGGCCACGGCCACACCCTGCTTGGTGGCGGCCTCGACGTCGATGGTGTTGACGCCGGCGCCGAGCTTGTTGATGAGTTTGAGTTTGGGCGCCTTGGCGATGTCCTCGGCGCTCAGTGGTCGCAGGTTGTGCCAGATGACCTCGGCTTCGGGCAGCTCACGATAGAAAGCCTCGTCATCGTTTTCGGCGACCCAGTGCACGTCCAGCCACTCGGACTCTTCGGCAACCTGTTCGACGGCTTTGCTGCTGGGCTTGAAATGCGCGAGAACTCTCAGCGCCACCGTTTTGTTATCCACTTGGCGATCGTATCGGCCTGCTCGCTGCGGGCCCCCGGCGTGGTGAAGTAGTGGTCGGTGTCCATGGTGCACAGCGTCTTGTCGGGGCTTGCCAGCGCGTCGTGGATGCGGCGTGCGTCCGACGGAAACACCCCGGTGTCCTGATTGGCGTTGATCACCAGCGCGGGGCAGCGGATGCGGCTCAGGTGTGGTTCGGCGCGGGTCTGCGCATGCCGCAGGCTCCACATCCCGATCCAGTTCCGCAATGTGCAGTTCGCCGCGATGCCGTGCGTGGACCGATTGGCTTTGACCGGCTCACCCGCATAGCAGAGGTTCGGTGTGCGGTTGGTGGGCTCGAGGGACGGGTCCACCATGCGGGGATCGGCCCAGGTGCGCATGACGGTGAACGGGCGATCGGAAAAGCCCGCTGCGCGAACCCGTTTCAACTCGGTCTGGGCCCAGTCGGTGATCGCGTGGTTGCGCGCCACCTGTGCCGTCCGGTACCGCTCGACGAACTCGGCATCGTATGGCGCCCGCCGGCCGTCGAACAGGTCGAGTTCGGGATCGGTGGCCACCGGGTCGCACTCGTCGACCACGGCGGCGTCCATCCAGGCGGTCAGTACGTCGGGGCGTCCCGGGTGCGCCGCGCTGGCGATGTAGCCATCGGCCGGTGGCAGCTCACCCAGGCCCGACGCCGGCCGCATGCCATCCAGTGGCCGGACGTTGGGGGACACCGCCTGCGACTGGTAGGCCGCCATCAGCGATCCGCCTCCGGAATTACCCAGCAGCACAACGGTTTCCACCCCAGCCACCTCGCGGAGCCAGCGTACGCCCACGCCGATGTCCACCAGGGCGTGATCGAGCAGGAAGCTGGTCTCGAACCCGCGGAATCTGGTGTTCCAGCCGAGGAATCCGATGCCGCGCGTGGCGATGTAGTCGGCGAGATAGTGCTCGGAGAAATCGATTTGGTAGTGCGTCGCAATCAGGGCGACCTTGGGTTTGCGTCCCACCCCGCGGTAGTACAACCCCTGGCACGGGTGCCCCCCGGCACCGGCCCGACGCGCGGTCGGCGATGGCAACCCAATGAATTCACGAATGACCCCCGGCGTACTCATGGCAGGTGCGTGTCCTTCCCGAGAACTGGATCCGATGTTAGGTTCTTCAATGGCTGTTGCATAGAAGAGGTTCGACATGATCAAGCCGCGCAATACCAACGCCGAATTCGAACTCGGCGGTATCAACCACGTGGCGCTGGTCTGCTCGGACATGCAGCGCACCGTCGACTTCTATTCCGGTGTACTGGGCATGCCGCTCATCAAATCGCTGGACCTGCCGGGCAGGATGGGCCAGCACTTCTTCTTCGACGCCGGCAATGGCGACTGTGTGGCGTTCTTCTGGTTCGCCGACGCGCCGGATCGTGTTCCCGGCATCTCGTCGCCGGTGGCGTTGCCCGGGATCGGCGAAATCGTCAGTGCGGTATCGACGATGAACCACCTTGCCTTCCACGTTCCCGCGGAGAAGTTCGATGAATACCGGGCCCGGCTCAAGGAAAAGGGAGTTCGGGTCGGACCGGTGCTGAACCACGACGAGAGCGAGATGCAGGTGTCGCGGACGGTCCACCCGGGTGTGTACGTGAGGTCGTTCTACTTCACCGACCCCGACGGGATCACTCTCGAGTTCGCTTGTTGGACCAGAGAATTCGGCGCGAACGACACCCAGACGGTGCCGCGTACCGCGGCTGATCGGCGGGTACCGGTCAAGGCCGGAACAGTCGAGGCTCATTGAGCATCCCCAGGATGGCCTGGAGTTGATCCACCAGTTCCTCGGGGGTCAGGGCGATCTCCCCGGACAGCCACGCCGACAGGGTCTGTCCCACGCCGCCCACCACGAAGTGGGCGATGGCGCTGATGTGGCTGTTACCCGGCATCTGTAGCGCGGACTGGATGTACTCGCGTGACAGCAGCGCGAAGATCCCGCCGAGTTCGGCACGCTTACGCAACAGCACCGCGTTGGACAGTCGCGTGCTGAACAGCAGGCGCCCCACCCGCGGGTCATCGGAGATCATCGCCACCAGGTTGGCGATACCCGCACGGTTCTGTTCGGCCCAGGGCGCCGCTGCCACCGCGGCCTGCGTGGTGGAGGCCAGTTGCGCCGTCACCGTGTCGAACACCGCCGCGACGAAGTCGTCCTTGTCGCCGAAGTTCTCGTAGAAGTACCGCACGGCCAGCCCGGCCTGCTTGCAGATGCCACGCACCGTCAGCTCGTCGGGTGCCTCGTCGCCGCCCAGCAGATCGAGGCCGGCGTCGAGGAACCGACGCCGGCGGGAGGCGTCGCGATCGCGCGCATCCACCCCGCGGTAGGGCCGTACCTGAGCCACGGGATCCATCTTGACACCTGTCTATCGACGGAGGCAAGATCAGGAAACACTCGTTCTCACATTTAGCTGGCAGGTGACTTGCATGACGATCGCTGATCCGGTTCACAACGTCGAGCGCTCCATGAGCGACGCCCCCCGAGCGCTCACCTCCCGGCGCCCCAGGTGGGCCCGCCGCGTGGGCGGTATCGACGAGGGCCTGATGGGCATCGCACTGCTGCTCGGTCCCGCCAACGTGATCATGCAGCTGGCGCGCCCGGGCGTCGGCTACGGCGTGATGGAGAGCCGCGTCGAGAGTGGTCGGGTGGACCGGCACCCGATCAAGCGGGCGCGCACCACCTTCACCTACCTGGCGGTGGCGGGGCGCGGCAGCGACGAGCAGAAAGCGGCGTTCCGGCGCGCGGTCAACAAGGCCCACGCTCAGGTGTATTCCACCGACGAGAGCCCGGTGAAGTACAACGCGTTCGACAAGGACCTGCAGTTGTGGGTCGCGGCCTGTCTGTACAAGGGCGCCGTCGACGCCTACCGCACCTTCGTCGGCGAAATGGACGACGAGACCGCCGACCAGCACTACGCCGAGAGCGTCAGCCTCGGCACCACCCTGCAGGTGCCCGCCGAGATGTGGCCGGCCGACCGCGCGGCGTTCGACAAGTACTGGCAGGAATCGCTGGACAAGGTCCACATCGACGACGCGGTGCGGGAGTACCTCTATCCCATCGCCGCCAACCGGTTGCGCGGCGCGAAGCTGCCCCGGCCACTTCAGGAGCGCTCGGAGAACCTGGCGCTGTTGATCACGACGGGTTTCCTGCCGCAGCGATTCCGCGACGAGATGAAACTGCCGTGGGACCCGCGGCGTCAGCGCCGGTTCAACCGGTTGATGCGGGTGCTGCGGGCGGTCAACGGGGTGCTCCCGGGACCCGTCCGGCAGTTCCCCTTCAACGTCTTGCTCAAGGATCTGGACTGGCGCATTCGCACCGGCCGGCCGCTCGTCTGAGCATGCCCCGAAACATCTGAACACCGGGTTGCCGGGAACCGACCCGGGTTACCTGAGGTGCTGTCCGACCAGGTGAAACGGGCCTGTGCAGGGACCTGGTGCGCCACGGGGACGTCTCGACAGTTAGCTTATGCAATGCTAACTTCAGCAAAGTTAGCCTAGGCATAACTACCTTGAGGAGTCGGGCGGGGGCGGTGGTCGTGTTGTCCGATGCCGTCTCCGATCACAGGAGCCCATGAATACTCGTGTTGACACCCTGCGCGTGGACGGGGACATCGTCAGTCGGTTCGCGACGTGCTGCAAAGGGCTCGGTCTGGCGGTGTACGACCGGCGCCGGCCCGCTGACTTGTCCGCGGCCCGTTCTGGTTTCGCCGCTCTGACCAGGGTCGCCCACGACCAGTGCGACGCCTGGACGGGCCTGGCCGCCGCGGGCGATGTGTCGCTGCGCGTACTACAGGCCGTCTCGTCCACCGCCGGTACCGCAGGCATCCTGCAACGCAAGGTGGAACTCGAGGCCGGGGCCCTCGGCTTCCGCTACGACACCGGGCTGTATCTCCAGTTCCGCGCCGCCGAGCCGGACGGTTTCCACCTCGCCTACGCAGCGGCCCTGGCGGCCGACGGAAAATTTGCTGAGGCCGACGCACTCGTCACGCAGGTGATCACGCGTCGCCCCAGCCTGCCCGAGGCGCGCTGGGTCGGTGCGGCCCTGCACTACCGGGCGCAACGCTGGTCGGACGTCGTGAAACTGCTGACCCCCATCGTCAACGACGGCGCGCTCGACGAGGTCTTCAGCCACGCCGCCAAGGTCACCCTGGGCACGGCGCTGGCACGGCTGGGCATGTTCGCACCGGCACTGTCCTATCTGGAAGAACCCGAAGGCCCATGCACGCTGGCCGCCACCGACGGCGCGTTGGCCAAGGCGCTGGCCCTGCGCGCCCACGGCGACGAGGAAGCCGCCGCCGAGACCCTGCAGGACCTCTACGCCGCACACCCGGAGAACCAGCAGATCGAGATCGCGCTCTCCGATCCGAGCTACCACATCGTCACCACCACCGCCGCCCGCATCGAAGCGCGCTCGGACCCGTGGGATGTCCACACCGAACCCAGTGAAGCGGACTTCGTCGACCCCGGCGCGCACGACCGCAAAGCCGAACTGCTGGCCGAAGCCGAGCAGCAACTCAGTGAGTTCATCGGCCTCGACGAGGTGAAAGACCAGGTGGCGCGCCTGAAGAGTTCGGTCGCGATGGCGCTGCTGCGCCAAGAACGTGGCCTGGCCGTCGCGCAGCGTTCACACCACCTGGTGTTCGCCGGCCCTCCCGGCACCGGTAAGACCACCATCGCGCGGGTGGTCGCCAAGATCTACTGCGGGCTGGGGCTGCTCCGGAAAGAGAACGTGCGCGAAGTGCACCGCGCCGATCTGATCGGCCAGCACATCGGTGAGACCGAGGCCAAGACCAACGCGATCATCGACAGCGCCCTCGACGGTGTGCTGTTCCTGGACGAGGCCTATGCCCTGGTGGCCACCGGAGCCAAGAACGACTTCGGGCTGGTGGCCATCGACACGCTGCTGGCCCGGATGGAGAACGACCGGGACCGACTGGTGGTGATCATCGCCGGATACCGGGCCGACCTGGACCGCTTCCTGGACACCAACGAAGGCCTGCGGTCCCGCTTCACCCGCAGCATCGACTTCCCGTCCTACAGCGCCGCCGAACTGGTGGAGATCGCCAATGCGATGGCCAAACAGCGCGACAGCGTGTTCGAGAAGGCCGCGCTCGAGGACATGCAGGAGCTCTTCACCCAGCTGGCGACATCCTCGAGTCCGGATGCCACCGGCATCGAACGTCGCAAGCTCGACATCGCCGGTAACGGGCGTTTCGTCCGCAACGTGGTGGAGCGGTCGGAGGAGGAGCGCGAGTTCCGCCTGGATCACCAGGAACATCTGGGGCAGGGCGGCGCCGGCACGTTCACGGACGAGGAGTTGATGACGATCACCGCTAGCGACGTCCGCGGCGCGGTGGTGCCGCTGCTGCGCGGGCTGGGCCTGACGGTGCCGGCATGAGCAACGGTGACGACCGGCAGGGTTTCACCTCGCGCACCCCGGAGAACTCGAACCCGCAGCGAGTGACGTACCGGCGTGGCTTCGTCACGCGCCACCAGGTCACCGGCTGGCGTTTCGTGATGCGCCGCATCGCCTCCGGTGTCGCGATGCATGACACCCGGATGCTCGTCGACCCGCTGCGCTCCCAGTCGCGCGCGGTGCTCATGGGTGTGCTGATCCTCATCACCGGCGTCCTCGGCTGTTTCGTCTTCTCGTTCATCCGACCCGCCGGTGCGGCGGGCAACGACGCCGTGCTGGCCGACCGCGATACCGCGGCGCTCTACGTCAGGGTCAACGACCAGTTGCATCCGGTGCTCAACCTCACCTCGGCGCGGTTGATCGCCGGCCAGGCCGTGAACCCGACCCAGGTGAAAAGCTCTGAGCTGGACCGCTTCCCGCGTGGCAGCATGATCGGGATCCCCGGCGCTCCCGAACGTATGGTGCAGGCCGCCGGACACGACGCCAACTGGACTGTCTGCCAGGGCAGCGACGCGGTGTCCCCGGGCGTGACGGTGTTGTCCGGTGTGCCGGCCGCAGGTGGTGAGCGCGCCGCCGCGCTCGCCGCGAACCGCGCCGTGCTGGTCGACACCGGGGCGGGAACCTGGCTGCTGTGGGACGGTCGACGCAGTGCCATCGACCTCGCCGACCGCGCCGCCACCGGGGCGCTCGGATTCGGTGCGAACATCCCTGCCCCCCGCCCGATTTCGTCAGGCCTGTTCAACGCGATCCCCGAAGGCGTGCCGCTGCGGGCACCCCAGATTCCCGGTGCCGGCGAATGGGCGCAGTTCCCCGGATTGCCGGTCGGTGCGCCCATCGGTTCGGTGGTCGTCGCCTACGGCGCCGACAACACCCTGCTCTACTACGCGGTGCTGCCTGACGGTCTGCAGCAGATCTCACCGGTGCTGGCGGCGCTGTTGCGCAACAGCAACTCCTACGGTCTGCAGCAGCCGCCACGCTTGGGCGCCGACGAGATCGCCGCGCTCCCGGTATCCCGGTTGCTCGACGCCGATGCCTATCCCGCGCAGCAGCTGTCCCTGGTCGATGCGGCGAGTTCCCCTGTCACCTGCGCCAATTGGGCGAAACCCGCTGACGCCAGCACGAGCTCGCTGACGCTGCTCTCCGGCGCCGCACTTCCGGTGGCCGACGGCGTGGGCACCGTCGACCTGGTGGGCGACGGCACGGCCCGCCGAGTCGCGATCCCGGCCGGCACCGGCTATCTGGTCCAGACGGTGGCCTCCGAACCCGCGGCCCCGCCGGCCGGTGCGCTGTTCTGGGTCTCCGACACCGGCGTCCGATACGGCATCGAAGCCGCCGGAAACGCCGACGAGCTGACCAAAACCGTTGCCGCGCTGGGGTTGAACGAGCCCGCGACACCCGTCCCGTGGTCGGTGCTGTCGCTGCTCACACCCGGCCCCGCATTGTCGAAGGACGCGAGTTTGACCGCCTACCAATCAGCGAGCGGTCAGGAGATCCGATGAGCCGGTTGATTTTCGAGGCGCACCGGCGCCTGCCGCGGCCGAAGTCCGGCATGGGCACCATCACCATCGAGGCGCCGCCCGAGTTGCCGCGGGTGGTCCCGCCGTCGCTGCTGCGTCGCGCGTTGCCCTACCTCATCGTGTTGTTGATCGTGGGGATGATCGTGGCGTTGGTGGCCACCGGCATGCGGTTGATCTCTCCGACGACGTTGTTCTTCCCGTTCGTGCTGTTGTTGGCGGCCACCGCGCTGTACCGCGGTAACGACAACAAGATGCGCACCGAAGAAGTGGACGCCGAACGCGCCGATTACCTGCGTTACCTTTCGGTGGTCCGGGACAACGTGCGCGCCCAGGCCGACGCCCAGCGCGCCGCCCTGGAGTGGTCGCACCCGGACCCGGCCCAGCTGGCGCAGGTGCCGGGCTCGCGGCGCCAATGGGAACGTGACCCGCACGATTCCGACTTCCTCGTGGTCCGCGCCGGTGTTCACGACGTGCCGCTGCACACCACCTTGCGGGTCAAGGATGCCGCCGACGAAATCGACCTCGAACCGGTGTCCTACAGCGCGCTGCGCGGTCTGCTCGACGCGCAGCGGACCGTGCACGATGCCCCGGTGGGCATCGACCTGACCAAGGTCTCCCGGCTCACCGTCGTCGGCGATCCCGACGAGGCGCGGGCCGCGGTCCGGGCCTGGATCGCCCAGGCGGTCACCTGGCACGACACCGGCGTCCTCGGCGTCGCGCTGGCCAGCCCCCGTCTGGAGGACGCCGACTGGGCGTGGCTGAAATGGTTGCCGCACACCGATGTTCCCGGACAGGTCGACGGCACCGGGCCGGCCCGCTACCTGGCCGGCCACCCCGACGAGCTGATCGCCAAGATCGGGCCCGCGCTGGCCGAGCGGCCGATGTTCACCGGGTCGGCCGGCTCGGCCGATGACGCCCTGCGCCATCTGGTCATCGTCGTCGACGACCCCGGATACGACCTGAGCGGTTCGGTGCTGTCGGTGGGACTGGCCGGCGTCACGGTGGTGCAGTTCTCTGAGACCACCCCCGGAGACGATCAGTATCCCGACCCCGAGCGGCCCGTCCTGCGGGTCACCGACGGCCGGATCGAGCGTTGGTTGACCGGTGGCTGGCAACCCTATGTGGACACCGCCGACGGGCTCAGCGCCGCCGAGGCCGCTCATCTGGCCCGGCAACTGTCGCGCTGGGACTCCAATCCCACGCACGCCGGACTCCGGTCGGCGGCCACCCGCGGAGCCACCTTCACCACGCTGCTCGACATCGCCGACGCCTCTCAACTCGACGTACCGACGCTGTGGGCTCCGCGCCGCCGTGAGGACGAGCTGCGGGTGCCCATCGGGGTGACAGCCACCGGCGAGCCGCTGTACTTCGATCTCAAGGACGAAGCCGAGGGCGGTATGGGACCGCACGGCCTGATGATCGGTATGACGGGTTCGGGCAAGTCGCAGACTCTGATGTCGATCCTGTTGTCGCTGTTGACCACACACCCCGCCGACCGGCTGATCGTCATCTACGCCGACTTCAAGGGTGAGGCCGGCGCCGACATCTTCCGCAACTTCCCCCAGGTGGTGGCGGTCATCTCGAACATGGCCGAGAAGAAGTCGCTGGCGGACCGGTTCGCGGACACGCTGCGCGGTGAGGTGGCACGGCGCGAGAACGTCCTGCGGGAAGCAGGCCGGCGCATCCAGGGCAGCGCCTTCAACTCGGTCACCGAATACGAGGCGGCCATCGAGGCGGGCCATGATCTGGCCCCGATGCCGACCCTGTTCGTGGTGGCCGACGAGTTCACCCTGATGCTCGCCGATCACCCCGAGTACGCCGAGCTCTTCGATTATGTGGCGCGCAAAGGCCGCTCGTTCCGCATCCACATCCTGTTCGCCTCGCAGACGCTGGATGTCGGGAAGATTAAGGACATCGACAAGAACACGTCGTACCGGATCGGCCTCAAGGTGGCCAGCCCGGCCGTCTCGCGTCAGATCATCGGCGTCGAGGACGCCTATCACATCGAATCCGGCAGGGAACACAAGGGAGTCGGGTTCCTGGTGCCCGCTCCCGGCGCCGAGCCGGTGAAGTTCCGCAGCACTTACGTCGACGGCATCTACGAGCCGCCGCGCACTCCCACGTCCTACGTGGTGCCCTCGGTGCCGGAACCCAAGCTGTTCACCGCGGGTGCCGTCGAACTCGATCAGGATGTCGTCGTGCTCGATACCGAGCAGGACTTCGCGGGCCCGCCCAAGAAGCTGATCGCGACCATCGGCGATCAGCTGTCGCACTACGGTCCACAAGCCCCGGCGCTGTGGCTGCCGCCGCTGGACGAGTCCGTGGGGCTGTCCTCGGTGCTGGCCCATGCCGGAATCGGGGAGCGGCAGTGGCGCTGGCCGCTCGGTGAGATCGACCGGCCGTTCGAGATGCGCAGGGACGCTCTGGTGTTCGACGCCCGTTCGGCGGCGGGCAACCTGGTGATCCACGGCGGCCCGAAGTCCGGCAAGTCGACGGCACTGCTGACGTTCATCCAGTCCGCCGCCGAACTGCACTCGCCCCGCGACGTGACGTTCTACTGCTTGGACTACGGCGGCGGTGCACTGCAGGAGATCTCCGATCTCGCGCACGTCGGCAGCGTTGCCTCCCCACTGGACGGGGAACGGATCCGCCGCACGTTCGGCGAGATCGAGGCGCTGCTGCGGTCACGTCAGCGGGCCGGAGACCGCGCCGTCAATGACGGGTACGGGCACGTGTTCCTGGTGATCGACAACCTGTACGCATTCGGCCGCGACAACACCGACCAGTTCAACACCCGGAACCCGTTGCTGGCCAAGGTGACCGAGTTGGCCAACACCGGGCTGGCCTACGGAATACACGTGGTGGTCACCACGCCCAACTGGCTCGAGGTGCCGCTGGCCATGCGCGACGGTCTGGGACTGCGGCTGGAACTGCGGCTGCCCGATCCCCGCGACAGCAACGTGCGGGTCACCGGGGCGCTGCGCCGGCCGGCCGAGAGTGTGCCCGCCGACCAACCGGGCCGCGGCCTCACCATGGCGGCGGAGCAGTTCCTGTTCGCCGCACCGCAGCTGGACCGGATCGCCGAGATCAACGCGCGCTTCCCGGGTGCCGGGGCACCGCCGGTTCGGCTGCTGCCCACCGACCTGGCTCCGTCGGCGGTGGCACCGCTGTACCGGGGTCCGGAACAGGTGGTCATCGGCCAGCGCGAGGACGATCTGACGCCGGTGGTCGCCGATTTCGCCGACCAGCCCCTGCTGATGGTGTTCGGCGACACCAGGTCCGGCAAGACGACCCTGCTGCGCCACATCATCCGGACCGTGCGGGAGAACTCCACGGCCGACCGGGTGGCCTTCACCGTGATCGACCGCCGGCTGCACCTCGTCGAGGAACCCCTGTTCCCGGACAACGAGTACACGGCCAACATCGACCGGATCACCCCGGCGATGCTGGGCCTGGCGGCCATCATCGACCAGCGCCGCCCGCCCCAGGGCGTGTCCGCGCAGGATCTGCAACGCTGGAGTTACTCGGGGCACACCCACTACCTGATCATCGACGATGTGGACGCCATCCCCGATGCACCTGCGATGTCGGGACCCTATGTGGGACAACGACCCTGGACACCGCTGATCGGGTTGCTGTCCCAGGCGGCCGATCTGGGCCTGCGGGTGATCGTCACCGGCCGGGCCACCGGCTCGGCGCACGCCCTGATGACCAACCCGCTGCTGCGCCGGCTGGGCGATCTGCAAGCCACCACGCTGATGTTGTCCGGAAACCCCGCCGACAGCGGCAAGATCCGCGGGCACCGGTTCACCAGGCAGCCGGCGGGCCGGGCGTTGCTGCTCGACGACAGCGACACCGCAACACACCTTCAACTCGTCAACCCGCTCGCGGGCTCCGAAGTGCAAGGGGGCCCACGGTTCAGAGGAAGGAATGAGTCATGACCCTGAGTGTGGTTCCTGAAGGACTGACTGCGGCCAGCGCCGCGGTCGAAGCCCTGACTGCCCGGCTGGCCGCAGCGCACGCCGCGGCCGCCCCTGCCATCACCGCGGTGGTGCCCGCCGCCGCCGACCCGGTGTCGCTTCAGACCGCCGCGGGGTTCAGCGCCCAGGGCGCCGAGCACGCCGGCGTCGCCGCGCAAGGGGTGCAGGAACTCGGCCGCTCCGGCCTCGGAATCGGGGAATCCGCCACCAGTTACGCCACCGGCGACGCTCAAGCCGCTCAGGCCTATCTGATCGCCCGCGGCGGCTCATGACGGCTCCCATCTGGATGGCCTCACCTCCCGAGGTGCACTCGGCGATGCTGTCGGCGGGTCCCGGCCCGGGGCCGTTGCTGGCTGCGGCGGGGGCGTGGACCGCGCTGTCCGGTGAATACTCCGCGGCGGCAGCGGAATTGACGTCGATCCTGGGCGCCGTGCAGGCCGGCGCCTGGCAAGGGCCCAGCGCCGAGCAGTACGTGGCCGCCCACGCCCCGTACCTCGCGTGGCTGACGCAGGCGAGCGCCGACAGCGCAGTTGTCGCCGCGCAGCAGCAGAGCGCCGCCGCGGCCTACACGACGGCGCTGGCCACCATGCCGACCCTGGCCGAACTCGCCGCCAACCACGCGTTGCACGGCGTTCTGATGGCCACCAACTTCTTCGGCATCAACACCATCCCCATCGCGCTGAACGAAGCCGACTACGTGCGGATGTGGATCCAGGCAGCCACCGCCATGGCGACCTATCAGGCTGTGGCGGGCACCGCGCTGGCGTCGGCCCCGCGCACCACCCCGGCGCCGTTCGTGCTGACCCCCGGCGTGGGCGAGGCGGGTTCCGTTTTCGCCTCGCTCACCGGAACCACCGCGCAGGCCCAGGCCGCCGAGGCGGGTTCGGCCAACGACATCGCCAACTTCCTCCAGGAGTTGCTGCGGCTGTACATGGACACCATCAATCAGCTGTTCCAGCCGCTGATCGACTTCTTCCAGGATCCGATCGGCAACTCGATCCAGCTGATCACCGACTTCCTGACCAACCCGGTGGCGGCGCTGCAGACGTGGGGGCCCTTCCTGTTCGCCGTTGCCTACCAAGCCGTTTCGTGGGTGGGCGCCTCGCTGACCTACCCGCAGCTGCTGATCCAGCCGTTGCTGGCACTGACGCTGGGCATCCTGGGTGGCCTGGCGCAGAAACTGCTGGAGCTGCTGAAGCTGCTGGAGCTGCTGCTCAACCTGCCGCCGCTCGAAACACCCGCCGCGGCCGCACCCGCTCCGGCGAACCAGCCGAACCTCCCGGTGGCCGGCATTGCCTCACCGGGTGCCGGAGGAACCGCGGGCACCGCGGCGCCGGCCCCCGGCTCCGGCACGGCCACCGTGCCCAGCGGCAGTGCACCGGCGTCGGCCGCGGCGCCGGCCGTCCCGTACGCGGTGCAGGGTATGGACCCCGATGGGGACGCGGGACCGACACTCACCGAAGGTGACAAGGCGAGGGCGCCCGCATCCGATATGGCCGCTTCGAGTTCGGCGGCGGCGCTCGCGGCCACCCAGGCGCGCCGGAAGGCGCGGCGTCGCCGCGGTGCCGAGATCAAGGATCGTGGTTTCCGCGACGAGTACATGACCATGGACGACGGTCCCGCCGCGCCGCCCGAAGACACGCCCGTCACCCGGCCCACCACCGCGCAGTCGTCACATCAGGGCGCCGGAACACTCGGTGCCTCCGGCCTCGGTGGCACCCAGACCAAGACCGGGGCGGCCGACGCTGCCGGGATGACCTCACTGGAAGGTGACTCCTTCGGCAACGGGCCCACCAGCCCGATGCTGCCGAACACCTGGACCGCCGACGGCGAAGGCGGAGAGGGGGCACCACCTGAACCACGACGCTGATACCCGAAATCCATTCTCTATCACACGAATTGGAGTCAACTGATGAGCATGCTGGATGCCCACATCCCGCAGATCGTGGCGTCGGAGTCTGCCTTTGCCGCCAAGACGGCGCTGATGCGCAGCACCCTCGCCCAGGCCGAACAGGCCGCGATGTCCGCCCAGGCCTTCCACCAGGGTGAGTCCTCGGCGGCGTTCCAGGCCGCGCACGCCCGCTTCGTCGAGGTCGCGGCAAAGGTGAACGTGCTGCTGGATCTGGCCCAGGCCAACCTCGGTGAGGCCGGCGCCACCTACGTCGCCGAGGACGCCGCCGCCGCAAGCACTTACGGAGGAATCTGATGTCGCAGATCATGTACAACTACCCGGCGATGATCGGCCACGCCGGGGAGATGTCCAGCTACGCCGGGGCGCTGCAGGCGGTCGGCGCCGACATCGCCGCCGAACAGGCGGCGTTGCAGGGCGCCTGGCAGGGGGACACCGGTCTGACCTACCAGGCATGGCAGGCGCAGTGGAACACGGCCATGGAAGAGCTCGTCCGCGCCTACCGCGCGATGGCCACCACCCACGAGACCAACACGGTCTCGATGCAGGCGCGCGACCAGGCCGAAGGGGCCAAGTGGGGCTAGTGGGAGACGATGGCTGCGCCTGACGCCGTCGAACTGACGGTCGACGCCGCCTGGTTCATCGCCGATGCCGTGGGTGCCGGCGCGTTTCCCTGGGTGCTCGGCATCACGACGCCGTATCACGACCACAGCGAACGTGATGCCTTCCGCACTGCGCAGACGCAGGAGCTGACCGAGCTCGGGGTGATCTCCGGTGAGCCCGGCCGCATCTCGCCCGCGGTCGAGGAATGGGTCCGGGTGGTCTGTTTCCCCGAGCGCTGGCTCGAGCTGCGTTGTGTCCGGGGCGGATCCGGTGAGCTGCTGCGCGGCCTCGTCGCGCGCCGCGGCGACCGCACCGTGGTGGCGTTGCGGAGCGCTCAGCTGGTGACCTTCACCGCGCTGCCGGTCACCGACCCCTACGGGCTGGTGCCGATCCTGGCTGCCGGCCTGGGCTCTCGAGACCCGGCGCGCTTCGCCGAGTTCTCACTGCCGGCCCGGGTGGGCGCGCGCGCCGACGCGCAGCTGCGCGGGGGCGCCGACCTGGCGGGCGTGCTGGACTACCTGGGTGTGCCACCGTCGGCGCGGCCCGTGGTGGAAGCGGTCTTCCGTGGACCGCGCAGCTACGTCGAAGTGGTGGCGGGGCAACGTCGTGACGGTGTCCACACGACGACCGAAGTGGGTATCGCGCTGGTGGACACCACCCAGGGCCGGCTGGTCGTGAGCCCGGCGAAGGCCTCCGACGGTGAATGGGTCTCGACCTTTGCGCCCGGCACCCCGTTCGCCATCGCTGTGGCCGTCGAGAACCTGACCGCGACGCTGCCCGACGGGCAGTGGTTCCCCGCCGCACACCTGGCGCGCGACTTCAGCGCGCGCTGGGCCTGAATTTCCAACGGAGAGAGAAGAACCGATGAGTGAGACTTCGCTGGCGCCGGTGCTGCCCATCGTCAGGGTGGCGATCCTCAGCGACAGCCGCCTGACCGAGGTGGCGTTGCCCGCCGAACTGCCGCTGCGCGAGATCCTGCCCGCGGTGCATCGGCTGCTGCCCAGCGACGCCTCCGAGACCGCGCTGCGCCGGCTGAGCCTGGCCCCGGTCGGCGGGGCACCGTTCAGCCTGGATGCCACCCTGGACACGGTGGGTGTAGTCGACGGGGACCTGCTTGCGCTGCAACCGCTTCCGAAGGGCCCGGCCGCCCCGGGCATCGTCGAGGACATCGCCGACGCCGCCGTCATCTTCTCGGCCTCCCGACTGCAGCCGTGGGGGATCCGGCACATCCAGCTGGCGGCCCGCGCGGCGGTGGTCGCGGTGATCCTGGCGATCACCGGCCTGGGGGTGGCGCACACCCTGGCCGCAGGTGAGCCCTACGGCCTCTACGCCGTCAGCGTGCTCGCGGCGGTCACGGCGGTGGCCGCACTGCTGCTGCGGGCTCGTGCCCAAGCACCCGCCGTGGAGCTGTCCATCGTCGCGCTGGCACCCATCGGTGCGGCGTTCGGGCTCGCGGTGCCAGGCGATTTCGGTGCCCCACAGCTGCTGCTCGCCGCGGCGGGGGTGACGGCATGGTCGTTGATCAGCGTGATCCTCGCCGCCGAGAACTCGGAGCGATCCAGGGCCTTCTTCACCGCGGCCAGTGTCGTCGGCGCAGGTGTACTGCTGGCGGCCGGTGCGGCGGCCCTCTGGCCGTCGCTGCCGCTGCTCACCCTGGGCTGCGGCCTGATCGTGTTGGCGCTGCTGGTGACGGTGCAAGCCGCGCAGCTGTCGGCGATGTGGGCACGCCTGCCGCTGCCGGTCATCCCGGCCCCCGGTGATCCCACGCCCTCGGCTCCCTCGGTGCAGGTGCTGCGTGATCTGCCCCGCCGGGTACGGATCAGCGAAGCGCACCAGACCGGTTTCATCGCCGGAGCCGTCGTGCTGTCGGTGCTCGGTGCCGTCGCCATCGGTGGGCGTCCCGAATCACCCAGCCTGTGGGCCTGGTACGTCGTGGTGGCCACCGGCGTCGCGGCGGTGCTGCGGGCGCGGGTGTGGGACACGGTGGCCTGCAAGGCGTGGCTGCTGGCGCAACCGCATCTGGTGGCCGTGGCTCTGCTGGTGATCTTCATCGCCTCTGACCGCTACTGGGCGGCGCTGTGGACCTCGGTGGTGCTGCTCGTCCTGGTGGCGGTGTGGATCTTCGTGGCCACCAACCCGAAACTGGCCTCCGCCGAGAGTTATTCGTTGCCGATGCGACGCCTGGTCGGGTTCCTGGCCTCCGGTGTCGACGCGTCGCTGATCCCGGTGATGGCCTACCTCGTCGGCATCTTCACCTGGATCCTCAATCGATGATCCGCCTCGGAATCCGGTGTGCGGTCGCCGGGGCAGCGGTGCTGCTCGCGGCGGCGCCGTCGGCGTGGGCCATCAGCCCGCCGGAGGTCGATCCCAACTTCGAACCCCCGCCCGGAACCACCGGTCCGGAGGCGCCGATGTCCCAGCGCGGTGAATGTGTCACCACTGGAGTCACCCAGGGGTTCGACGACGCTGCTGTGCCTGCCGCCCAATCCATGCTGAATCTGGCCGGTGCCTGGCGTTTTTCGCGTGGCGAAGGCCAGACGGTGGCGGTCATCGACACCGGCGTCCAGCCCGGCCCGCGGTTGCCGAACGTCGACGGCGGTGGTGATTACGTCGCCGGCACCGACGGCCTCACCGACTGCGACGGCCACGGCACCCTGGTCGCCGGCATCATCGCCGGGCAGCCCGGTGCGGACGGATTCTCCGGAGTGGCGCCCGCCGCACGGGTGCTGTCCATCCGGCAGACCTCGGCGATGTATGCGCCCGCCAGCCCGGACGAGGATCAAGACGCGCAGCGGGCGGGTATCGCCATCGACTCGCTGGCTCGCGCCGTCGTGCGCGCCGCCGACGAAGGCGCCCGCGTCATCAACATCTCGACGATCACCTGCGTGGGGCCCGACAGCACGATCGACCAGAACCCGCTGGGCGCGGCATTGCGGTACGCGGCGATCGAGCGTGACGTCGTGATCGTCGCCGCCGCGGGCGATTCCGGCCCCCAGGGAACCGGCGGCGGACTCGCGTGCCAGTCGAACCCGGGTGACTGGGCCGGCGTCACGTCGGTGTCGGTGCCGTCGTCGTGGCAGCCCTACGTGCTGTCGGTCGGCTCACTGACTCCGGAAGGACAACCGTCGCCGTTCACGATGGCGGGGCCGTGGGTGGGCATCGCCGCTCCGGGACAGGGCATCGTCTCGGTCAGCAACTCACCGGTCGGGGGACTGGCGGACGGTCTCCCGGACAACCGTGGCGGGCTGGCCCCGATCAACGGTTCCAGTTATGCGTCGGCGTATGTATCCGGGGTGGCGGCGTTGGTGCGCAGCCGGTTCCCGGAGATGCCGGCCCGGGACGTGGTCGAACGGCTCACCGGCACCGCCAGCAACGGTGCGCAAACCCCGTCGAACCTCGTTGGGGCGGGAACCGTGGATCCGGTGGCGGCACTGACATGGCAGCTGCCCGCACCCGAAGGCGACGAGGGCGTCACCCAGATCGCCGCACCTGTCGTTCCCGAACCGGTGGATCAGCGGCCCCGCAACATCGCCCTGGGCGGCACCGCGGCACTGGTGCTCGTGGTGGCTGCGACCGCACTGGCCGTGCACCGAAGAAAGGAAACCGTCCGATGACGGGCCGAATCATGTTGGCGCTGTTGGTCCTGATCCCGGCGGCGATGGCCTACCCGTGGCAGACCACGCTGGACTGGTGGCTACTCGGTATCGCGGTGGCGGTGGTGGTCGTGGTGTTCGCGTGGTGGCGGGGGACCTTCCTGACGACGGTGCTGCGTCGCCGCCTGGCGCTGCTGCGCGGGCATGACGAACCCCGGCACCTGGTGCAGCACAGCGAGACCGACGCCCGCACCACCGTGGTGTTGCGGGTGCTCACCGGAGATGAGCACGAGCTGCCGCTGCCGACGCTGAGCAGCTATCTCGATCGGTACGGCGTCCGGTGTGAGGCCGTTCGGGTGACCCACCGGGATACGCCGGAAGGCCGCACCACGTGGGTGGGGCTCACGTTCTCCGCCGCCGCCAACCTCGCTGCCTTGCAGGCGCGTTCGGATGACATCCCGCTGCGCGAGACCGCCGAGGTGACTCTGCGCCGCCTCGCCGATCACCTCCGTGAGCTGGGCTACTCGGTGAGCACCGTCGACGTCGACGTACCCGACCTGCTGGGGTCCGCGTCCAAGGAACGGTGGAAGACCGTGCAGGACGGTGGCCAGGGTTATCTCACGTGCTATTCGGTGCCGGCCGACGATCGGCTGAGTGAGACGCTCGCCGAACTGCGGGCCACCGACGCACCCGAGGTGTGGACCGTGCTGGAGCTGACCGGGGCGCCGGCCCGCCCGGAGATCACCGCGGTCTGTGCGGTGCGCACCGCGGAAGCACCCGCCGGCGCGCCGGTCGGTGCGGTGCAGCAGCTGCGCGGACGGCAACGGCACACCCTCGCTGCGCTGCACCCGGAATCCACTGAGCTACTGAGCGTCTAGAACATGATCGGATGCAGGAACTTCGTCATCCGGCGCAGGTAGTCCTTCTGGCTGACGTGGATCAGATGGTTGCCCGGAAACCAGTGCAGCGCACAGCGATCCCAGTGCTCCCAGAGCCTCTCGGCCTGGTCGGGCGGGGCCAACCGGTCGCCGAGCCCGGTGATGATGAGCCGCCGGTCCACCGGCACCAGCGGCCGGTAGTTCAGCGGCGAATGGTAGGCCGACGCCGCCACGGACGCTTCCCTCGACACTCCACCGGCGCACCGGCCGAGGGTCACCAGTGTGCTGGCCGGCCACCAGTCGTCGAACGCGGCGTCCGGTGTCACCACCGGCACATTGGGGACAACGGCCCGGATGCGGTTGTCCACACATGCCGCCAGCGCCGAGGTGTAGCCGCCCAGCGACAGCCCGGTCACGGCCACTCTGTCGACTCCGGTGGCCTCGAGATGGTCGATGACGGAACGGAAGTCGTGGATGGCCTGCGCCATGGTCTCGGCGAATCCCGCCATGCCGTTGGCGAAGATGCCGTAACCGCTGAAAGGTGACCCCTTCTCGGCGCGTCGACCGTGGAACGGCATCAGGTACAGCAGTACGTCGTATCCCGACCGGTAGAACCACGGCAGCGAGAAGAACAGTCCGTTGGCCAGGTATGCCGACCCCATGAAACCGTGGATCACACACAGTGTCGGGCGGGGACCGTCGCCGTGACGCCAGTGCTGGGCGCGTACCACGTTGTTGCGCGACAACCCTTTCCACACGTCCCGCATATCGGGGTTGATGGCGCGGAACGAACTGTCGAATTCGAGATTCTCGACGTTGCCGTGTGCCACCCACCGAGCCACGGCGTTGGCCGGGCGCGATGTGACACTGGGCGGTGACGTGGGTGCGGGGAAGGATGCCTTGACGTCTTGTCGGCCCGCGAGTTCGGCGTAGAACGCCATCGCGTCGCGGTCTCGGGTGGCCCGCGCCGGGCGCACCACCTCCGTCAGCACCCTGGGCAGCATGGCCGCCCCGATCATCGACGCGACCGCCGTGCGCAGGCCCAGGTCGGCGACCACGGACGCATCGACGATCGCGCGTTGTGTGGACGTCAGTTCCGAGCGGTCCGGTAGACCCCGTCGGCCGGCGTCGGCGCCGGGGATGTCCAGGACGGGCGGATCTATTGGGTCAGTCACCACCGGCGATGATAACGGGTGTTGTCATTCCAGACCGAACAACCGCGCCGCATTGTCGAACAACACGTTGCGTATCCACGTGTCGTCGGCGCCGTCCAGTTCGGTGATCGACCGAAGGGCGTCGCCGTAGCTGTACGGGATGTTGGGGAAGTCGCTGCCGAACAGGATCCGCTCACTGGCGGCCCACAGTTGCGGCCGCAGTTCGGCGGGGAACGGCATGCTCTCTTCGGAGAAGGCGGTGAACGCCATGGTGGTGTCGAGGCGCACCTGGTCGTGGGTCAGGCACAAGTCCAGGAACTCGCCGTACTCCGGCATGCCCAGATGCGCGACGATCAGCGGTAACCGCGGGAACCTGCGCAGCAGCCGCCTGATGGGCTCCGCACCGGTGTGGGTGCCGGGCACCGGGCCCGAACCGCAGTGGATCACCACCGGGACCTGGGCGTCCTCGATGGCGCCCCACACCTTGCCGAGCAGGGGATCGTTGGGCTCGTAGTCGCCCACCTGGATATGCGCTTTGAACACCCGGGTGCCACCCGCGATGGCGGCGCTGACGTACTCGGCGGCGTCCGGTTCGGGGTAGAACGTCGCGGTGGCCAGGCAGTCCGGTGTCGCGGCGGCGAACTGTGCGGCCCACTGGTTGAGCCAGGCCGCCATGTTCGGCTTGTGCGGATACACCAGCGACGTGAACGCCCACACCCCGAATTCGCGTAGCGTGCGCACCCGTTGGGTTTCGTCGGCGCGGTAGGTGATGGGCCAATCCCGGCCGATCAGCGGGCCCTGGGCGTCGAAGTACTGCCACACCTTGTCCATCACCGATTTCGGCATGAAATGGGTGTGCACGTCGATGATGCCGGGCAGGCCCAGCGATTCCCAGATGCGGCGTACGTCGTCGGTGTCTTGCATCGTTCATAGATGATGTCAGGGTGTGGAACCCCGACGTGTACCTGGCCTTCGCCGACCACCGCGGTCGCCCCTTCTACGACCTGACATCGCGGATCGACAGCTCGGAGCCGCGCCGGGTGGTGGACCTCGGCTGCGGGCCGGGCAATCTCACCCAGACGCTGGGACAGCGATGGCCCGGCGCGGTGATCGAGGCCGTCGACAGTTCCCCGGAGATGGTGGCCGCGGCCCGTGAACGCGGCATCGACGCTTCGGTGGGCGACGTCAGCGCCTGGTCACCGGCGGCCGATACCGACGTGGTGGTCTCCAACGCCACCTTGCACTGGATTCCCGACCACGTCGAGCTGGTCAAGCGCTGGGCTCGTGAGCTCACACCGGGATCGTGGCTGGCGTTCCAGGTGCCGGGCAACTGGGAAGCGCCTTCGCACCGGGCGCTGCTGGAGGTGGCGCAACGACCGCCGTATGCGGAGGCGTTGCGCGACATGCCGTTTCAGGACAGCCCGGTGGTACGGACGCCCAGTGAGTACGCGGGGTTGCTGACCGAGGCCGGGTGCACCGTTGACGCCTGGGAGACCACCTACGTCCATGAACTGGCCGGTGAGACACCGGTGCTCGACTGGATCACCGGGTCCTCGCTGACCGCGGTCAAGAGCAGGCTGTCCGAGGAAGCGTGGCAGCAGTACCGTGACGAGCTGGCCCCGATCCTGGCGCAGGCCTACCCGGCCCGCCCCGACGGCCGCACGTTCTATCCGTTCCGGCGGGTCTTCGTGGTGGCGCGTAAGGACTAGCCGGGACTTCGGTGCTTTGAACAACTGTCTATGTCGCCGTCCGTTGCCGGCGTGTGAGCGTGTACGCGCCACAACCGTGGCGCACGATCGACGTCAAAGGATCGACCATGAGTTTCGTCCAGAACCGGCGGCTGTTGTCCGCCCTCGCTGCCGCCACTGTGTTGATCGCGCCGCTCACTGCCTGCTCCAGTGATCAGCAGGAGAGCCCGGATTCCGGGTCGGCGCCGTTCCCCACGGTGGCGGCCGGTGCTCTGACCGTCGGGGTGCCGACTTTCCCGCCGTTCGTGGGTCTGGAGGGTGAGACCATCACCGGACCGGACGGGGAGATCGTGAACGCCATCGCCGAGCATTACGGGCTCGACGTGGTGGCCAAGCCTTACGATTTCGCGGCGCTCATTCCCGCCGTCCAGCAAGGCCGGATCGATGTGGCGATCGGGTCGATATTCCGCACCGAGGAGCGCAACAAGAGTGTCGACTTCTCCGACCCGCTCTACATCGAGCCGGGCGCGTTCATCGCCCGCGAGGAGATCACCAGCATCGACAGCCTCACCGGCAAGCGGGTCGGCACCGTGCAGGGTTACAACTGGAACCCCGACCTCGAAGCGATCTACGGCGATCAGCTGGTGCTGTATCCCTCGTCGGCGGAACTGAAGCAGGATCTGATCGCGGGCCGCCTCGATGCGGCCGTCGACAGCCAGGGCACCGCGCTGTATCTCTACAAAGACGACGGCTTCACCGTCACCCGGCTGCCCGCGGACGACCGCGTGGAGTCCACCACGGCGCCGGGCCAGACGGCGTTCGTGCTGGCCAAGGACAAGCCGGAACTCAGAGACGGACTCAACGCCGAGATCAAGCAACTGCACGAGGACGGCTCCATCGCAAAGTTCCTCGAAGAGGCCGGTCTGGATCCGGCAGCCGCGGACACCGGCGATCCCCGGTTCGCATGACCGAGGCCGCAACTCCGTTGCGGGTGGGCGTCCTCCTGCCCGCGACGGATACCGCGGTGGAGCTGGAACTCCCGCCGCGTCTGGCCGGCCGCGCCAGCGTGCACGTCGCACGTATGGTGCTGGACTCGGTCACCGTCGACGATCTCCGCAAGATGGAAGCCGACGCGCTCGCGCAGGCGCACATGCTGGCGCGGCTGCAGCCGGACCTCGTCGTCTTCGCCTGCACCAGCGGAACATTCGTGTTCGGCGCCGAGCACGAAGCCGACCTCGTGGCCCGTCTCGAGCGGATCACCGGTGCGCCGGTCATCACGGCGGCGCGCTCCGTGGTGGCCGCACTGAACCGCCGGGGTGCCCAGCGCATCCGGCTCGGGGCACCGTATCTGCCCGAGATCGTGGATGCCGAGGTCGCCTACCTCGGCTCGCAAGGATTCACGGTGGTGGACAGCGCCGCCCTGTCGATCGTCGACGACGAGGACACCGCACGCCTGGACGCCAACACGCTGGTCGACCTCATCGGTACACGCTCGGACGGGGCCGATGCGGCGCTGCTCAGTTGCACCAATCTTCGTACGCTGCAGCACCTCTCGATGATCGAGGAGGCCGCCGGGGTGCCGGTGGTCAGCAGCAACAGCGCGTTGCTGGAGCAGATTCTGGTGAGCCTCGACGACGTCAGATCCGGCCCGACAGCTCGGCGAGCACCAGACCCAGGTGCATCCGGAGCCGGCCAGCACCCGTCATCGACAGCCCGGTCAGCCGCTGCGCCTGGTTGATCCGGTAGTACAGCGTGCCGCGGTGGATGAACAGCTTCTGCGCGGTGTGCTGTGCGTCGTCATTGCTGTCCAGGTAGGCCTTGACCGTGCGGGCCACCTCGCGAGTGCGTGATGTCTTCAACAGGGGTTCGACCGAGCTCAGGGGCTGCAACGGTGTCGTGTCGCCGAACGCGCCCCGCAGCTCCTCGAGAAAATCGAATGAGTCGTGATCCTCGGCGAACACCAGACCGGGTTCGTTGTTCCCGTGCCGCAGCAGGTCTTTGAGCGCGGAGGCGGCCACACCCAGGGACTGTGTGGAGACTCGACTCGGCGAAACCGCCATACGCAGGACGCTGCCCGGCGCGGACTGCGACTGCTGCTCCCATTGCTGCCGGAGCACGCGCATGGCTTCCTCGGTGCGATCGCGGGTCAACGCCGCGGGGGACCCGCCGAGGACGACGACACCCAGGACATCGCCGTCGATATCGGCTGCCGGTGCGGCCGCGGCATCGATACCGAATCGGTGAGGCAGATCGGCACCGGTCAACACGCCGTGCAGGCTGACGTTGGCCTGGCCGGTGGGGTCGAACACGGGGGGAGTGGAACGCGCCACCACCACAGCGCGGTGGGCTTCGGAGTGCGCGGCGACGGCTGCCACCTCATCGGTGGTGTTCGACGGGGCGATGGCGCTGAGCGGGCGGGTGAGCAGCTCCGTGGCGGTGCGGCTGAGGTCTTCCAGACCGTCGGCGGAAATGGTGCGGTCGGGGTCGATGATCCACACGTGCCCGATGACATCGCCGCCGGGTGCGTGCACCGGCACGTATGCGCGGCCCAGATCCAGTCCGTGAAACGCCGCGATGTGCCTGGGTCCGCGGTCGGAGGCAAGCTCCTCGGCGAACAACCGATCCCGCACCGGGACCGGCGCTGGCCTGCCGTACAACAGCTCCATCCGGCTGGCGTCGATCGGGCCCTCGTGGGGAGTGGAGGCCACCGGAACCATGTTCCGGTCGTTGAGGGCGACGGGCCGCCGGCACACCGCGGAGAGATCAGAAACAGCGCGGCTCAGTGTCGCAGACGTCATGGATACCCAGTCTGCTCACGGCGGGCTGAAAGCCACGGGTTAGAAGCAGCGGGAATTCAATGGCACCGGTGTGCTGTTGGTCAGAACTGACGCAGATTGTCCCGTAAGAGCCGGTGCTCGTACTGTTTCCGAACCAGGCCGCGGCGTTGCAGTTCCGGCACCAAGCCGTCGGTGACCTCGATCACGTGCTTGCGGTTGATCCGCAGACTCGGTGACTGGATCAGGAAACCGTCGCCGCCGACGAACTCGTGGATCGCCTGCAGCCGGTCGGCGACCGTCACCGGTGAGCCGACGATATCGCCCTTGCGGCGGCCGTTCTCACTGATGATCACCTCGCGCAGTGTCGAATTGCGGCTGCCCTCGACCATGGCCCGGTAGGTGCCCTGCTCGCCGTGGGATTCGAGATCCTCCGGCAGCGGTTTGTCGAGATCGAACTGGGCGAAATCGATATCGGTGACATCGGAGATCGCCACCAGGCTGCGTTCGATGAAGGTGGGGTCGTCGACGCGGCGTTGGGCGCGTTCGCGGGCATGCTCGTCGGTGTCACCGAGGATCGGGGTGATCAGGTAGAGCACCTTGATCTCGTCGGGATCGCGCCCGCTCTGCGCGGCCCGCGCCCTGATGTCCTCGCGGTAGGCGCGCATGGCTTCCGGCGTCGACGCCGGCGAGACGATGGTGTCGGCGTACTTGGCCGCCAGCGCGCGACCTGCCGGTGACCCACCGGCCTGGGCGAGAACCGGGTAGTGCTGGGGTGACGGAACGGTGTTCAGCGGTCCGCGGCTGCGGTAGAACCGGCCCTCGAAGTTGATGTCATGAACCTTGGTGTGGTCGACGTAGGTGCGGGTGGTCTCGTCGCGGACGACGGCATCGGGTTCCCACGATCCCCACAGGCGACGTACCAGATCGACGTACTCGTCGGCCTTTTCGTAGCGCAGGTCATGATCGGGTATGGCGTCGAGGCCGAAATTCTGGGCAGCCCGGTCCTCACCGGAGGTGACGATGTTCCAGCCGGCCCGTCCGCCGGTGAGGTGATCGAGGGTCGACATCAGCCGGGCCAGCAGGTACGGCGGGTAGAACGACGTCGACAAGGTCACGATGAATCCGAGGTGCTCGGTGGCCTGCGCCAGCAGCGGCACCAGCGGTGCAGGGTCGAGTTTCGGGGCGTGTACCGCGTGCCGTAGTTCGGCTTCGAACGTACCGCCGTAGGTGTCCGGCACCATCAACTTGTCTTCGAGCAGCACGAAATCGAACCCGGCGCGATCCAATTGCCTTGCCACGTCGACGAATACCGCGCCGGAGAAATCCTTGGCGCCGTCCGACCACTGTTCGGCCCAGCCGTCGATGGTGAAGTTGAGAAACCACCCGAGGTGGAATTGTTTCGGGTCAGGCATTGACCGGGCCTTTCTTGTCGAACGATTTCAGGGGGGACAGGCCCATCCGCCTCTCCAGCCGGGCCACCATCCGGATCGCCGGCAGCGCGATGACGGCGTAGAGGACGCCGGCCATACTGAGGTACTCCAGGTAGAGGAACGTCATCGAGCCGTGGGTGTAGGCCCGGCTGATCAGTTCGGGGACCGACACCGCGTACGCCAGCGATGTCGCCTGGAACATCTGGATGGACAGTCCCAGCAGCGGCGGTACCGACACCCGCATCGCCTGCGGCAGCACGATGTGTCGCAGGGTGTCACGCCGGCCGAGGGCCAGTGCGTGCGCTGCCTCGACCTTGCCGGGATCCACCGATTGCAGTCCCGCGCGGATGATCTCGCTGCTGTAGGCCGCCGTGCTGAGCCCGATCGCGATCCACACCGACGGCATGGCCGCGATCGTGACGCCCTGGGCGGGTAATCCGTAATAGACGAGTTGCAGCAGCACGATCACCGGTGCCCCGCGCAGGATCTCGACAGCGGTGATGATGGGCCAGGAGATCCAGCGCCTCCGGGATACGGCGAGCAGTGCCAGCAGCAGCCCGGCCGGTATCCCGGCTCCGATGCTGACCACCGTGAGCTGCAGGGTGACGACGAGCCCGGCAAGCAGATCAGGCAGGTTCTCCCAGAGTGTTTCGGTCATCGGCCGACCCGCTTGCGCAACGTGTGGTCGACCCCGCGGGAAACGATCGCCACCGGCACACTCAACCCGATGTAGATGATCAGCGCCGCCAGGAAGGGGGCCAGGCCGTCGCCGTGTTCGCGAACCTGCGCGACGGTGCGGAAGGTCACCTCGGTCACGCCGATCACGCTCGGAATCGACGAGTCCTTCAGCAGGGTGAGCGCGAACGTGGTGCATGAGGGTATGGCGATCGAAACAGCCTGCGGGGCAATGATCCACCACACCGCGGCCGTGCGGTGCATACCCACCGCACGTGCGGCGTCCCACTGCCCCTGCGGTACGGCGGCCACCGCGGCGCGGTAGACCTCGGCCAGGTAGGCGGCGGTGACACCGGCAAGGGTCACCACGGAGGCGGTGAGTTCATCGACGGCGGCGCCGTTGATCTGCACGCCGAAGTACACGATGAACAACCACACCAGGATGGGGACGGCACGGATCACGTCGACGGCGAACCTGGTGGGACGGCGCCACCACCACCTGCGGCTCTCCAGTCCGGCGGCCAACGGGACCGCCAGCACGCCTCCGAGCACCAGGGCCGCGCCGGTGATACCGACCGTCAATGGGACGCCCTTGGCGATGATCGACATGGTCTCGGCGAAGGTGTCCACCGGTCAACGACCCAGCACCGCGTGGAGAAAACGCCGGGTGCGTTCGTGACGGGGATCTTCGAAAATCTGTTCTGCGCTGCCCTTTTCGATCAACGATCCGTCGGCCATCACCCCCACCTGGTCTGCGACACCACGCGCGAAGCGCATCTCGTGCGTCACCACCACCATCGTGCGGCCTTGGTCGGCGAGATCGCGCATCACCGCGAGGACTTCCTGCGCGAGTTCGGGGTCCAGCGCCGAGGTCGGCTCGTCGAACAGCAGCACATCCGGATCCAGGGCCAGGGCCCGGGCGATCGCCACTCGTTGCTGCTGGCCACCGGAAAGAGTCGACGGACGCGACGTGGCCTTGGCGGCCAGACCGACGCTGTCCAGCAGCCGCAGCGCATACTCCTGTGCGCTCTCCGCCGAGCGACCCAGGACGCGACGCTGGGCGAGCGTCACATTCTGCAGAGCGGTCAGATGCGGGAAGAGGTTGAAGCTCTGGAACACCATGCCCACCGCTCGATTGAGTTCGGCGCGTTGCGAGCGGGTCAGCGCGGTGTCAGCGGGGTAGTACTTGCCGCCGATGGCGACACTGCCTGCATCCGGGGTGTCCAGTCGGTTGAGGCACCGCAGCAGAGTCGATTTTCCCGAGCCGCTGGGGCCGATGATCGCGGTGACATCACCCACGGCGGTATCGAAGCTCACGTCGTCGAACACCGTGTGCGCGCCGAAACTCTTGGACAGCCCGCGGACTTCCAGGGCAGGAGCACTCATGTGGCTTCGCCTTCCTGCGCGGCGGCCAGCACCGTGGCCAACAACACCGTTGCGCCGTCGGCGGCCCACCGTTTGGTGATGTCCTCGGCTTCGTTGTGGCTGATCCCGTCCTTACACGGCACGAAGATCATCGCCGTCGGGGCCACCGACGACACATGCACCGAGTCGTGTCCGGCGCCGGAGACCATATCGGTCCAACTGAGCCCGGATGCTTGTGCCGCTGCGCGGACCGCGTCCACAGTGGCGGGATCGAACCGGGTGGGAGCCACCTGCAGGGGACGCTCGATCCGCCATGTCAGGCCGTGCGCGCGGCTGATGCGTTCCACCTGAGAATGCAGTTCGGCTTCGATACGGTCCAGAACGTCGGTGTCGTCGTGCCGGATGTCGAGCTGTATCCCCGCACTGCCGGGAATGACGTTGCGGGAGTTCGGCGCGATGTCGATGCGACCGGCGGTGGCTCGCACCTCGGGCACCTCCCGGACGGCTGCCGCGCGGACGGCGGCGATCAACTCCGCGGCCGCCACCAGGGCATCCTTGCGGTGGTCCATCGGGGTTGTGCCGCTGTGGCCCGATGCGCCTTCGAGAAACACGTCGTACCAACGGATTCCGTAGACACCGGTGACCACGCCGATATCGATGCCGGCCTGCTCGAGGACGGGTCCTTGCTCGATGTGCAGTTCGAAGGACCGATAGGGGCGCGCCGGCCCCGCGGCGTTGTCACCGTCGTAACCGACGGCGTGCAGGGCGTCGCCCAGGGCCACCCCCTGATGGTCCGGACGCTGCAGCGCGTCGGCGAGAGGGTAGTTGCCGGCATATACGGCTGATCCCAGCATGCTCGGGCTGAATCTGGAACCTTCCTCGTTGGTCCAATTGGCCACGACCACCGGACGCAGTGTCTGAACGCCCGCATCATCAAGGGCGGCGAGAACTTCCATTCCTGCGAGTACTCCGTATGTTCCGTCGAAGCGGCCGCCTTTCGGCTGGCTGTCCAGATGCGAACCCATCAGCACGGGTGCCAGTTGCGGGTTGGTGCCCGGACGGGTGATGAAGATGTTGCCGATCGCGTCCACGCCGCTGTGGTAACCGGCTGTTTTGGCCTGTGCGAGCAACCAATCCCTGGCGTCCCGGTCCGCGTCGCTCAAGGCAAGTCGGTCCAGGCCGTTCGCCGCTGTGGCGCCGAATTGGGAGACCGCGGCCAAGCGATCCCACAGTCGGTCCGCATCGATGCGCACGGTCTGGTCCAGGGAGGTACGGAACTCGGCCACCTGGCGAAGGTACGGACTCGCGCCGGCCTCAGACTATGGATAGGTGTTCAAATTCCCGCCGTCAGTCCCGCGCTTTGTGCAACGCCTCGAGCACCTGTGCCACCAGGGCGTCGATATCGGCACCCGTGGTGTCGAGTACCAGGTCAGGGTTCTCCGGTGGCTCGTACGGCGCATCGACCCCGGTGAGCCCCTTGAGCTCGCCCGCCCGCGCCCGCGCGTAAAGCCCTTTGGGGTCCCGCTTTTCGCACTCGGCCACCGAGGTCGAGATGTAGACCTCGATGAACGGCAGTTTGGCGGCCTCGTTCAGAGTTCGGGCGATCTCGCGATCGGACTTCAGTGGTGATACCAGCGATGCCAGCGCCACCACCCCCGCGTCGGCCAGCAGCCGCGTGAGGTGCCCGACACGGCGGATGTTCTCGGCGCGGTCGCCGGCCGAGAATCCCAGGTCATCGGACAGACCGTGCCGGAGGTTGTCGCCATCGAGCAGATAGGCCACGTCACCGGCTTCCACCAGCGCCCGCTCCACCGCCACCGCCACCGTGGACTTGCCCGAGGCGGGCAGGCCGGTGAACCAGATGGTGGCGCCGCGCTGTCCCGTCTTCTGCCAGCGGTAGTCGCGGTCCAGGCTGGACGGGTGCCAGCGGATGTCGTTGCGCGTCTGGGCACCTGGCTTGATCTCACGGGCCTCGGTGATGGTGCCTGCACCCACGGTGTCGTTGGACGTCTCGTCGATCAGGATGAACGCGCCGCTGTCGCGGTTGTCGGCGTAGGGGTCGGCGACCACGATCGAGCTGGTGCGCAACGTCACGGCACCGATGTCGTTGAGCCCCAATTCCACTGGACCGTCGAGATCATCGAGGGTTTCCGGGTCCAGGCGCGTGTGCAGTTCCTGCACGGTGGCGCGCACGGTCCGCGCACCCTGCTTGAGCGCCAACCGGTCGCCGGCCCGCAGTGGGGTGTCGGTGAACCAGCAGACGGTCGAGTACAGCTCGCGGGCAAGGACGGGCAACACGGCGTCCTCGGCGCCGCTGACCAGCACGTCGCCACGCCCGACGTCGATGTCGTCGGCCAACTCGAGTGATACCGACAGCGGTGCCACGCCGACGTTGCGGTCGTCGTCGAGCGTGTCCAGGGCTGTCACGGTGGATTTTGTGCCCGACGGTAGGG
The DNA here is from genome assembly GCF_057656995.1 of Mycobacterium sp. Soil_C_30. Lineage (NCBI taxonomy): Bacteria > Bacillati > Actinomycetota > Actinomycetes > Mycobacteriales > Mycobacteriaceae > Mycobacterium > Mycobacterium sp. Soil_C_30. Next base: position 29,791 of record NZ_JBDGJH010000028.1, on the reverse strand, counting down.
CCACCACCGGGTCGCCCACGCTCAGCGTGCCCGCCGAGAGCCGGCCGGTGTAGCGCCGTCGCTGCTCGGAGGTGGGTCGGGACACCCACTGCACGGGCAACCGGAGCTTCGAGGCTTCCGGTTGCGGCGCAACAAGATCGATGGTCTCCAGGTATTCCAGCAGCGACGGCCCGTCATACCACGGGGTGCGGTCGGAGCGGTGCACCACGTTGTCGCCGTGCTTGGCCGCGATCGGGATGACGGCCAGGTCCGCGCCACCCAGGCGGTCGGCGAGCTGCTTGAGTTCCTTTTCGACCTCGGTGAACCGGGTCTGGTCGAAGTCCACCAGGTCGATCTTGTTGACCGTGGCGACGAAGTGTTTGATGCCCAACAGTTTTGCGATGCGCGCGTGCCTCCGGGTCTGCCGCAAGACGCCGGCGCGGGCGTCCACCAGCAGGATCGCCACATGGGCGTTGGAGGCACCGGTGAACATGTTGCGGGTGTAGCGCTCGTGTCCGGGGGTGTCGGCCAGGATGTAGCTGCGGTTCTCGGTGGAGAAGAAGCGGTAGGCGACATCGATGGTGATGCCCTGTTCGCGTTCGGCGCGCAGGCCGTCCGACAACGCCGCCAGGTCAGCGATCCCCTCTTCGTCGGTGACCGCTTCGAGGTGATCCAGCGGCAGACTGTCGGTGTCGTGCATCAGACGCCCGATCAAGGTGCTCTTGCCGTCGTCGACCGAGCCGGCCGTGGCGATGCGCAGAAGTTGTCTGGTCATCAGAAGTAGCCCTCACGTTTACGGTCTTCCATGGCAGCCACCGAGGTGCGGTCGTCGGCGCGGGTCTCGCCGCGTTCGGACACTGTGGCAGCGGAGATCTCACTGATGACACCGGTGATGTCGGTGGCGCGGGAGCGGACGGCGCCGGTGATCGTGAGGTCGCCGACAGTGCGGTATCGCACCCACTCCACCGCGGACTGTTCGTCACCTTGCGGCTGAACGTATTCCGATACCGCGAGCAGGATGCCGTCGCGGGCCACCACCTCGCGCTCATGGGCGAAGTAGATGGACGGCAACTCGAGGTTCTCGAGTTCGATGTAGCGCCAGATGTCCAGCTCGGTCCAGTTCGACAGCGGGAACACCCGGACCTGCTCGCCCTTCTTGATCCGGCCGTTGTACAGCGACCACGGTTCGGGCCGCTGGGCACGCGGATCCCACTGACCGAACTCGTCGCGGAAGCTCAGGATGCGTTCCTTCGCCCGCGCCCGTTCCTCGTCCCGGCGTGCACCGCCGAAGGCCGCGTCGAATCCTCCGGCTTCCAAGGCATCCAACAGGGTGCGGGTCTGCTGACGGTTGCGCGACGCTCCGGGGCCGGGGTCGGCGACTCGGCCGCTGTCGATGGTTTCCTGCACCGAGCCGACGATCAGCTTGTGGCCGTGCTCGGCCACGCGGCGATCGCGGAAGTCGATGACCTCGGGGAAGTTGTGACCGGTGTCGACGTGCAACACCGGGAACGGCAGGGGAGCGGGGCGAAAGGCCTTCTCCGCCAACCGAAGTAGCACTATCGAGTCTTTGCCGGCGGAGAACAGCAGCACCGGACGCTGCAGCTCGGCGACAACTTCGCGGATGATGTGGACGGCTTCGGCTTCCAACAGGCGCAGCTCGTCGACGTGGGTGGTGTCTATCGTGCTGGTCATAGGGGAAGACCCTCTCGCTCGGCGTCGGCGCGGTAGCGCTCCACCCATTCGTCGGACCGGTGGTCGGCTTGGCGCTCCAGGACCGGTGCAGGGGCGAGTTCCGGATCCAGGCCCAGTGCTTCGAGCACGGTGCCCACGGTCTGAGTGAGGTTGCGCCACAACACCGGATAGGGAACATCGATGGGCTGGATGTTCTCTTCGGCGAACCAGTCCTGCCAACCCTGATCCTGAGCCTTGAGCATGCTGACCACGTAGGCGATGGCCCCCGCGTGGTACTCGGCACGGGCGTCGCGAACGGGATCTGGACGGCCCCGCCACACGCGTGTCTGCACCGCCCGCCAGAACGACACCGCCTGGGACACCTTGTCGGGGCGGTGTACATGAATGAGCACCGGGTCGCTGCCGATGACGTCGCGGATGGCGGCCAGGAGGCCATCACCGGAGCGGTCAGGCAGGTCTTTGGCGCGCTGGAGTAGCAGCGGCGTCTGATTCCACATCAGCTTGCCGCCCCAGACGCCGTTCGGCGTCCGGCCGACGGTGCGGATGTAATCCCGCCAGATCTCTGCGGGCGCGATGTCGGGCTTGCCTTCGATCAGGGGGTCCAGCAGGCGCAGGATCGACTCGTCATCGACGTCAGCGAACCATTCACGGGGCTGCGGGGCGGCGCTGGTCTCCGGCAGGTACTGGAAGAACTCCTGCGGTTCGCCCGCGACGCCCGTGGCGCGCAGGGACTCGACGAGCAGTGTGCTACCACTGCGTTGGGACGCGAGTACCAAATAGGCGGTCGGGCTGGATGCCATGCGCGAGAGCCTAACCGCAATTCAATTCGAGTGCATATAGCCAATTTCCGTCAGCGTGAACAAAACTATTGTTTTGTCTCGGTGTCGATGCCGCGCTCGGACGCGATGGCCGATCTGCTGGGCAATCGTAGGCCTTTGATGTGCGCGTAGGTCTGGGTGTAGCGCTCGGCGATCCGGGTGCCGGCAAACTCCGAGGGAATGACGTCGTTGGTTTTGACCCGCCAGTCGTTCAGCTGCATCGACAACTCACGGGCGATCGCCTCGTTCTTGTCGCTGACCTCACCCATCAGCAGATTCCGCGTTTCCGTCGGGTCGGCGATGAGGTCATACAGTTCGCGTTCGGGGCGGGGCGCAGACGCCTGCGGGCCGACCAACTGTCCCGGCGCACTTTCCTCGATATCCCACGGTAGATCGAGTAGCGGCCGCTGCGCGTAATTCTCGATATAGCTGTATTGCTTTGTGCGGATGGCGCGAATTGGATCGAACGAATCGTGATAAGTCTTGGTGGTGAAAACTGCGGGGCGGACTTCGGTGTCGTCCTCGGCCGCATTCGCAATTTTCTCGGCGTGTGACAAACCGTCGATATCGTCCGGAACGGGCACGCCGAGCAATTCCAACAACGTGGGCACCAGGTCCACGCCGCTGAACAGGTCGTCGTAGACGCGGCCGGCCTGCCGCCGGCTGCGCGGTGGCCGGATGATCGTCGCGATGCCCGTCCCTGCGTCATACAGCGTCGACTTCGCCCGCGGCAGCGCTGGTCCGTGGTCGGTGAGGAACACCACCCACGTGGAGTCGGCCAGGCCGGTGTCGTCCAGGACTTCGAGCAGCTCGCCTACGGCGGCGTCGGCCACGGTGATCGATCCGTAGAAATCGGCCAGGTCCTGACGGATCTCCGGGGTGTCCGGCAGGTAATCGGGCAGCTCGACGCCGGTGGGCTCGGCGGGTTGGTAGCGCTCGTGGGGATACGGCCGATGCGTCTCGAAGAAGCCGGCGGTGAGCAGGAACTTCTGTGGGGGCGGGTTGCGCAGCCACTCGGCGGTCCGCTCCACCACGTACTCGCAATAGGAGTTGGAGACGTCGAACTCGTCGAAGCCCAGTCGCGACGGAAAGCTGGTTTCGTGTTGCATGCCGAAGAGGGCGGTGTGCCAGCCCGCATCGCCGAGCAGTTGTGGCAGTGTGCGCACGCCTGACCGGTACTCCCAGCCGTGATGGGCAAGTCCGACCAGCCCGTTGGTCTGCGGATAGCGGCCGGTGAAGATCGAGCCGCGCGACGGTGAGCACAGTGGGGCGGTGGCGTGCGCGCGGGTGAACACGATGCTCTCGTCGGCCAGCTGGTCCAACCGGGGACTGACGACGTCGGCATGGCCATAGACGCCTAGGTAGCGGCCCAGGTCGTGCCAATGGACGATGAGGACGTTTTCGTCGGAGGTCACTACTCCAGCTTGCCTGTGCACGGATTCGCATTCATCCACAGATCACGCTCGGCGGCTAGATTTGTCGGCCCCCGATGGCATAATCGAACACATGTTCGAGACATTCGATGCGTCTGCGTTACTCAATGAGGTGGAGTGCTCCCGCCTCGATGAGTCGGCGGTGTGGGCGCATCGGATGGCCGCGATCGCCCCGTTGTTGGCGCAGCGCACCGCCGAAGCCCTGCAGCAGGCACTCGACGACCCCGACGGCGACCCGGGGTATGCATTGGTCACCGGCTGCGTGCGCACCGCCGCTGAGGTGGGTCCGGTGTTGGGAGTCCCGCCCGCGGTGGCCACCCGGCTCGTCGGGTACGCCGAAGCCCTCGACGAACGGATGCCGCAGACCTATGGCCTGCTGGCCTCGGGGCGGCTGGACTGGGAATCGACGACAGTCATCTTGAATCGCACCGCCAACGTCACCGCTGCGGCGATCAAGGATCTGGATCGCAACCTCGCCGCGAAGATCGCCACCTGGCAGTGCTGGTCACGCACCCGGCTGCTGGGCGCCATCGACCGCGCCATCCTGCACGTCGACCCCGACGGCGCCAAGGAACGCCGGGTGAGCGCCGACACCGACCGCCGGGTCAGTGTGAAATCCCTGCCCAACGGGATGGGGGAAATCCGGGTCTATGCCTCGGCGCCGGTGGTGGCCCGCGTCGAGGCCCGCCTCGATCACATGGCCGCCCTGGTGTGCGCGGCGGACCCGCGCACTCCGGTGCAGCGTCGTGTTGATGCCCTCGACGCGATCGGTGCGGGCAGCTTCGTGTTGGCGTGTGCGTGTGGGCGCGACGACTGCGCGGCCCCGAAACCCCACGCTGCCGCTGCTGCGGCGGCGGGGGCGCGGTTCGTGATCAATGTGATCGCCCCGGCGGCCACCGTGACCGGCGACGGTGACGAGCCCGGCTTCCTGCAGGGCTACGGGGTCATCGACGCCGACCAGGTCCGTGAGCTGGCCGCTCAGCCCGCCACGGTGCTGCGCGAGGTCGCCGACCCCGACACCAACCTCCCCACCCCGACCGTGACCGGTGACGGCACCTCGGTGCTGCTGCGGCACCGTCCCTCGGCTGCCACGAATCGGTGGGTACGCTGCCGGTCCTTGACGTGTTCCTTTCCGTTCTGCAATCGGCCCGCCTGGACCGCGGATCTGGATCACAGCATCGCCTTCGATCACGACCATCCGTTGCGGGGTGGGTGGACGATGAGCGCGAACCTCGATCCGAAATGCCGGCTGCATCACCGCATGAAGACGTTCCTGACCGGTGACTGTGGTTGGACCACCACGCAATTGGCGGACGGGACGATTGAGTGGACGTCGCCGACGGGGCGCAGTTATCGGTCGACTCCGGATGGGGCGGAGTTGTTCGAGGACATCGCTGCGGCGGGTGCGCCGAAGCCGTGGCCCCGGCCGCGGGATCCCCGCCGGGACAAAGCCAGACGTACGGCGGCGGCGCGGGCCGGGGCGGCGGCCAAACGCGCGGCGAATGCCGAGACCCGGCGGGTCAATCAGGCCCGTGCCAAAGAGATCGCTGACCGTCAGTGGCGCAACGACGTTCGGTTCAAACTCTTCTGGTTCAAAGGCGCACCGTCGACCAGTCCCTGGTGCACCTGGGTCAACGATCCTGACGAAGACGACACCATCAGCGCCGACTGGCGCCCACCTCCCTTACCGGAGAAATCCGACGACGACCAACCACCCTTCTGAGTGGGTGGGGGCCCGTCCTCATATCTGCGCCGGCAGAACGTGATCGGCGACCTTGTCGGTGCTCAGGCACAGCGAGCACACGAAGGCGGCGTGTGTTTCGCACTTCATCATGTCGGGGCGCTCGTAATCGTGGTGGCAGACATGGCAGGTGAGATGGTCGGCGCCGGGGTTGCCGTGCTCGTCGTACATCGGCACGTCGATGCCGTCGTCGGTGCGGCGCAAGTAGTACTTGCCTTTGGTGGCGAGGGCGAAGATGGGCGGTAGCACCAGGCCCAATCCGATCGCCACCAAAGGGGAGTACGGACGGATGGCCTCGCCGAGACCGCCGAAGAACGCCAGAATCGACACCCCGGCCGCAATGAGCATCGACCCGAAGCCCACCGGATTGACGGCGTACAGCATGCCGCGCCGGAATTCTGGTTGCTTGGGCGAAATCTTGAGCAGGTACTTGTTGAAGACGATGTCCGACGCCACCACAACAACCCACGCCATACCGCAGTTGGCGTAGAACCCGAGGATGGTGTTGAGGAAGTCGAACATGTTGGCTTCCATCAGAATCAGCGCAATCAGAAGGTTCACGCCGAGGAACACCAGCCGCCCGGGGTAGTGCTTGGTGACGCGGGTGAAGGAATTGGTCCACGCCAGCGAGCCGGAGTAGGCGTTGGTGACGTTGATCTTGATCTGGCTGATCACCACCAGCACCACTGCCAGCGTCATCGCCAGCCAGCCCGGCAGGAAGTTCTCGTAGATCTCCAGGAACTGGTGCACAGGTTGGTTGGCGATGCCGGCGCCGTCGGCCACATTCGCAATGAGGTACACCGCCAGGAACAACCCGACAACCTGCTTGATCGCCCCGAAGATCACCCAGCCCGGGCCGGCCAGGATCATCCACGTCCACCAACTGCGGGCGTTCTCGGGCGTCCGCGGCGGCATGAACCGCAGATAGTCGATCTGCTCGGCGATCTGTGCGATCAGCGACAGGCACACTCCCGCCGCGAGCAGGGTGGCACCCAGATCGAAGCCACTGTAACCCTCCTCGCCCTGGTAGGCGAAGAACTCGCTCACCGACTCGGGATGGCTGATCACCAGGTAGGCGAACGGCGCGACCATCAGCACCAGCCACAGGGGTGTCGTCCAAACCTGCAACGTCGAAAGGACTTTCATCCCATAGATCACCAGCGGGAAGATGATGATGGTCGACACCGCATAGCCGATGGGGAGCGGGATGCCGAGTCCGAGCTCCAGCCCCTGGGCCATGATCGACCCCTCGAGGGCGAAGAAGATGAAGGTGAACGTCGCGAAGATGACGTTGGTGACCACCGACCCGTAGTAACCGAAGCCGCTGCCGCGGGTGATCAAGTCCAGGTCGATGTTGTACCGCGCCGCGTAGTACGCCAGCGGGAAACCGGTCGCGAAGATGACGACCGCAAAAATCCCGATGCCCCACAACGCATTTGTGGTGCCGTACGAGATCCCGATGTTCGCGCCGATCGCAAAGTCGGCGAGGTAGGCGATGCCGCCCAACGCCGAGATGCCCACCACGCGCGTCGACCATTTGCGGTAGCTGCGGGGAGCGAACCGGAGGGTGTAGTCCTCCAGCGTCTCTTTGGTGGCTGTCAGCTGATCGACGGCGACTTCCTGCGTCATGCGAGGACACTAAGGTCGCCTTGTTTCAGGGCTGTGACGCCGATGTTCCCTTCGCAAAGCTATGGATCAACAAGTGCGTCAATAAGTCTCAGGCGGACAGCAGCCCAGACTCACCCTGATTGTGCAGGAAGAAGTTGGGGTCAACGGCATCCCAGAGGGTGATGTAGAGCTGCTCTTTGGCCGCGAAGCTGGCCTCTTCGGTGTTGAGAAGGTCGGCGATCTGGTCGTAGACGTAGTACAGCACCGATACCGGACCGGTGGTCAGCAGCAGTTGATTGATGGCGATCTGCGCACCGGCCTTGTCACCGCTGAGCGCCTGGACGACGGCGGGCAGGACCGCGGTCACCGGCACAACCATGTTGACCACCGGCACGATCTGGCTGGCCCGATACACCAACTCGAAGCCCTCGCGGTAGACCTCTTTCAGCGGTGACGGGAGGAACAGCATCGTCAAGTCCCGCACCTGGATCAGCGGGGCGGGCATACCGATTGGATCCGGGTCGTCGGCGCGGAAGGGGTCAGTCGAAGGCGCGTCGGCCACCGCGGCGACCAACTGCACCGAGGGAGCGCTGGGCACTTCGACACTCGAGCCCGGCGACGACGGCGACAGTGGCAGCCCCGACTGGCCGCGGTTGTGCAGCAACGCAAACGGGTCGAGGATGTCCCAGGCCGTCGCGTAGAACACGTCCTTCAGCTGCTGCGCCTCGTACTCCAGGTTGATGAAGTCGGCGACTTCGTCGTAACCGTAATAGAGCACCGAAACCGGATGCAGGGTCACGATCAGGTTGTTGATGATGCTCTGAGTGGCGGTGCGGAACTCCACGGGATCGCCACTGGCGAGGTTCGGCAGCTGCCCGATGATGTTGACCGCGGGAATCACGGCGTTGACGAAGGGGATGAACTGGCTGCCACGGAATGCGGCTTCGAAACCCTCGCGGACGACGGGCTGCAGAAACGGCACGGGCGCAAACGCATTGATGACCGTCTGCTCGATGTCCCACAGCGCACCCGGCATGTCGTTGGGAGCGGGCTCCGGCGGCATCGGGCGGAACGGGTTGATGCTCCACGGCACCGGACCGGCGGCGGCTTGGGCTGTCTTGGTGTCTGAGTCAGTGTTGGACGGCTTGGGCAGCGCGGCAACCGCTTCGGAGGCCTTCGTCGCCAGGTCACTGACCGGCTGGAACACCGGGAGAGGCGCGGCGGCGACGTCGTCCTCCTCCTCGTCAGCGGTGGGCTCGTCTTCCTCGGTGTCTTTCTCGGTGTCGTCCTCGTCTTCAACAGTCTTGGATGGCTTCGCCAGCCCGAACTGCTTGGTCAAACCCCTGACGGCCTCGGCCGGATCGAACTTCGGCCGGTGATTCGTCGTCGCGCGCTCTGGGCCCGCGTCGACATCGTCGTCCTTGGTTTCGGCCTTCTCCGTTGTATCGGGAGCATTCGCTTCCGGTTTCGACGAGTCCGACTCTGATGAAGACGATGAGCTCGCTGACGAGGACGTGCCGTCGGGGGTGTCAGCATGGGCCGTGCCCTGACCGGCGACGGCGATGGCCGCGCCGACCCCGGCGGCGACTGCCGCACCGCCGAGATAACCGATGTACTTTGCTGACGGCATGCTCGTCCCTTCGTAGGCCAAGGGGATCGTAGAGGCTCTGGGCAAATTCGGCACCACGAGCTTGTGATACGTGTGTGAGGGTGGGTCGACTAACTGGTGCGGCGGCCATCGCCGCGATCGTGCTCTACGCGGCGATGTGGATCGGATCCGTGCAGGACTGGTCCTGGCTGGCAGCGATGGATTCGTGGGCTCTCGATGCCGTGTATCCAATCGGGGCGGAGCGCCCCGCCTGGGTGACCTCGTGGCACGTGTTCTGTACCGTTCTGGGGCCGACGGCTTTCCGGATCGCCGGTGTCGTCGTCATCATCTGGCTGCTGAGACGTCGCTACCTGCGTCCCGCACTGTTCCTGGTCCTCAGCGTGGAACTGAGCGGACTGGTGACCGAGGCGGCCAAACTGCTGGCCGACCGTGCGCGACCCGACACCGCGATGGTGTACGCCTACGGAACGTCGTTCCCGTCCGGACATGCCGTCGGTGTCATGGCAGCAGTACTGGGACTGCTGACGATCCTGCTGCCGTTCCTCGCGGCAAAATGGCGCACGCCGCTGATCGTCGTCGGGGCAGTGGTGGTGATCCTCATCGGAGTCGGTCGGGTGGTCCTCAATGTCCACCACCCGTCCGATGTCCTGGCGGGATGGGCGCTCGGTTTTCTGTGGTACCTGGCGTGCCTGCGAATGCTGCGGCCACTGCCGCTGACTACATCGGGGGGTGAAACACCTTCAGCTCCCGATAACGGGCGCTGAAGCTGACCTCGTCGAACTCCTCACCGACCTCGCCGTCGCGCGACACCGGAATCGGACCGTCGAGCGACTCGAACCGGAACTCGGGCACCTGCAGTTCGTGATACAGCGGGCTGCGCGGTAGCCGCCCCAGCGCCAGCGCGACCAGGATCCTGGTCCGCGCCAGGCGCTTCCCGGTCTCGAGCAGCCGGACGTCGATCAAGCCGTCATCCATCCGGGTGCGCCGTGCCGGGGCGAAGCCGGTTGGCAGGTACACCGAGTTGCCCACGAAGAACAGTGACGTCTGCACGACCTTGTTGTCGTAGCGAATCGTGACCGGAGAATCGGTGCGGAGCGTGTGCAGCATGGCGTAGATGCCGGCCAGGGGTTTGCCGACGCGGTGTTCGTACTTCTCGCGGGTCTGCACAAAGCGGGGATAGGCGCCGATGCTCGCGGTGTTGATCACCATGCGGTTTTCGTTGATGCACACCAGGTCGACGCAGCGGACTTGGCCGTGGCGGATCGCTTCGACCGTGCGTGCCACCGTGTCACAGCCGATGTCCTTGGCGAAATGGTTGAACGTGCCCGCGGGGAAGACCGCCAGCGGTAGATCGGCTTCGACGGAGATCGACGCGGCGGTGGAGACGGTGCCGTCGCCGCCACCGATGCCCAGCACTTCGGCGCGCTTGGCCGCCTCGCGGAGCACCTCTTCCGGATCGTCGTCGGGGGTCAGCTCGACGATCTCGGCTTTGGGCAGGGCGTCGCGCACCTCGTCGATCACCCGGGCACCGTTTCCGCTCCCGGAGGCAGGGTTGACCACGAGCACCACCCCGGCACCCTCGGGACGGTTGATCGTCGGAACGTAGAGCGGTTCGGTTCTCGGTAGCTGCGTCTCGACGACGGGAGGGACGAGCTTGCCGCCCAAGACGGCGATGCCGGCGCCGATGCCGAAGCCCGCGACCACGTCACCGGGGTAGTGCGCGCCGGTGGCGACGCGGGACAGCCCGACCATGCCTGCCAGCAGCGCCAAGCCGAAACCCAATGGCGGACTCTCCAGGCCGACCGCCACCGCGAATGCGGCGGCGCTGGCGGAGTGGCCCGACGGCAGCGAACTCGACGTGGGGAAACGCCGGATCTGGCGTGGCAGCGGCACCGAGGTGCGTAGCGGACGCGGCCGCTTCCAGACCCGCTTGGCCAATTGGTTGGTGAACAGGCTGGTGACGCCCAGGGTGACGACGCCACGGGCAGCGCCACGGGTGGCCCTCGGCTTACCCGATGCGGCCAGCGCCGCGGCGATGGCGAACCACAGTTTGGAGTGGTCGGCGGCGCGCGTCAGCGGCGGCATCAGCGTGTCCAGCAGCGGGGTCGGGGACTCCGCGATGGCCTCGAACACCTCGCGGTCCAGGGTGCCCAGGCCTTGCGTGATCTGGTGGATTCCTCGAGCGCGTTGCCACGGCCAGCGGTTCATTCACCCCACCCTAATCACGGGGACTCACCTGCCCTTGTCGTCGCCGTCGGCCTTGGCCTCAGCTTTGTCGTTGGGAACGATGATCCGCCTGGTCGCGACGGGCTTTCCCTCGACGTTCTTGGTGACGGTCGGCGCCGCGGGTGGTGGCGGCGGGGTGGTGATGCGGCCCTGTACGGGGGCGCCGTTCTTCACCGACGGCACCGACACGCGTTTTGTCGCGGCCTTGTCGTCCTTGTCTTGCCCACCGGCTGCGCCGGCCATACCGCCCGGCGGCATCATCGGGTAGCCGCCGCCCATGCCGCCCATGGGGGCGCTTGCCTGCGCTGCCGGTGGTGCAGGTGGGGCCACTGATGCCCGTCCCGATGTCGGAACGGTTGAGCCCGTCGGTGTGGCGGCCGGTCCCAGCGCCGACATGGGCGTGGTGGCTCCCATACCGCCACCGCCGCCACCCGCGGAACCGCCTCCGCCAGAGCCGAGTTCGGTGTCGCCGGCCAGGATTTCACTGTCGAGGCCCTGAGTGGCCAGGTCTGCCGGCGTGACTTCCTTGCCGGCCTGCTGCATGGCACCCATGCCCTGTTGCAGCAGCTGCTGACCGGTCTGGGCGAGCTGCTGTGGAATCTGCGCCAGCGGTTGCAGCGCCCCGCCCAGTGCGCCCGAGATCGCCCCCGCAACACCGCCGATCATCTGCGGCATCTGTTGGGCCATCTGGGACATCTGGTCGACGCCCTTCATCTCCGCTTGTGCGGCTTGGTCTTGGGCGGGGAATTTCTGCAAGGCGTCGGATGTGATGGCTTTGCGTTCCGCATGGCCCTCCTGAGCTTCCAGATTGTCTTTGGGGTCACCTTGATTGGCGGCCAGTCCGAGTACCTGGAGCAACTGTTCGATTGGAGCAGCGCCTGCCATCACTGCATCCGAGACGATGGGCGGTGGCGGTGGAGTTTGGTCGGCGGCGAACCAACCCTGCAGATCAACGTTGAGAACTCCGCCTTGGCCGTCCTGTCCTGCTGGTGAAGTCATCGTGGTCCCCCTTGTGTTGCCATGCTCAACGCCTGGAACCAGGCGAAGTGGTATTTCAAAGTGGTTTTGTCTGAGGCTATGAGTCCGCTGATTGCAGCCAGCAGCTGCCAGTTGCCGACGTCATTGAGGTCGACGGCATCAGGGTAGGACTTGACCACTTTGTCGCGGATCGTGGTCAGGTGCTCGTAAAGGAGGTCTGCTTCGGTGTCGAGCACCCCAGTACCTGCGATGCCGGCCTTGGCCAGGGTATGCGCCAGTCGGGGTAACCCGTCGCGCCAGTTTGTGGCCTGGGTGAGCTCCCAGTTGAGCTCATCGATATCTGGGACCTGTCGGGCCCGGAACGTCATCTCAACCGGCTCAACATCTTTGGCGTTCGGTAGATAGTGGCCCGGCGTCCAGATCGCGTTGTTGGTCGTTTCTCCGAGAAGATGTTCCAAGCCCCCGCGGCGCTTCTCCGGGGCTAGGAGGTCCACGCCTTTGGGTATCTCGATGTGCGGAGGGATCCAACCGGACGCCAAGTCGGTGACGAGGACCGTCGACCCGTCTTCTCGATCTCCGATGGCCCACTTGAGTTTTGGTTCTTGACGGGCGACTGCCTCGAGGAGTCTGTCGAGCCTGGCCTGTGCCATGGATTGTTCTGCCGCTGCGCCTGCGACCGCGCCGGTTGTTGCTGAGGTGAGGGCGTTTTCGACCATGCCGGTCGGGTTCGCGGTAGTTGGTGTTGCGGCACCGGGTTGTTGACGGACGACGGCGGGCTGGTTGCCGGCCGCTGTACCGCTGGCCGGGTTGACCGGAGCAGCCGACAGCGGCGCTGCTGCGGGCGGGGGAGGGGCTGCCGCCGCAGCCGGTCGAAGGTCGGAACCGTAGGCCGGCAGTGGTCCGGCTGGTGCCGCAGGTGGCGCTGCTGCAATGGGTGCGACGGGAGCGGCAGGTGCCGCTGCGACCGGTGCCGCATACATGGGTTGGGAGTGTGCTTCTGCTGGTGCGGGTGGCGCAGCGGGCTCTGAAATCACCTGCGGCGCCTCATAAGCGAAGCCGCTGGACGCGACCGTGGGGGCGACCGGTGGTGGTGGAGGGGCTGGGCTTTGTGGGGCTTGTGACTGCACGGTGTCGGAGATGCCCTGCGAGAGTGCCTCCGCGCCGGCAGATGCCGGCGCTCCCGCCTGGACGCCGCTGTTGAAGCTCTGTGCCAGATTCTCCGGGCTAAGCGGCTGGGAGGCTGAACCGAGGTTAGCGGGGGACGATAGGCCCGCGTTGCCGATGCCGCCTCCGCCGCCTGCGGCCCCGCTCAGGGTTCCGGCTCCGGCGTTGGCCGGCCCGGCGCCTCCGGCGAAACCCCCAGGAGGAGATGTGATCGTCGCGGGGGGCGGTGAACTCACCTGATTTCCGTCGACGCCGACACCGTTTGACGCGCTAGGATCTCGAATGACGGAGGCAGGGGTCGGTAGGTTCGGACCGACAGTTTCGGGCTCATTGCCCATCCCTGCGCGGCTGAAGGCTTGTTGATCGGTGAACTTATCGACAGGATTTGCCCCTTCAGCCGGTGCAATAAGATCTTCCACCTGGCTCGATGAGCTCTGACGCAAATCTGAGACGCCTTTCGCGTTAGGTTCCGCAGCGCCAGTGGCATTTTCTAGTCTGTTCTTGACGAGCTGTGCGAGTGTTCCTTCGCTAGGAATCGCTGGCGCCCGGCCGAGGTCGACATTGTGGTCGCGTGCGAACTGCTCCAGCGTCCTAACGTCTCCTTCAGCGGCCAGGATCTTCTGAATTGCCTCGCTTACTTTCAAGCTCCACGTATTCGATTTACGGCTGGCATTTCCGTTCGCTTCGACGATGGTGCTAACAATTTGTGTAACCTTCGTTAGCGACTTGCTTGACTGAATTTGTTCGATCTTCTCGTTGCCAAGTGCCGCGATCTGACGAAGATCGGAGCGAAGACCTTCGAGTGCTTCCGCAGCTTGCCTATACGATTGAGATTTCACACTGTTCTTCTCTGAAACGCTGCCCGCGTGTGTTTCGCCTTGCGAGAACGCCGCCCGAGCCTCTTCCGCGGAGCGGCCTTCCTGCGGCGATAAGGCGCCATTTCGGGTGCTCGTGAGGCGATGCTGGAAGTCGTCGAAGCTGTCTCGGATGGATGCTCGGCGTTGGGACGATGACATCGCGGAATCAGTCGATGATGACGCTGGCCACCATGCCCCCACTAGAAGTTCTGACCATGCGCCGGGCGGATCGCCAGTCACTGGCAGGCCTTCACCACTTCGGCATCCGTTTCATCGAGCAAGTCATAGACGGCGTCGAGTTCCGTTTCTTCAGCATCGGCCAGATTCAATAAGGTGGTCTGTTGGTAGGTGATAGCGAGAGTTCGGAGGGCATTCGATACGTTTAATGGAGCAGCGGGATAATCTACTAATTTCTGAAGTAGATAGTCAGAGCTCGCAGACGCGCTAAGGCGAACATTAGTCGCGACGATGTACGTGATTGTGGGGTCATCGCTACGCCGAGAAGCGGCGGTCCGTGTTGCTCTGCCGACTAACGCGTGCGCGTCACATAAGGCGGTTTTTGCGTCCGCAATTTCCTGCTCACTGTACGTGGTGTCACTATTTGCCGCAGGGGCGTCTGTCGCGCCCTCGGGGCGAAACCATGAACTTACCGCCACGGCAACCGCAATTATTGCAACGGCGAGAGCAGCGATCGTCAGTCTGTTGGAAGGCTTCCCCGCAGTCGGAGGGTCCACAGGGGGGGTCGGCGGCCAAGTTCCCCCCGGCGTGACTCCGTAAGTTGAGCCAGTCATACCCTGATCGTAACGCGAATTGTTCTGGTCGCCATTCACTTGTCTGGCGGGCGGGCACAGGCTATCGGGATCTGACGACGAGGCGTCTGCACACAAATTCGCAGGTAAGGGCCTGTCGTCCGCCTGCAAATTGGCGAATTGACCACGTGCCACCCGGTAGTAGGCTCAGTTTCACATGTTTGCTATCAGGGGGGTCATCGTTCAAGTGACGTAGAGGTCATGTGAACCGGCGCCAATCGTTGGCGCAGCGGCGGTCTCGCCGATGAGGGCGCTCAGAAGCTCGCTCGTTGTGCAGTGGTTTTGGATCTTCGGTGGCTTTGCTGCTACTGCCGACTTCGAGGGCATTTTATATGAGGCGCACTCGCAGCCCCTACGGGCGGCAGAACCATTCATCGCCGAAAGGTCAATCGCCGCAGGCCTCGTCGACGCTCAGGCCGGCTGCATCTAGCTTTTCGTACACGGCATCGAGTTCGCTCTCCGAAGCATCGGACAGGTGCAGGAGCGTGGTCTCTTGGTAGGCAGCAACCAATTCACGGGCCGCGATTGCTAAATCTTCGGGCGCAGCAGGGTTGTTCATGACAGTTTGACTTAAGTAGTCCGCGCTCGAAGTAGCGCCGAGACGTACATTTACCGCGATAATGAACGAAACTGTTGGATCCTCACTCGACTGGCTGCCGGCATTCTGAGTTGCTGTGGCGATTAGACTGCGGGCATGGCAGATGCGAGTCTGCGCTTGATCGATCTCAGTCTGACTGTATTGAGTCGCAACATCGCTTGACGCGATCGCGTTGCTCCAATGAGGGAGCAACCAGGAAGCCGCCTCCAAGGCCATAGCGACGATGGCGATCGCCAGCGAGGTGAACACCAGGACGCTCCACCGTTTCTGTCCAGGCCGAGGTCCTGGCGGTGGCAGGCCAGGTTGTGGTTGCCAAGAACCCCCGGCGCTGCTTCGGTATGGTGAGCCAGTCATGGCTTGATGGTACTGCCGATATCAGAGGTTGCCATTCACTTGCTCGGTGGTGGCTAGCGCTGACTTTGACACAGTGCGTCCCATGGTCGTTTCTATCTCTTTAGTGTCCCGGGCGTTGCGATTGGTGGCAAATCAAAGAACTCCCCCGGGGGAAAGTCTCATTTGCAGGCCTCTGCAGCCTCGGCATCAGTTGCATCAAGCTTTGCGTTCACTTCTCCAAAGGAATCCGAAGGCGCAGCGGCTAGTTGACCCATTAAGATTTCATCGTATGCAGAAGCCATCTCGCGAAAGATGCGAGCAGTCTCTTGTGGCAAGGCGGGGTTATCGGCCAGGGCCTGACGCAAGTAGCTAGCGTTAGCATGGATAGCGAGGCGTGCATTTATCGCAATCATAAAGCGACTATCTGGGTCGTCACTGTTTTGCCCACCGGCCGTGGTTATTGCATCCCTAACCTTTGTGTAAGCATCGCACACCACGACGGTAGCCTGCCTCGCCTCTTCCTCACTGAAAAGCGGTGCCGGCTCCGACGATGGAGCGGCGTTGTTGTTTGTAGGGCGGAAGCAGGCCCCGACGACTACCGCGATTGCTATCAGCGCGGCGGCGACAAAGGTGATTGCAAAATTTCGGGATAGCTTCCTCGCAGGAGGAGACCCGAAGGGTGGGCTGGGTGGTGGCGGTTGCCGAGCGACCCCCGGCGTGACCCCGTATGGCGCGCGAGTCATAGCATGATGGTATAGCCGATTATCCGTCCCGCCACTCACCTGACTCTTGAGAGGGTGGGGTTGGACAGGGCGTCTCCGTACCCCAGAC
The DNA here is from genome assembly GCF_057656995.1 of Mycobacterium sp. Soil_C_30. Lineage (NCBI taxonomy): Bacteria > Bacillati > Actinomycetota > Actinomycetes > Mycobacteriales > Mycobacteriaceae > Mycobacterium > Mycobacterium sp. Soil_C_30. The sequence goes on along the minus strand of NZ_JBDGJH010000028.1, from coordinate 13,115 downwards.
GCCGTGACCCGTCGGCGTCCGGATTTTCCTTATTGAACGCAAACGGTGTGTTGTCGACCGCCAAGCCTTAGTACGCGCAGAACGTATCTGTTGCTATAAGGGCGTCATCCAAGTTGAAGTTGAATGCAAACCGGTACCATCCACAGTGGCGAACCTCGCGGATGAGGGTCCTTAGAAACTCGCACGTCGTGCGGGGTGGAACGAACTGCTCGCAGTATCCGCAGTTGCTCCCTCGTGGCCCGCAAAGGCCGACGGCTAAGGCTCCGTTAGAACACCTTGGTAGTCCACGTAAGCTGCAGCGATCGCGCTGCGGTTCTTACTCGCGTTTGAGGCCGCCACGCTCGAGTCAGCCGAAGGCCACCAAGGTCCGACCAATAAGTCGTCCCACGCCCCCGACCTTGACTCATTCATTGGCAGGCCTCAACTACCTTCTTGTCGGCCGCATCGAGACGTTCGTAGACCTCATCCACTTCCGTTTCCGGAGCGTTTGACAGGTGGGTGAGGGTTGTCTCCTGGTAGGCGTTAGCGAGACTCCTTACTGCGTCAGCTAGCTCCGGCGGAGTCGCTGGGTTAGCGTCCAGCTTTGATAGGAGATACAAAGCACTTATTGTTGACCCGACTCTTATGTTTACTGCGATTACGGCCTTGATAGCAGGATCATCACTTGTTTGCCGGCCAGCAGTCTGCGTAGCTCGAGTTATGAACGAGTGCGAATCGCAGATTGCGCCCTTGGCACTCGCGACTTCCCCTTCGCTGTAGGCGGGCGTACTGACAGGCGCAGCACTGGCCTCATTTACTGGCCTAAGCCAAGACCCAATCGCTACCGCGAGCGAGGTCAGTGCCACAGCTATAGCCACTACTACGGGCATTCGTGAGGGTTTGGTAACTGATGCAGGTAGTGGAGGCGGTCCGGCCGGCGGTTGCCAAGAGCCCCCCGGCGTGACTCCGTATGATGAGCCAGTCATTGCTCGATGGTATCGCCGACGATCCGTCCCGCCATTTACCTGTCTCTTGAGAGGCTGGGGGTGGCGGGACGTTCTTGTTAACTCAGATGCCCTGACTCGTCGGCGACCGGATTTGCTTACTGGGCGCGATTGGTGAATTGACGACCCGCAAAGCCCTAGTACGCTCGGACTGTACTTGTTTGCTACCAGGGGGTCATCGTGCAAGTTGACGTCGAAGTCATGCGGACGGGCGCGAACCGTTCGTACACGGCGGCGGGTCTCGCAGATGAGGGCGCTCAGAAGCTCGCTCGTCGTGCGGTGGGTTCTGGCATCTTCGGTGGCTTTGCTGCTGCCGGCGATTTCGAGGGCATTCTGTCTGAGGCGCACTCGCAGCATGTGGAACGCCTGCGTAATCACGAGCGGCGACTGGGCGTGCTCGGCGATAAGGCTCATGTCGCGGCGTCGGCATTCGTCGATATGGAACGCCGCAACGCTGAAGCGCTCCGGGCGGTGGCGTGGCAACTTACCCAAGCCTGAACCACATCCCCTTGGGGATGTTGTTGGCCGCCGGCGATCCGTGGCGTGCCGATGAGACGTTACAAAGCGGCGATCCGGGGGAGATTGCGGAGCTAGCCACCGCGTTTCGAGATGCAACCGCTTGCACCGAGGAAACGTTCAAGGAGTTCGCCCAAGCGCGTGAGCGGTTTCAGGCGTCCTGGAACGGGGAGAACGGCGAGCGTCCAATCGATGACTCCGCCGAGGTTCAGCGGGCAGTGACCCGGCTTTTCGTGCAATCGGAGCAACTCCCTGCGATCGCAATTGATCTGCAGAACATCGCGGCGGATTTGGCCGAGGCGGAGTCGCAATCCACCGCCAAGATCGAGAGCCTCAACAGCAGCCTCGAATCACTTGACGCATCGGTTGGCGTGGCGATCGCGAATGACGAGGACTACTCCGGTCTGCTTGACCAAGCAGAAGAAGCTACGCGCTCCGCCCTCGGAGAGGTCGAGCGAATCCGCGACACCTATACCGACAAGCTCGAAAGCGCAGCTTTCGACTTGCGGCTCAAGCATGGCTATGACCCCGCCGCTATTGAGGACGTGGACGGTGATGGTGAAATCAGTCCCGAGGAGCGGGGGCGCACCGCGCCGGAACACTACGACGCCAACCAGCGCGCCAAGGACGAAGCGCTCGTGAACGGCGGCGGCCCCATGACCCCTGAAAAGGCCGCAGCCGAAGCACGATTGCGGGATTTCGCAATCACTACCAACCCTGCGGCCAGCGCTGACGCTAGAGAGTTGGCAGCACAAAGACTCGATGACTTCCGCATGGCCCACTTCGTGGGCCCGCTACCGCGAGACCCACTGACGGGAGTCGATGCACGCGCCCGAGCGCAAGCTCGACTCGAACTGCAACGGCAATTCGAGCAGGGTTACTCAGGCGCTCCGGCACAGACGCCGGACCAGGCCACTCGGCTGCTCAACGACGGTGAGGTCGCGGGGCGCGTCGCTCTTACCAAAGAGACTTACAACACTCTCATTGAGGCGGGCATGTCCAGTGACGGAGCGTTGCGGTGGATTAGTGAGGTATCAGGCACAACAGGCAATTTGGCGACCGGGGCGCAGGAGTGGGCTGACGGTATCCCTCGTGGGGAGCACGCGCGATGGACCGACTACTTAAGCCCTAAAGATGCTGAGGTGTTCGGAAAGATCGCCGGGCGCGTTTCCAAGGTCACCGACGTTGTACAACTTCTCACGGCTGCCGACGCCTGGGCGAACGGTGATGAGCACCGAAATGAGAAGGCGGGTCAAGCTCTCGGTGGCCTGGCGGGTGGATCCGGCGCCGCTTGGCTGGTGGGCCTTGGCGCAGCATCTCTCACTGGCCCATGGACTACCGCCGCACTGGTGATCATCGCCGGCGCAGGAGGAGGTCTTCTAGGCTCAGCTGGCGGTGGCGCTGTCGGCAGACAATTCGACTAGCAACTTACGGGGTGGAAGGCAGACTGTTGGATCAGATCAGCTACTTCGCGGCGGTCAGCGGCCTTACCCCGGCGCGCACGTGGTTCTGGATTGGCGCCGCAGGTCTAGTGCTTGGCGTGGTTGGCAGTCTTTTCCCGATGTGGAGATCGGCCTCGTTGTCACCAGACTCGCTGATGCGTCGCTTCTACTGGGCCGGCTCGGCGTTTTTTGTTGTTTGTATCTTCATTTCGCAGGTGCCGGACTGGAAGGACGCTGCGTTCGGCGCTTGCGCATTCGGGCTCGGTCTTGTCGCTATCGCGTTCTTCCGCAGCTCTCACATCAAGATCGGCGACAAAATCTACGCGGCGTGGCCATCCTACCGCCGCGCTGACCGGCCACCGGCGCTCAGCGACGAGGCGCGAGACTGACGCGTCGCAATTAGATCCGCCAGTGTCGAAGCATTCGACCATTACCTGGTGATGGAAGGCAGGATCGTGGAGCAGATTTGTTGCCTTGCGGCGAGCGCCGTTCCCGCTGCGCGCGTGTGGTTTTGGATAGGAACCGCGGGCCTCGCAGTTGGCGTGATCGGCAGTGAGTTCGCGATGTGGAAGTCGGCGTATTGTCGCCGGACTCGATCAAACGCCGCTTCTTTTGGTGCGGCGCAGCATTTGTCGTTGTATGTCTCTTCATTTCTCAGGTGCCAGATTGGAAGGACGCCACTTTCGGCGCTCTCGTTTTCGGCTCTTGTTTCGTCGTAATAGCGTTCTTCCGGAGCTCGCACATCAAGATCGGTGACAAGATTTATGCGGCGTGGCCGTCCTACCGCCGCCCCGATCGCCCGCCGGCGCTCAGCGACGAGCCGAGGGATTAACGTCGGTGTTGCAGATCTGGAAGGGTTTGCAGCTTCCGCCGCCCCGTGAGGTTTGAGGGCCAATGTCGGATGCTCTGTGCTTGTGATCGCGGCAGTGGCGTTGAGGTCGACGGGCGAGGCTGACGCCCAGTCTCCAGAACAAGACCCAATCGTGTCGAAACCTTGACTTGACCGTCGAGGGCGGCGCCCCGAACGATTAAGGGATGCGCCGACTACTCCGCGTGCTCTGCGCTGCCGCCTGCGCGACGATGTTGGCGCTGATCTCGGCGCCGATCGGACAAGGGCAGTACAACCCGTGGTTCGCCAACAGTGTCGGCAACGCCACGCAGGTGCTCGCGGTGACGGGCACCGGCGGCTCCGACGCGAAAATGGATGTCTGGCAGCGCAACGGCGCGGGCTGGCAACCGGTCAGTGCGGGCATCGGGGCGAAGGTGGGGTCCAAGGGCATGTCGCCCGACCACTACGAGGGATCGATGCTGACCCCGACGGGCATCTACACGTTGGACTTCGCCTTCGGCACGGCGCCGAGTCCGGGTGGCGGGCTTAAGTATGTCCAGGTCGGACCCGATCACTGGTGGGACGGCGACGTGAACAGCCCCACCTACAACACCATGCAGGTCTGCCCGAAAGACCAGTGCCCGTTCAGCCTGTCCGGCGGCACGGAGAATCTGCAGATCCCGCAGTATGCCCACGCCATCGTGATGGGCGTCAACAAAGACCGGGTCCCCGGCAAGGGCAGCGCCTTCTTTGTGCACAGCACCGACGGGGGACCAACGGCCGGGTGCGTCGCGATCGATGACGCCACTCTGGTGTCGATCATGCAGTGGCTGCGGCCCGGCGCGGTCATCGCTGTCGCTGAGTAGTCGCTTGTAGCCGGGCGCCTGCGCACATGGTCCCCCTCCGGCAGCGCGTGGGGCAGAAACGAGAAACCCCTCCGAACACCACAAACCCGCCGCCCTCACTACAGGACCAGTTACAAGGTGATCGTCAAACCGGCTGTCCAACGCACCACCAACGTCGGTAACCAAGGTGGCAACTCCTCAGTGAACAACCGCCAGCTCGGCCCCGGAGAACACCCAAACCGCTTAAAGCGCCAGCGCGGCACCGGGCGTCAGCTTGAAGTCCAACCCTTTCAACGACATCGTCGCCTCATAGGTGCGCTGGTATCCCGTCGACGCGATCTTCCACCCCGCAGGGGTGCGCCGGTAAGTGTCGGAGTAGAAGGCCGCACCGATCAACATGAAGTCGAAGTCGGCCACGATCACCCGATCCTGTAGGTACCAGGTCCCTGTGGCGGTATCGCCGTCGACGACGATCTCCGGGTGGGTCACCCGGTGCTCGGTGATGACGTTCGCGGGCAGCGACGATCGCATGTACTCCACCAGCGACGCGCGATCGGTGAAGTGATGCTCCTCCCCGACGGACGAGCCGTAGTCGCCCACCACGTCCTCGGTGAGCGCGTCTTCGAAGTCGGCCCAGTGCTTGGTGTCCAGTGCCCGCAAGTACTGATACTTCACACGTTCGATGTCTTCGCGATCACCCATGCAAGAACAATTAGCACACGTTCTAGTTTCACTTGAGCAGAACGAGTTGCGGAGCCGGCTTTCGACCATAAGGTCACAGCGTGACGAAACTCCTCGACGGGTACTTGAGGTCGCCGCTGTCGGGCATTGCGCCATGGATCTTGTTCTCGGTGCTGTCCACACCGGGGCAATTCGAGGTGGCCGTCTGCGTCGCGCTCGGTCTCGCTCTGCTGACTCTGTGGCTCGGCCACCGCCGCGGTCTCGGTGTCTACGCGCTCGACGTGCTGGGTGTCTTGTTCTTCGCGATCCTGGCCGTCATCGGGCTGGTCGTCGACGATGCCACCGTCGAGTTCCTCGAGGTCTGGGCGGGCGAGTTCACCAACATCGTCTTGGCGGTGTTCGTCATCGCCACCATCATCGCGCGCCGGCCTTTCACTCTGGCCTACGCCAAGAAGGAGACACCCGAAGAGTATTGGGACAGCCCGCTTTTCCTGAAGATCAACTACGTGATCTCAACGGTGTGGGCGGGTGCATTCGTCTTCAACGCGGTGATGGGTTTCGTCGGCGACGCGGTTCTCCACGATCCCGGTAACTTCTGGACAGCGTGGGTTCTGCAGTTGGCGGCCATCTTCTTCGCGATCGCGTTCACCGAGTACTACCCGGACCGGGCATCCGGGGACCAGCCGCCGTCGCTGCTGAAACTGTTCGACTGGCTGCCGATGTTCGTCCTCATCGCCGGAATCTTCGCACTAGTCACCGATGCGCTGCCCGACGCCGCCGGTATCGGCATGATCGCGGTGGGTATCGTCGGTAACGCGTTGGTGAGCAAGCTTTCCCCGCCGAAGGAGGCATCCGAAACATGAGCAGACTGTCTGTCATCTACTACTCGGCGACCGGGCACGGCACCAGGATGGCGCAGCGGGTGGCCGACGCCGCCGAAGCTGCCGGTGCCGAGGTTCGGTTGCGGCACATCGCCGAGACGCGGGACCCCGAATCGTTCAGTAAGAACGACGCCTGGGTTGCCAACTACGAAGCGACCAAAGATCTTCCGATTGCCACCGGTGACGACATCGTGTGGGCGGACGCCGTCATCTTCGGTACGCCCACCCGATTCGGGTCGCCGGCTTCACAGTTCCGCGCATTCATCGACACCCTCGGCGGGCTGTGGGCGCAGGGCAAGCTGGCCGACAAGGTGTACTCGGCATTCACGTCCTCCCAAACCGATCACGGCGGGCAGGAGACCACCCTGCTGGCGCTCTACATCTCGCTCATGCACTTCGGCGGGATCATCGTCCCGCCCGGGTACACCGACGGGCTGAAATTCGCCGACGGCAACCCGTACGGCGTCGGGCACGTCACCGGACCCGAGAACAAGGCGGAGCTGAGTGACGCCACCCTTGCCGCCCTGGATCACCTGGCCAAGCGCGTCGTCTCGGTGGCCGATCGTCTCAGCTGAGGTAACGGATCACCATCTCCACCAGCGTGCGCCGTTCACGCTGCCAGTCGATGGACTGGTTGACGATCATCTCGGCCAGCACCATGCCGCGCAGCGCCGCCCAGATCACCTCGGCGACGTCGTGGTGGGCGGGATCATCGGAGATAAGCCGCCCAAGACCGCTGATGGCGTCGTTCATCTCCATCAGATGACGCATCGAAGCCTCACCGCGGGTGGCCCGCAGAATCTCGAACGCCGCCAGTGAGGTGGGGCTGCTGTAGCAGTTCCAAGCGATGTCGACGACGGTCTCGATGCGCTTCGCCAGCGGTAGGTCGCTGACCTCAGCCGTCGACAGGCTGTCCAGCAGTTTGGCCACTCCGTCGTCCACCACGGCCATGAGCAGGCCATTCCGGTCGCCGAAGTGGTACTGGATGACGCCCCACGTGACGCCGGCGCGTTCGGCCACATGTTTGGCCGTCGCGGCGGGGAAGCCCTCCTCGACGATGCAGTTCACCGTCTCGTCGATGATCTTGGCCCGCGTGTCATCGCCGCGCTTGCGAGGGGCGGATGTCTTCCGGGTGGGGGCTGCACTTGTCATCGTTGACTTTATAACATTGTCGAGTCTATGTTTGGGGCGTGACTGCAGCCCACAGCCGTTACGCCTCGCTGTCCAGGCAGGAACTCGCCACCCTGGTGCCTGAGCTCCTGCTCATCGGTCAGCTGATCGACCGCTCCGGAATGGCTTGGTGCATCAGTAATTTCGGACGCGAAGAGATGCTTCAGGTGGCCATCGAGGAGTGGATGGGTGCCAGCCCCATCTACACCCGGCGAATGCAGAAGGCGCTGAACTACGAGGGCGTCGACGTCATCACCATCTTCAAGGGTCTGCAACTCGATATCGGTGCCCCGCCGCAGTTCATGGACTTCCGCTACACCGTGCACAACCGCTGGAACGGGGAGTTCCACCTGGACCACTGCGGCGCGCTGCTCGACGTCGAGCCCATGGGCGAGGACTACGTGCGCGGGATGTGCCACGACATCGAGGACCCGACGTTCGACGCGACGGCGGTGGCCACCAACCGCCGCGCCCAGATCCGCCCCATCCACCGGCCGCCGCGGGTTCCGGCCGATCGTCACCCGCATTGCGCGTGGACGGTGATCATCGACGATTCACATCCGCCGGTGGAGGATCACCCTCATCTGGCTCTGGTCAACGAAAGCCGCGCTGCCAGTTGGGAGTTGGCGCCCATCGAGGCGGGTGACGACGGACAGTCAGACTACTCGGGTGCGCTGCTGGCCGACTTCGACTTCGCGGCGTTCTCCCATTCTGCGCTGGTGCGCATGGCCGACGAGATCTGTCTGCAGATGCACCTACTGAACCTGTCCTTCATCGTCGCGGTGAAGAAGCGGGCCGACGACGCGCTGGCCGCCGAGATCTGCACCAAACAGCTCACCGGTCTGGCCGGGGTGGCCGCCGAACGTATTCACAGGGCGCTGAGCCTGCCCGACGGTGTTGCCGGCGTGCAACAGGTCCTCGAACTGCACCCGTTGCTGAACCCGGCGGGTTACGTCGACGCCGAGATCGAAAATGGTCGTGTACACGTGCGCCGGTCGGCGGCCCACGACGACGGTTCGTGGATCTCGCTGTGCACGCCGGCATCAACACGACCGCTCGAGGCTGTCGCGACTGCGGTGGACCCTTACATCGGCGTTCAGCTCAGCGGTACCGACGACGACTGGACGCTGGAACTGCAGCACCGCGACACCAAGGCAAAGGAACTGTCCGAAGTGGAGGTCGCGAAATTCAGTGGGGGAGCGACGTTCCAGTTCGAGGCCCGTAAGTCCTTGCCGCTGACCGTGGTCTGAGCCCGTGCCGTATCGGGTGGTGCAATGGGGCACCGGGGAGATCGGCCGTGAATCGCTGCGGGGCATCCTCGAACACCCCGATCTGGAATTGGCCGGGGTCAAGGCATTCAGCGAGGACAAGAACGGCGTCGACGCCGGTGTCCTGATCGGGCAAGAGTCAGTAGGCGTCACCGCGACCACATCCCTGCAGGACGCACTGGCCGGGCAGGTCGACTGTGTGCTCTACACCCCGCGCACGCCGTCAGTGGACGATGTCTGCCACCTCTTGGCGGCCGGTATCAACGTGGTGACCACCTCTTTCGCTTTTCACCAGGCGCGGGCGGGCGCACCCGAGCTACTCGAGGCCAGCAAGCGCGGAAACAGCTCACTGCACGGAACCGGGCTCAACCCCGGCAATCTGGGCGCCGTCCTGCCCCTCGCCATGGCGGGGATGTGCCGCGAGATCGAACAGGTCACCATTCAGGAACGCGCCGACTGGTCGATGTACGACAGTGCCGAGATCACTTTCGGTCAGATGATGTTCGGCGCCGAGCTTGCTGATGTCAGCGTCGACAGCCCGTCGCTGCGCTACACCAGTGAGCTTTTCCAACAACAGGTTTGGTTGCTCGGCGATGCACTCGGTGCCGATCTGGACGAGGTGGCCACCGAACTCGAGATCGTTCCCGCCGAGGCCGACGGCGAATTCCTCGGTCGCACACTCGAAGCGGGAACTGTCGCGGGGCAGCGGTGGCGTTGGTCCGGCCGGCGCGCAGGCCACACGGTCATCCAGGTCGAAACACTGTGGATGCTCGGTCAACGTCAACCCGAGCACTGGCCGTCACCGCAACACGGCTGGACGATCACCATCGAGGGCAGCCCGTCGCTGCAAGCACATGTGGTGACACTGGCCAGTTTCCGGCGCGACGTGCCGCTGAGGGAACACGTGCACGCGGCCAGTGTCGCGACCGCCATGCAGGCCGTCAACGCGGTTCCCGCCGTGTGTGCCGCACCCGCGGGATTTGTCACCATGGCCGAATTGCCGTTGGCGTGGTTGCCGCGCATAGCTGCCTCATAGATTGCGCGGGGCGGGGTGTCGAGTTGCCCGCACGCTGCCCGTAGCGGCTAGGGTGGCCTCTCGACCGCCACTTACCGGTGAACACAAGGTGCAACTAGTGAGCGACCCTTTCGGGTTGTCTATCGGAACAACCAACCTGGTCGCGGCGCGTGTCGGAGCTCAGCCCGTGACGCGCCGCTCCGTGTTGACCCTGTATGGGCACCGTCCCGCAGAGGTGGGTCTGCCGTCGGACAATCCGAATCTCACCGAGCCCGGACTCGTCCTGCGTGGTTTCGTGGAACGCATCGGTGACCCGGTGCCGCTGGTCGCCGTCGACGGTTCGCCCCACCAGGCTGACCAGCTGCTGGTCGAGGCCCTGGGAGCGATGGCCGACGCCGCCGGAGGCCCCGGTCCGAACAGCGACGTCGTCCTCGCGGTGCCCGCGCACTGGGCGCCGACCGCCGTCCGCGCTCTCGAGGCGGCGCTGCGGGGCGACCGCAAACTCGCCCCGAGTGGCGTGCTGCCCCGGCTGATGTCCGATGCGGTGACCGCGTTGACCGCGCTGCAGGTCAACCCCGGCCTGACCACCAACGGCATCGTCGCACTGCTCGACTTCGGGGGCAGCGGCACCAGCATCACCCTGGCCGATGCCGCGGCAGGCTTCCGTCCGGTCACCGAGACCGTGCGCCACCTGGATTTCTCCGGCGACCAGATCGATCAGGCCCTGCTGACCGCGGTGCTGGCCGACATCGGCAACCGCGGCGACGTCGACCCGTCGGCCACCGCCGCAGTGGGGTCGCTGGCCCGGCTGCGCGACGAATGCCGTCGAGCCAAAGAACGCCTGTCGGCAGAAACCGCCACCGCGGTGAATGTGCAGCTGCCCGGTGTGAGCACCGAGTCCCGGGTGACGCGAGCCGAACTGGAGAGCCTGATCGGGCCGGCTCTGGAGGGTGTGCTGGCCGCGCTCGATGATCTGCTGCGGCGCAACCGGATCAACTGGTCCGACATCACCGCGGTGGGCACGGTCGGCGGCGGCGCCTCCATTCCACTTGTCACACAGCGGCTTTCCGAGCGATCCTCTGCGCCGGTGGTCACGACACCGATGCCGGCGCTGGACATCGCCGTCGGCGCCGCACTGATCGCCGCGCGTGGGCCCGACGCCGACGCACCCACCGGGTTGTCGACGGCTCTGGGTGAGGCGGCCACGTCGGGGATCGGTGTAGCGGGCTGGGCGGCGGATCCCAACGCGCCGGGATCCTCGACGTTCCGGGCACTGGCCTGGTCGCAGGACGACGACAGCGCGGCCGATCCGGTGCCCTACGAAGGTGATTACCAAAGCCCGTACGAGGCGCCGAACCCGTACGCGATGAACACCGGAGCCCGGCCCCAGATCGAGTACACCCCGGCGACGGGCACCTTCGAAGAACCCACGTCGCGGTTCCGGTTCCCGCAACTGGCGCTGGCCGCCGCGGCGCTGATCGCGGTGGTGGCTCTCGGCGGTGTGGCCTACACGCTGACCACCGACTCGTCGAGCACGGAGCCGACCACCCCGCCCAGCATCGCGCCCCCGGTGCTGACCACCCAAGCGCCGCCACCGCCCCCCGAGACGACGCTGCCCCCGCCGCCGCCGGAAACGACGTACGTTCCGCCGCCGGAGACGACGTACGTCACCATCACCCCGAGCCAGGCGCCGCCCCCACCACCGCCGCCGGAGACCACCACCACCACCACGACGACGCCTCCGACGACCACCACAACCACCACCACGACGACGACCACGACACCGACAACCACGACGACGACCACGACACCGACAACCACGACACCGACAACCACGACGACCACTCCGCCGCCGATGACGACGACGCACCTGAACATCCCGTTCCTACCGGTGCCGATTCCGATTCAGGTGCCGAACCGGGAGTCGCAGCAGCCGTTCCCCTGATCCTTGACAAAAACATTTGTCAAGGCTGACCATCGAATGGTGTTCGACGTCGATGTGATCGCAGACCCGGCCGCCGCGGCGAGCGCGCTGGACCCCATTCGCAGCCGCATCCTCGCCGAATTGGGCGAACCCGCGTCCGCGGCGGTGTTGGCCTCGCGACTGGGCCTTGCCCGCCAAAAGGTGAACTACCACCTGCGCGCGCTCGAAGACCACCACCTGGTGACCGTCGCCGACGAACGCAGGTGGGGCGGGATCAAAGAGCGGATGCTTGTCGCCACGGCCTCGTCGTATGTCGTCTCACCGGCGGCGCTGGGCCCGGCCGGAGCCGACCCGGGACGTATGACGGACCGGTTGTCCGCCAGCTATCTGATCGCCGTGGCCGCACGGACGGTCCGCGAAGTAGGGGGGCTCTGGCGGGCGGCCCGCGAGCAGAACAAGCGACTGGCGACCCTGTCGGTCGACACCGAGTTGAGTTTCGCCTCTCCCGCCGACAGGGCTGCGTTCACCGACGACCTCGCCGGCGCCGTCGCTGCGCTGGTCTCGAAGTACCACAATGCCGGCGCGCCGGGCGCTCGGACGTATCGCCTGGTGGTCGGTGCCTATCCAACCCCGAACTCCACCAACTGAGGAGCGCCACATGCCCATGCGCAAAGACGAATCCGGCCGCCGCTGGGTCGAGGTGGAGGTCGTCGTTCCCGGGTCGCCGGAACAGGTGTGGCAGGCCATCGCGACGGGCCCCGGGTACAGCGCCTGGTTCGCCCCCGCCACCATAGGCGAATACGTCGGGGGCACAGTTGAATTCGACTTCGGGGACGGCACAACCTCGTCGGGACCGGTGACGGCCTGGGAGCCGCCCACACGGTTCGCCTACGAAGAGGTGGGTTGGAGTGGAGAGGCGCCGCCGGTGGCCACCGAGGTCACCGTCACCAGCCGCAGCGGTGATCAGTGTGTGGTGCGGATGGTGCACAGCCTGTTCACCGACCGCGACGACTGGGACGACGAACTGGAGAGCTTCGAGAGGGGCTGGCCGACGTTCTTCGAGGTCCTGCGGATCTACCTGGCCGATCACGCGGGTGAGCCGGCCGCGACCGTCAACGTCGGCGCGTCACCGTCCGGTACCGAAGCGCACGTGTGGAAGGCGCTGGTCGACGCGCTCGGCGCCCGCGAGGCAGATGTGGGCGACGTCCTCTCGCTCGGCACCCCGCGCATCCTGGGCACGGTGGAGCAGACGCAGCAGAATCACAGGTTCCGGCAGCTGCTGATGCGGCTCACGGAACCCACCGCCGGGGTGTTGGTGGCTGGCACCTGCACCGTGGGCGGCCAGACCATGGTCAATGTCAGCGTCTACCTCTACGGGCCGGAGGCGGCACAGTTCCCCGTTGACGACGAGTGGATGAGCTGGCTGAGCGCCGTGTGCGACGCCGCGGCAGCGCCGAGACCGACGTAATTCCGGTTTCGTCTCGCTCATAGTCAAGTGGTTGAAGAAACATTTACGCGGTTTGGCTAACGAGTGCGGCTAAGCGTTGGGCTGGGGTGTCGA
>NZ_JBDGJH010000027.1:0-98972 GCF_057656995.1 Mycobacterium sp. Soil_C_30 | reverse complement strand
TTCGGCCCCCGTGAGGTGCTGCTGACCTCGGATGAGCCGGTGGTCAAGCAGTTCCTCAACGGTCGCCGCATCGGTCCCATCGGCATGTCCGAGGAGAAGGACGAAGCGACGATGGCCGAAGAGGCCGCGCAGATCGAGGCCGGTCACCACGACGGTGGTGTCGAGGAAATCGAAGGTGTGCCGCCGCAGGTCACCCCGACGCCGGGCATGCCGTACCGCGAGGCTGTGGGGCGCCGTCAGGAACGCGTGCGCGGGATCCTGCACACCCTGCCACCGGCCGCGCAGGAAGCCATCCGCGACGACCTCGAAGGCACCCACAAGTATCACGCCAACGAGCTCGGCGAAGACACCTCAGGCCAACTCTTGCAGGGAGGTGATGCCGGCACCGTCGGAGGTGCTGCCGTTCCGGTGACGGGCTTGCCGCATGAACACGACGTCGGGCTCGAGTGTGAGGGCGTGGCGCGGTGAAGCGTTGGGATGAAATGACTTTCGCGTGGGCGTTGACAGACGCGGCGGCCATGCTCTTGTCCACTTCTCAGCGTGCATCGGTATTTGTGTGGCTCGGCGCCGGTGAGCCGGCCAAGGCCATCCGAGATGTGCTGGCGGTGTTTGCCAACAGCGCCAACACCCTTCCTTCTGAGTTGGTGCCGCAGGCACAGACATGGGTTGACGGCTACCGGGGGAGCGACGAGGAAGCTCGACTTCGGGCATTGTTGGGCCGCGTCTGTCCCCGTGGGCAACTGCACATGGCCTGATGAGCCGCTGCGACTCTCGGGCGCACCCACCCCCACAGGCTCGGCAACGACGGAGCCGGCGGTACCTGTCAGGGGCACCGCCGGCCGTGTGGGCGGGATCTACAGTGTTAACGCCTCTGAGATGCGGACCTGATTGGTCGTGTTATTCACGAGGCTGGGGCCGACAACAAGGGCCTGCGACGCCCCAGCGGCTGGCGGGACTTGCTGACCGTCATGGCCGGAGTCGAGGTCGCCCGAGAACATCACCTCGCGAAGACCTTTGGTGAAGGCTGGTATGACGAGTAACTGCCCAACGGCGACGTCCGCTGGACTGCACCCACCGGCCACACCTCCATCACGCAACCGACGAGCAGACTGCTGTTCCCCGACTGGGACTCCACCACCGCCACCCTGCCACCCCCGACACCCACAAGACGCCGCACAGCGCACCCGGTTACCACCATGCCCACCCGCAAACGCACCCGCGACCAAGACCGCCAACAACACATCAACGCCGAACGCGACTATTACGCGATGCAACGCGCGCTGGGGAAATCTCCACGGAGGTCACCGTTTTAGAGAAGCCACCCACCACCATTGGCAGCGGGTCGCGCGTGCGGTCGCCTTTAGGCAGCACACGGTTGCGCCAAGCTGCCGAATGCCTCGTGGTCAAGTTATCCCAAAGTCCTTGATCTTGCGGTAGATGGTGGCGCGTGACATGCCCAGGGCTTCGGCGGCGTCGGCCTTGCTGCCCCCGTTCTCCGCCAGACTGCGCACAATCGCATCCCGTTCCAGCGACTCCAGCTGGGTGAGTTTGCGTCGGGTCACCGAGCGACAGGCCGCGGGCAGTTTGTCGACACCGATGACTCCGGATCGCTGCCGGGTCACCGTCTCGGCCAGTACGCTGCGCAGCTGGGTGACATTGCCGGGCCACGGCAGCTTGCGTAACTGCCGCATGGCCTCGGCGTCCATCCGGACTCCGGAGCCACGGGTCAGTTCGCTCAGCAGCATGGGTACCAGCTCGTCGAGGTCCTCGATCCGGTGCCGCAACGCGGGGACCGTCACGGTGTGGGTGAAGAACGGCAGCACCAGCATGTCCACCAGCGGCGACCGTCGTTCGGTACCCATGGTGGCGGCGATCCAGCCCCGGCCGGCGCAGGACTGCATACTGGCCGCCAGCGGCTCGAGCACCTCTTCGGTCAGCTCGTCGACGTTGGAGAGGATGACCGCGAAGTCGTCGCAGTCGGTCTCGGCGTCGAACTCGGCTACCAGCTGCTCACTGTCGTCGAATGATTCGACGCGCAGGATGCGCACGGTGCGTTCGGGTGTGACGAACTGCGCTACCGATTGTCCCAATTTGGTACGGCCCGAACCCATTTCGCCCTCGATGACCACCCAGTCACGGTCGCGGTAACAGCGCTCGACCTGTTGGCAACTGCGCCGCCACGAACTGCTCCGGCCGGCAAGTCGGGGAATGGTCTGGCCGCCGCTGGGCGCCGCGATGCTCTCGGTGATGTGCAGTGCGACGTGGAACACGACGCTATCGTTGCGCACCCGTGCCGAAACACGTTCGACGGCAGAGATCTTGACGGTGGCCCCACTGGGCAACGCGGCGACGACCGTACGGGCCGTCGACGCCGACGCCATATCCGACGCGTGGTCCAACAACGCGGTCTGATCGGCGGCGTCCAGAGCGCGGCGCAGATACGGGTTCATCAGCACCACATCCCCGCCGATCGCCAGCACGCCCGCGGGATACCGTCGGGTTTGTTTGAGATATACGTCCAGCAACGCGGTTTCGGTTTCATTGTTCATGGCGCTGAGGCGGTCTTCGATCTGGCTGCCCGCGCTCTTGGCCAGCACGAACAACAACGGGTCGGCCTGGGCGGCCCAACACGTCAGGTCGATCACTCCCAGCATGCGTCTGGTGATGGGATCGCGGATAGGCGAACCCGCGCACGCCAACCGGCCAAGGGTTCCCACGTAGTGTTCGCTGCCCTGGATGAACGCCGCCCTGCCGGTTTCCAGTGTGGTTCCGATGCCGTTGGTGCCGGCGAACTCCTCGGCATAGCTGTAGCCACGGGCCAGCCGGACGTCATCGAGTGTGCGTTCGAATCGTGGATCGGCGGCAATGCGGTCCAAGATCAGCCCGTCGGCCGACGTGAGCACCACACTGACCGCCTGCGACGACAGATCCTCGGCGATCCTGCGCAGCACCGGGGCAGCGGCATGGGTCAGCGGTGTGTCGGTGTCGGGGTCGCGTACGTACGGTAGATCGACGCGGTCGGGGTGCACTTGCAGGTCACGGGATCGCCGCCAGGAATTGAGCACCCCGGGATCGACGGCGTCGGTGCTCAGCGCGCCGGCAGTCAGGAACTGTTCCCGCGCGCGCCTGGCGTCTACTGCGGCATCGGCTCTGTTGACCATGGTGGGGCTGACCTCGGTCCTGTGGGCTATCCCGCAGAATAAGCCCGCCGGATCCCGACGGCGTCTCATTTTGAGATTTCCGGCGTCCCGTTTCGAGGGCCGGACGACGACCGTCCGATTGTGAGCTGTGTCTCATAGTGAGACGTCTGTGTGCGGTGCCACACGGTTGTATCGGTGACGCCCCACCAATTCGCCGGCATCCGGTCGGCTCGCACCCAGGAGGCGCACTTTGAGTAGGCAAAGCCTGACCAAGGCTCACGCGAAGATCACCGAACTGTCGTGGGAACCGACCTTCGCCACACCGGCGACCCGCTTCGGCACCGACTACACCTTCGAGAAGGCTCCGAAGAAGGATCCGCTCAAGCAGATCATGCGGTCGTACTTCCCGATGGAAGAGGAGAAGGACAACCGCGTCTACGGCGCCATGGACGGCGCCATCCGCGGCAACATGTTCCGCCAGGTGCAGCAGCGGTGGCTGGAATGGCAGAAGCTGTTCCTGTCGATCATCCCGTTCCCCGAGATCTCGGCCGCCCGTGCCATGCCGATGGCCATCGACGCGGTGCCGAACCCCGAGATCCACAACGGTCTCGCGGTCCAGATGATCGACGAGGTACGGCACTCGACCATCCAGATGAATCTCAAAAAGCTCTACATGAACAACTACATCGATCCCGCTGGGTTCGACATCACCGAGAAGGCGTTCGCCAACAACTACGCCGGCACCATCGGCCGGCAGTTCGGTGAGGGCTTCATCACCGGCGACGCGATCACCGCCGCCAATATCTATCTGACGGTGGTGGCCGAAACTGCGTTCACCAACACGCTTTTCGTCGCCATGCCCGATGAGGCCGCCGCAAACGGCGACTACCTGCTGCCGACGGTGTTCCACTCGGTGCAGTCCGACGAATCCCGGCACATCTCCAACGGCTATTCGATCCTGCTGATGGCGCTGGCCGATGAACGTAACCGCCCACTGCTGGAACGCGATCTGCGCTACGCGTGGTGGAACAACCACTGCGTGGTCGATGCCGCCATCGGCACCTTCATCGAATACGGCACCAAGGACCGGCGCAAGGACCGCGAGAGTTACGCCGAGATGTGGCGGCGGTGGATCTACGACGACTACTACCGCAGTTACCTGCTGCCGCTGGAGAAGTACGGCCTGACCATCCCGCACGACCTGGTCGAGGAAGCGTGGAAACGCATCGTCGACAAGCACTACGTGCACGAGGTCGCCCGGTTCTTCGCCACCGGCTGGCCGGTCAATTACTGGCGCATCGATGCCATGACCGACAAGGACTTCGAATGGTTCGAGGAGAAGTACCCCGGGTGGTACAACAAGTTCGGCCGCTGGTGGGAGGACTACAACCGGCTGGCCTACCCGGGCCGCAACAAGCCCATCGCATTCGAAGAAGTCGGCTACCAGTACCCGCACCGCTGCTGGACCTGCATGGTGCCCGCCCTGATCCGCGAGGACATGGTGGTCGAAAAGGTGGACGACCAATGGCGCACCTACTGCTCGGAGACCTGCTACTGGACCGACGCGGTGGCCTTCCGCAGTGAATACCAAGGCCGCCCCACACCGAACATGGGTCGCCTCACCGGGTTCCGTGAGTGGGAGACCCTGCACCACGGCAAGGACCTCGCCGATATCGTCTCTGACCTCGGATACGTCCGCGATGACGGCAAAACGCTGATCCCGCAACCACATCTGGATCTCGACCCCAAGAAGATGTGGACGTTGGACGACGTGCGCGGCAACGTGTTCAACAGCCCCAACGTTTTGCTCAACGAGATGAGCGATGTCGAGCGGGAAGCACACGTCGCCGCCTACCGCGCCGGTTGACCGCGATTTCGGCGCGCTCGCGACCGCTGAGCGGTTACGGGCGCGCCGAAATCACCAAGCTCAGGAGAATCAGTGGCTGACATCCACCGCATAACCTTCGAACCCGTCGACATCGAGATGGAGGTCCGCGAGGACGAGAACATTCTGGACGCGGCGTTCCGGCAGGGCATCCACCTGATGCACGGTTGCCGGGAGGGCCGGTGCTCGGCCTGCAAGTCGTTTGTGCTCGACGGGGACGTCCAGATGGCGGGCCATTCGACGTTCGCCTGCAACGACTCCGAGGTCGACGAGGGCTACGTGCTGCTGTGCCGCACCCACGCCTACAGTGACTCCACCATCGAGTTGCTCAACTTCGACGAGGACGAGCTGCTGGGCGGCCTGCCGATCCAGGACATCCGGACCCGCATCACCGCCCTGGTGCCCATGACCCGCGACATCGTGTCGCTGAAGCTGGAACCGATCGAGCCGGCCACCTTCGCCTTCAAACCCGGCCAGTACTGCGACGTTCACATCCCCGGCAGTGACGAGCACCGGTCGTTCTCCATGGCGACCACCCAATCCTCGCCCGGCAGAGTCGAATTCCTCATCAAGAAGTATCCCGGCGGAAAGTTCGCAGCCCTGCTGGAGAGCGGCCTGAGTGTGGGCGACGAGATCAACCTGACCGGGCCCTACGGCTCGTTCACGCTCAAGGACGGTCACGTCCTGCCGGTGGTCTGTGTGGGCGGCGGCGCCGGGATGGCCCCCATCCTCTCGCTATTGCGGCACATGAGTGAGACCGAGTGCAGCCGGCCGGTCCGCTTCTACTACGGCGCCCGGACCGCCGCGGACCTGTTCTACCTGGACGAGATCGCCAAAGCTGGTGCAGGACTGCGCGATTTCTCGTTCGTCGCATGCCTGTCGGAATCGATGGACGACGTGCCCGCCTCGGTGCGCGTCGAGGCCGGCAATGTCACCGACGTCGTGTCGGCCAACGAGCCGCACATCGCAAAAACGGAGGTCTACCTGTGCGGCCCGCCGCCCATGGTGGACGCCGCCCTGGCCCTGCTCGAAACCCAGGCCGTGCCCCAGGACCAGATCTTCTACGACAAGTTCACCAGCCCCGCATTCGACTGAAAGGCCAGCCAGTGTCAACAACCAGCGTCAGCACCCCGAAACAGAGAAGCTTCCCCAAGATCGAGTTCACCGACTCGGAGGCGGGGGCGCTGGAGTTCCCCAGCTCCAAGAGCCGCGCGTACTCCTACTACAAGCCCGCCAAACTGCGGGCCACCATGTACGAAGACGTCACCGTCGACGTGCAGCCCGATCCGGAACGGCATCTGTCGCAGGGCTGGATCTACGGGTTCGGTGACGGGCCCGGCGGTTACCCGCAGGAGTGGACGGCCGCCAAGTCCTCCAACTGGCACGCCTTCCTGGATCCCAACGAGGAGTGGAATCAGACCATCTACCGCAACAATTCGGCGGTGGTGCGTCAGGTGGAGCTGTGCCTGAAGAACGCCAAGAGGGCGCGGGTGTACGACGGGTGGAACTCCGCCTGGCTGAGGTTTCTGGCCAACAACCTCGGAGCCTGGATGCATGCCGAGAACGGACTGGCACTGCATGTCTTCACCGCGATCCAGCGTTCGGGCCCGACGAACATGATCAACACCGCCGTCGCGGTGAACGCTGCCCACAAGATGCGGTTCGCGCAGGACCTGGCGCTGTTCAACCTCGATCTGTCCGAGGAAGTGGGCGAGGGTTTCGACGGGCAGGCACACCGGGCGACGTGGCACTCGGCGCCGGAATGGCAACCCACCAGAGAGGTCGTCGAACAGCTCACCGCGGTCGGCGACTGGTGCGAGCTGCTGTTCGCCACCAACATCGTCTTCGAACAACTCGTCGGGTCGCTGTTCCGCAGCGAACTGGTGATGCAGATCGCGGCGCGCAACGGCGACTACATCACCCCCACCATCGTCGGCACCGGCGAATACGACTACGACCGCGATATGGCCTACACCCGAAACCTGTTCCGCCTGCTGACCCGCGACGAGCAGTACGGCGAAGCCAACAAGGAACTGTTCGGTCAGTGGCTGGCCGCCTGGGTGCCGCGCTGCCTGGCCGCCGCCCAAGCGCTGCAACCCCTGTGGTCGCAGCCGGCAGAGAAGGCCGTCACTTTCGCCGACAGCCTGGCCGCCGCAGAAGACAAGTTCGCCTCCCTGCTCGAGTCGATCGAGCTGTCCTACAACAAGGAGCACAGCAAGTGACCATGCAATTCGGATCCGCCACCGAGTTCTCCAACAAGTGCGGCGTCACCTTGATGAACACCCCGATCGGGCGCGTGGTCGCCGACGTGATGGGCGCCAAGGACGGGGTGGAGCTCACCGAGTACCCGTCGATGATCCGGGTCGACGGGGTGAAGGTGATCGAGTTCGACTACGCCGAACTGACCGACGCGCTGGGCCAGGAGTTCGACGGCTCCATCTTCGAAGAGATCAGCTCCACCCACTACGGGCGGATGGTCCACCTCGACGACAAAACCCTGCTGTTCGCCAGCCCCGAGGACGCCGCCGAGTACATCGGCTTCGACCTCACCGTGAAGTAGGCCGCTGTGAAAGCGCTGGTGTTCGACGGTCCGGGCGCGAAGTCGTGGACCGAGGTGCCCGACGCACAGTTGGTCGATCCCACCGACGTGGTGGTGCGTGTTGACACCACCACCATCTGCGGCACCGATCTGCACATCCTCAAGGGCGATGTCCCGGCCGTCACGGCCGGCCGGGTCCTGGGCCACGAGGCGGTGGGCACCATCACCGAAGTGGGTTCGGCGGTCACCGATCTGCAGGTGGGCGACCGGGTGCTGGTGCCTGCCATCACCTCGTGCGGCAAGTGCGGACCCTGTCGCGCGGCGATGCCGTCCCATTGTGCGTCGGTAGGCGGGATCGGCTGGATCTTCGGCCATCTCATCGACGGGACCCAGGCCGAGTACGTCCGGGTGCCGTACGCCGAAACCAGTGTGCACGTGCTGCCCGGGTCGGTGACCAACGAAGAGGCGATCTTCCTGGCGGACGTGCTGCCGACGGGGTTCGAGATCGGCGTCCAGAATGCGGCCGTGAAGCCGGGGGACTCGGTGGTGGTGGTCGGTGCGGGTCCCATCGGGCTGTCGGCCATCCGTACCGCCGGGTTGTACGGTGCCGCAACGGTGATCGCCGTCGACATCTCGGAATCGCGGCTCAAGCGGTCCATCGCCTTCGGCGCGGATGAGACCATCAACAGCCAGCGAGAGGATGTTCGGGAGCGTGTCCTGCAACTGACCAACGGCCAAGGCGCCCACGTCGCGATCGAAGCGGTGGGAATACCCGAGACTTTCGAGGTGTGCACCACCGTGGTCCGCCCGGGTGGGCGTATCGCCAACGTCGGTGTGCACGGCAAACCGGTGACATTGCACCTGGAGAACCTGTGGATCAGCAACATCACGCTGACCACCGGCCTGGTCAACGGCACCACGGTCGGCACCCTGCTGGATCTCCTGGCGCACGGCAAGGTCGACGCCGGCGCTTTCGGCACGCACTCCTTCCAACTCGATCAGATGCTCGACGCCTACGACGTCTTCGCCAACGCGGACACCCACGACGCCCTGAAGGTCGTCATCTCCCGGTGATCGCACCGCCAGCCCACACGAAAGCAGAAGCAGCCCAACATGTATGAAAAAGACGGAAACTCCTACTTCATCGTCGACAGCCACGTCCACCTCTGGGACGGCCGCGCCACCAACCTGAAGAACATCCACGGCAAGCAGTTCATCGACTGCTTCTACGACTACCACCGCAACCTCAGCCCGGAGGAGGAGGTGTGGGACTACGACCTCTACACCTACTACGGCGGTGACCGTCTGATGCGGGACCTGTTCGTCGACGGCTATGTCGATCACGCGATCTTCCAGGCCACCCTGTTGTCGGACTTCTACGTCAACGGATTCGGGCAGACCGAGGAGGCTTTCGAACTCACGCAGCGCCATCCGGGCAAGTTGACCTACAACCACGCCTACGACCCGCGCCACGGTGAGGCCGGCCTGGAGCAGCTGCGCCGCGATGCCGACCGGATGAAGCTGAAGGGCGTCAAGCTCTACACCGCCGAATGGCACGGTGACTCACGGGGTTACAAGCTCGACGAGCACTGGTCGCGTCGCTACCTCGAGGAGTGCATCAACCTCGGCATCAAGAACATTCACGTGCACAAGGGTCCGACCATCCGGCCGCTGGACCGGGATGCGTTCGACGTCGCCGATATCGACAAGGTGGCCACCGACTACCTGGAGTTGAACTTCATCGTCGAGCACGTCGGGCTGCCCAGGCTGGAGGACTTCTGCTGGATCGCCACCCAGGAGTCGAACGTGTACGGCGGCCTGGCGGTGGCCATCCCGTTCATCCACACCCGGCCCCGGTATTTCGCTCAGATCATGGGGGAGCTGCTGTACTGGATCGGCGAGGACAAGATCCTGTTCAGCAGTGATTACGCATTGTGGACCCCGCGCTGGCTGATCGAGAAGTTCGTCGATTTCCAGATCCCGGAGGACATGGCCGAGTACGCGCCCATCACCGTCGAGCAGAAACGAAAGGTGCTGGGCCTCAACGCGGCATCGCTGTACGACATCGCGGTACCCACCGAGCTGCAGCTGCCCACGCCGGGCCAGGACGAGGTCGAGGTGGCCGCGGGTGCCAAACAGGCGGGGGCCAAAGAGACGGTGTCACTGTGACGGTCACGGTCGTCAGTGTCGAGAAGGAGGTGATGGCCGCGCTGCACGCCGTCACCGATCCCGAGTTGGACGAACCCATCACCGATCTCGGGTTCGTCCGTTCGGTGCTCGTCGACGACACCGGCGTCGAGGTCCATCTGCGGCTACCCACCGCCTTCTGCTCACCCAACTTCGCCTACCTGATGGCCTCCGATGCCATGGACGCGTTGCGGGCCGCCGGGGAATTCGGACAGGTGCGGGTGCTGCTGGATGACCACCATGACAGCGACAAGATCAACACCGGCCTGGCCGCCGACGCCGGCTACCGGGGCACCTTCGGAGTCGAAGCGCAGGACAGCTTGGACGAGCTGCGGCGCACCTTCCTGCAGAAGGCGCACACCGCCGCAATGGAACGCTGCGTCACCGGCCTGCTACGCCGAAAGGAGCTGGCCGACGCGGACCTGCATCAGCTCACTCTGCGTGATCTGCCCAACGGCAAGGAAAAAGCGGCACTGATGCGGCGTCGCTTCGACATCGGATTGAGCATGTGCCCGAACAGTCGCGTGCTGGTGGATGAGGACGGGAAACCGCTGACGGTGGAACAGGCACCGATGCGGTTGCGATTCGCCCGCTCGGTCCGGATCTCCATGGAAGGAAACAGCCACTTCTGCCGCGGACTGCTGGCCACCCGCTACGAAGACGGCGGCAACACCACGCCCCACTTTGTCGATGCGAGAACGAGGAGACCATGAGAGCCGTCCAGGTGGTGGGTTATCAAACCAAACTCCAACTGTCCGAGGTGCCCAAACCTGTGGTCGCCGGTCCGCTCGATGTGATCGTGAGGATCGGTGGGGCCGGCGTGTGCCGTACCGATCTACACATCCTCGAGGGCCAGTGGGAGCAGAAGTCCGGCGTCACGTTGCCCTACACGATCGGGCACGAAAACGCCGGGTGGGTCGAGGACATCGGCGACGCGGTGACCAACGTGGTACCCGGTGACAAGGTGATCCTGCATCCGCTGATCACCTGCGGGCTGTGCCGGGCATGCCGTTCCGGCGACGATGTGCATTGCGAGAACAGCCAATTCCCCGGAATCGACACCAACGGTGGGTACGCGGAGTACCTGCGGACCACCGCGCGCAGCGTCGTGAAGATCGACGAATCCCTGGAGCCCGCCGACGTCGCCGCCCTCGCCGACGCCGGCTTGACGGCTTATCACGCCGCCGCCAAGATCGCGCGGACCACCGGGCCCCGTGACGTGTGCGTCGTCATCGGTGCCGGGGGTCTCGGTCACATCGGAATCCAAGTGCTCAAGGCGATCTCGGGTGCCCAGGTGGTGGTGCTCGACCGCAATCCCTCCGCCGTGGCGCTGGCCGTCGACATCGGCGCCGACCACGGCATCGTGGCCGACGGCACTCACCTCGAGCGCATCCTCGACCTCACCGGCGGCCACGGCGCCGAAGCCGTGCTCGATTTTGTCGGCGAGGGCGGCGCCACCGCCGAGGGCGTGGCGATGCTGCGCCGGGCAGGCAACTACTACGTCGTCGGCTACGGCGAGAACATCAACGTGCCCACCATCGACATCATCTCGACCGAGATCAACTTCATCGGCAACCTCGTCGGCTCCTACAACGACCTGCAGGATCTGATGGCACTGGCCGCGCAGGGCAAGGTCACCTTGCACACCAGCAAGTATCAGCTCGACGAATTCCAGAACGCGATCGACGATCTCGACGCCGGCCAGGTCCGTGGCCGCGCGATTCTCATTCCCTGACAGACACTTTCACGAGAGGAAACACCATGGCAAAGGAGCTGCGGTACAACCGTGACGCGCGGGCCCGCCTGGAGGCCGGCGTCAACGCCCTCGCCGACGCGGTCAAGGTGACACTCGGCCCGAAGGGCCGGAATGCGGTGCTGGAGAAGCTGACCGGGCCACCGGTCATCACCAATGACGGCGTGACGATCGCACGGGAGATCCAGCTGTCCGATCCGTTCGCCAACATGGGTGCCCAGTTGGTGAAGGAGGTGGCGATGCAGACCAACGGCATGGTGGGCGACGGCACCACCACGGCCACCGTCCTGGCGCAGGCCATGGTGCGCGAAGGTCTGCGCGCAGTGGACGAGGGCGCCAACCCGATGCGGGTCCGCCGCGGGATCGAGAGGACCGTGCCAGTGGTGCTGGAGGCTCTGACCGCCCACTCGGTGGGAATCGGCGGCCGCAGTGATCTGCTGCGCATCGCCACGTTGGCCGCCAGCGACGACGAATCGATCGGCGAGGTCATCGCTTCTGCCGTCGAGCACGTCGGCGAACCCGGGGTCATCACCACCGAGGAGAGTGACACCCTGGGATTGAGCGTCGAAGTGGTCGACGGCATCGAGTTCGACCACGGCTACATCTCGGCCTACATGGTGACCGACCCGGACCGCATGGAAGCCGTGCTGGACAACCCGCTGATCCTGTTGACCAACAAGAAGATCACCTCGGTGCAGGAGATCATGCCGACCATCGAGGCCGCCAAGCGTGCGGACCGCCCGCTGGTGGTGCTCGCCGAAGACGTCGACGGCGCGGCCCTTCAACTGCTCGTCGGCGGCAACATGCACAAGACCATGCAGTCGGTGGTAGTGCGGGCGCCGGGGTTCGGGCACCGCCGGATTGCCGAACTGGAGGATCTGGCGGTCGCGCTGGGCGGGCACGTCATCGCCAAGGACACCGGCCTCGAACTGGGCGAGGTGAAGCTCGAGCACCTGGGCTCGTGTGACCGCATCACGGTGACGGAGAACGACACCACGATCGTCGGCGCACACGGCGACCCGGCGCGGGTGTCCGCCCGGGTGGGGCAGCTCGAGGCCCAGCGCGAGAGGGCCCGCATCGACGCCGACCGCGACAGCCTCGATCTGCGGATCGCCCGGATGACCGGCCGTGTCGCCGTCATCCGTGTCGGAGGTGCCACCAGCGTGGAACTCAAGGAACGCATGCTGCGGGTCGAGGACGCGCTGGCCGCCACCCGGGCGGCAGTGGAGGCGGGCATCGTGTCCGGCGGTGGCACGGCACTGGCGCAGGCACATCGGGCGCTGGCCGAGCTGGATCTGCCCGGCGACGAGGGCATCGGTGTTCAGGTGGTGCGCCGGGCGCTGGCTGAGCCGCTGCGCTGGATTGCGCTCAACGCCGGCTTCGAGGGACACGACGTGGTGCAGATCGTCGAGGATCTGCCGCTGGGGCACGGATTCAACGCGCTCACCGGCGAATACGGCGACATGTTCGACGAAGGTGTCATCGACCCGCTCAAGGTCACCCGGGCGGCGCTGGAGAGCGCGGCGTCCATCGCGGCTCTGGTGATCACCACCGAGACCGCCATCGTGGAGCAGGTGGCGGGCCATCCGGGGGCGATCATGGCGCCCGGTTTCGGGGACCTGGCCGAAGGCATGATCCGGCCGTCGAACATCTACTAGGACTCACCAGTTGCGCATCGACCGAGGCGTTCAGCGCAACAAAGCCCGCACGGACCCGTCGTCGGCTGTGGGGTCGCCACCGGACACGATCGCCGTCGCCCGCGTCCACGGTTGGTCACGCAGAAGGTGAGCGTTCTCGGCGCGCATCCAGTCCTCGACGAAACCCGTTGGGTCACGGTCGAGTTCACGAGTGCGTCGCATCGCGAGTTCTGGTGGCGTCTCTACCCAGATGGCCGCGTCGAGCCACTCGGACAGTTCCGCGCGGGCGGCGCCGACTCCCTCGACCAGGACGATTCGAGTTCCGTCCGGAATGTCGATATCTCCCGGACGCCCGCGCTCGATCCACGGTTGAGGTGTGAACCGCAGCGGCGGCCCCTCTTCTCGCAGTGGCTGCAGTACGTTGGCCACCAGTGCCTCGGTCCAGTCGAAGAACGAGTGATGCCAGGCCACGTCGTCGGTGTGGATGACGGCGATGTCCTCACCGGTGTCGGCCAATCGGTCAGCCAGGGTGGTCTTGCCGGACCGACTGCGGCCGTCGATCCCGATGATGACCACCCGGTGCGGTGACGGTGTCGGTGTCAGCCGCTCCAACAGAGCGCTCACCGATATCGACTGCCAACTCAGCTCGTGCATGACCTCTCGTTTCACGATTGCCAGTGACGATGGCGTGCAGATGAAGCGGCGCGCGTGCACAGGCTCGGCCCCGCCCCGCGGACTCCCGGCCGACAAGAGTGGGCCAGTCTGCACAAAGTGTTACATCGTCCCGGTCGTTATCCCACACTCTGTGCCTGTTGAGCCGGCCGCCGCCTTCCCTAGGGTCGAAGTGCAGGAAACTCACGGAGGATCCAGCGCGGAGCTGGACCTTACCGGCACCGTTCACAACGTGCGCCCCCGCGCCCAGATCGAAGGTGAAGATGAGCATCACGGCTGGTTCGGCGTCGAGATTCGGAGAACGTTGCCCCAGTACCGCGCTGCGCTGGACGCGTGCTGAGCGCTCTTACGAGAGCGATTCCGCCGGAAGGCGTTGACATGGTGACACGCCTGGTCGATGAGTATGCGCCGCTGCGTGACGGAGCGCTGGTGACCGCATCTGGAGTGGACACTCTCACGGCCGACGTCGTCGTGATCGGTTCCGGAATGGGCGGGTCCACCCTGGCCCACGCACTCCGCGATTGCGGCCTGGACGTGCTGGTGGTGGAGCGGGGCCGGTTCCTTCCGCGTGAGCCGGAGAACTCGATGCCGGAGGAGATGCACATCCACGGGCGCTACAAGACCGCCGAGCCCTGGATCGATGCGCGCAGCGGCAAACCCTTCAGCCCGGGCACCTACTACTGGGTTGGCGGCAACACCAAGTTCTACGGTGCCAGCCTGCCGCGTTTTCGGCGCGAGGATTTCGGCGAGATCATCCATCACGACGGCACGTCGCCGGCGTGGCCGTTCGGCTACGAGGATCTCGAACCGTATTACGTCGAGGCCGAGCGGCTCTTCCAGGTTCACGGGTCCACCGACGAAGACCCGACGGAACCGCCACACTCCCAGCCTTACCCGTACCCGCCGCTGCCGCATGAGCCCTGCATCGAGCGCTTCTCCGATTCACTCAAACGCCAGGGTCTGCACCCTTTCCATACCCCGAATGGGATGAACCTCGACACCGAGGAGCAGCGCAGGGCCTCGACGACGTCCGATGGATGTCCGTCGGAATCGGATGTCAAGAGCGAAGCCGAAAATCGGGTGCTGCGTCCGGCGCTGGAATCCACCAACGTCCGCCTCATGATCGAAGCCAAGGTGACGCGCCTGCTCACTGCTGGGGACGGGCGCACCGTCGTGGCTGCCGAGGCGCAGGTGCGTGGGCGGACCGTGCGGATCGAGGCGAAACAGTTTGTGGTGTCGGCCGGTGCGGTCAACTCCGCCGCACTGCTGTTGAGGTCGGCGACAGCGCAGCATCCCAATGGACTGGGCAACTCCTCCGGTCTCCTGGGGCGCAACTACATGGTGCACAACAGCACGTTCTTCGTGGCCATCGACCCGCGGCGGAAGAACACAACAGCCTGGCAGAAAACGTTGGGGCTCAACGACTGGTACACCGCCGGTCCCGGCAACGAGTACCCGCTCGGCAACCTCCAGATGCTGGGCAAGCTGCAAGCGGCCATGATCAAGAACGCGCGCCCACGGGTTCCGATGTGGGCGCTGAAGATGGCGACGGACCGCAGCCTGGACATCTATCTGACCACCGAGGACCTCCCACGTCTGGACAACCGGGTCACGGTCACCGACACCGACATCGTGATCCGGTGGCGGCCCAACAACATTGAACCGCACCGTGAATTGGTTCGGCGGGTGACCAAGGCGGTCCGGCGCGCCGGCTACCCGATCGTGCTGACCCAACGGATGGGAATCGAAACCAACTCGCACATGTGTGGCACCGCCGTCGCGGGCGCGGACCCGCTGCGCAGTGTGCTGAACGCACAGTGCCGTAGCCACGATGTCGACAACTTGTGGCTCATCGATGGGTCGTTCTTCCCGTCCTCGGCGGCGTTGAACCCGGCACTCACCATCGCCGCGAACGCCTTGCGGGTGGCGCCCAGTGTCGCCGCTTCTACCCGATGACTGTCATGGCGCACACCCTGCTCAGGCTCTGGCGTTGGCTGACCGCCGAGATCGGCCGCGGTGACATGCTGGCGGGTTCTTCACCTGCCTTCTTCCGGGCGAACCTGCTCAGTCGGACGAGACGACTCGCGGCACCGGACGGACAGGGAACTGCCGATCCGCCCGCCGAGGTCGGGGGCTGACGAGCTGCGACGGTCAATGCGTGCACCAGTTGCGGGGTGCGCTGCACGTCTTGTGCAGACCGTTGTGGATCCAAGCTCGATACCATTGAAAGGTGCTGTCCCGCACCACTTTCCTTCGGCGGGCCGGACGCCTCGCGTGATCATCCCAGTAGGACGAGGAACAACCATGAAGCTGTCATCGACCAGAGTCCATGCGCGATCGGGGCTCACCTTCACCGCGATGGGCTTCGGCGGGGCACCCATCGGCAATTTCAACGGCGCTTACGACGAGAACGCGGCTTTCCAGATGGTCGCGCAGTCGTGGGGTCAGGGCGTCCGATACTTCGACACCGCACCGGGATACGGCAACGGGCTCGGCGAGTACCGGCTCGGACATGCACTGCGGCAACTCGATCGGTCGCACGTGGTCGTTTCCACCAAGGTGGGCCGGACGCTGAAGCCGACTCTGAACGCGCCGACCCAACTGGGGCAGTACGTGGAGATCCCACCCTTCGCCGCCGAGTACGACTACAGCTACGACGGCGTCATGCGGGCCGTCGAGCAGAGTATGCAACGAATGCTCACCGACCGCTTCGACGCATTATTCATCCATGACTGCGATCAGCACACCCATGGCCCGGGCTACGTCGAGTACCTGAGGCAGGCCATCGTGAGCGCGTTCCCAGCGCTGGAAACACTGCGTGACCAAGGCGTCGTGAAAGCGATCGGATTCGGAGTCAACGAGGCAGAAGTCATGGCGGAGGCAGTCAAGGCCACCGACTCGGATCTGTGCCTGCTCGCCGGCCGGTACACCCTGCTGGAGCAGGAGCCGTTGGACACGTTGTTCCCGTTGTGCGCCGAGCGGGGGATCGGCATCGTGTTGGGAGGGGTCTTCAACAGCGGCATCCTGGCCAAGGGCCCAATTCCAGGGGCCCGCTTCAATTACGGCCCGGCGCCTCGCGACATCTTGGACAAGACCGCCCGGCTCGAGGAGATTTGCCGCAGACACGGCGCCGATCTGCCGGCCGTCGCCCTGCAGTTTGCCTACGCGCACCCGGTTGTCACCAGTGTCTGCGTCGGTGCGCGTGATGCGGCCCAGCAGGACCGCAACGCCGAGCTTTTCGAAAGCGATGTACCACAGCAGGTTTGGGACGATCTGCGCGCGGAGGGGTTGATCCGGGAAGACGCTCCGACACCCTGATTCGGTCGCAATCACTGCCTGCGCGCCCACAACGGCGGCGTCTTCTTTTCACCGGCAGGAACCACAACGCCGCGCCGTTGCTTTGTTGGCAACGGCGCGGCGTTGTGGTGTTTTCTGTCGTCAGTGAGCGGGACCCGCGTCGGCCAGATGCGCTGCCTTGAACGGGTTCATGGCACCGGCGTCCAACACTTGGGTGGTGCCGGTGATGTAGCGGCCGTCCTCGCTGGCCAGATACACCACGGCGTTGCTGACATCGACCGGATCCAGGAACGGCACCGGCAAGGCGTGCATCGCCTGCAGTGCGTCCAGGGCGTCCTCCTGGGTGGCGTCGAGCTTGCCGCCGGCGAACAGCTGGTTGTACCGGGGATTGTTGATCATCAGCGTGTTCACGTTCGTCGGATTGATCGAGTTCACCCGGATACCGTGCGGCGCCAATTCGCCTGAGAGCGTGCGCATCAGACCGTTGACGCCATGCTTGGATGCCGCGTAGTGGCCGACATTGAGTTCGACGGTCAGCCCCGAGATCGAGCTGATCAGGATCACCGAACCACCCTCGTTCTGCCGTAGCAGTGTCGGTACCGTCGCCTTGATCGTCTTCCAGACTCCGGTGAGGTTGACGTCGATCTGATCCTGGAACTGCTCTTCGCTCAATTCCCACAGGGGTGCGGTGTCGTTGAGCGTGCCGGCGTTGGCCACCACGATGTCGAGGCGTCCCAACTCCGTCACGCCGGCGTCCACCGCACCTTGGAGTCCGGCGAGGTCACGCACGTCGACCTCGGCGATGAAAACGCGACGCCCGCGACTCTTGACGAGGTCGGCGGTGGTGACCAGATCGTCGGAATCGGCCATGGGGTACGGCACGGTCCCGATCTGCCGGCAGACATCCAGTGCGATGATGTCGGCACCCTCGTCGGCGAGTCGCAGGGCGTGGGAGCGACCCTGCCCGCGGGCGGCTCCGGTGATGAGGGCAACTTTGCCCGCGAGGCGAGTCATCGAGTCTTCGCTTTCCGCAACCGATGTCGACTACTGGTGCTGTTCGTTGGCGCGGTTCTGGCGATACTCGTCGGCACGCTCGTCGGTGATGTGCGGCAGCGGCGGGAAATCCAGCCACCCCGGGACGAAGGGGCTGGCCAAGTCGCGATCGGTCGGAATCTCGACCAGCACAGGCGCCTGCGCGTCGAACGCCCGCTTGAATGTCGGCTCGAGGTCGGCGGCCGATTCGACGCGGAACGACTCCAGCCCGAAGGACTTTCCGAGATCCTTGAAGCTCGGGCTGTACGGCGTCCCGTCGGGACGGTTGAACTCGGTCCCGATGATGCGATCGGTGGCGTTGCGTTGGCCGCCGCGGATCGAGATGTAGCCGGAGTTGTCCTGCACAACGAAGACGACCGGGATGTCGTGCTGGATCGCCACGCCGATCTCCTGAGCGGTCATCAAGAAGTCGCCGTCACCGGTGATGGACGCGACCTGTCGCTCCGGAGCGGCGAGCTTGGCGCCCAGAGCCGCCGGAACCGGCCAGCCCATCGACGAGAAACCACCGGTGGTCAGATGCGTGCGGGGTTCGTACACGGGGAAGGTCTGCTTGACCGCACCCTGCGTGTTTCCGGACCCGACAAGCACGATCCCGCTGCGGTCCATGACATTTCGCAGCGCCGCCAAGGGTCGCTGGAGGGTGAACGGGAACCGGTCGGTGTCCCGTCGGGTCGACAGTTCGCTCTCCCAATCCGCTTTGCGCTCGGCGATTTCGGCGAGGTACTCGGTGCGTTCCGGCTTGGTGCCGAGCGACGCGACGATGGCGGCGACGGCCGGCTTGGCGTCGGCGAGGATGCCGACCTCCGCGGGGTAGATCTTGCCGATCTCGTGCGGATCGATGTCGATGTGGATCAGCTTGGCCGGCGGGAAGGAGAACGACCTGCCCTTGGCGTAGCTCGATGCGGACCAGTCCGTGAACCGGCACCCGATGGAGACGACGACATCGGCATTGGCGGCCAAGTAGTTGCCGTGGATGGTGCCGGTCTGCCCGACGCTCCCGATGAACAGGTCGTGATCTTCGGGGAAGGCGCTCTTGCCGTTCCACGTGGTGACCACCGGGATGTCGAGACCCTCTGCCAGCGCGCGTACTTCGTCGGTGGCGTTGGCGCTGATCGCACCGCCGCCGACCACGATGACCGGCCGCTTGGCGGTACCGAGCAGCGCGACCGCGCGCTCGATCGCCTCGGGATCCGGATACTGCAGCCCGATGGGCAGCCGTCGCGCGAGATCGTGGAAGTTGACCTCGGCGGTTTCGGCGTGCAGGTCCCACGGCACCTCGATGTGGGCCGGGCCGCGTCGACCGGTCAGCATCGTGGAGAACGCGCGGTGCAGGACGAACGGCAGATCCTCGATGCTGTTGGCGATCCAGCTGCGCTTGGACACGGCCTCGGCCACTTGCGGGAACCCGTTGTCCTTTTGACGCTCGAGTTCCTGCAGCACGCCGCGGCCGCGCATGTGGCGCGGCGGGCCACCGGTGATCACCAGCACGCTGGTGGAGTCGCTGTATGCGGTGGCCAGTCCCAGCACGGTGTTGGAGGCACCCGCACCAATGGAGGTCACCGCGGCCATCGGCTTGCCCGAGACCCGGTAGTAGCCGTCGGCGAGGTGCACCGCGCTCTGCTCGTGATAGGTCTGGATGAACGGGATCTTGGACTCCGCTTCGTTGAAAGCGTCCATCAGCCCCCAGATTCCGTGACCAGGAATTCCCGCCACGTAGGGCACTCCGTACTCTTTCAGAACGCGGGCAATGACTTGCCCTCCATTGAGCCTGGGCATGAACTGTCCTTCCTTTCTGGAATGGCCTGCGGCGCCGCCGCCGGGTTCTGCCGCATGCGCGGTGTGCGCTGGGCGGGAGCCAGGCCCGGACAGGCAGGCTTGTCGACAAGTCTGCCGATGGTGATCCACGTCGCGTAGACCCATGATGAGCAGTCACCATCAGCACCCCTGCACACAGTGTGGCGATTCCGGCGCGGCGACGTGCGCGCTGACTCGTCGCGGAGGGCCATACTCACGATCGACTTCCCCTCCACAGGCGTCGGCGGGCGCGAAGCGATTCTCGCAGGCCGGTGCGGTGAGGCGGAAGTGCAGTGCCATCGGCGACGAAGAAGAAGCCGAGCCGGGCATCGCGACGCCAGGCAATAGTGTGTGCAGTGCCGGCCGCCGATACTGCACATCCTGTATCTGTCGTGGCTGCCGCTCGAGAACTGAGACTGGAATCACCGCGCCGCAGCAGTCCGCCGCAGCGTCGTCAACACTCGCAGCAGCCGCAAGGAGAGAATTCGTGTCGGTCATTCTCAAGGCGCCGACCGCCGAGGTCGGTAACCCGCACAAGAGCAGCCCCCAGGTGGTCGAAACCGTAGCCGGAGTGCTCGACGACATCCGCGCCAACGGCGACAGCGCCGTGCGCAAGTACTCCGAACAGTTCGACCGCTGGTCGCCCGAGTCGTTCCGGCTCGATGAGTCGGCCATCGCCGAGGTCTTGTCCGGCCTGCCCACCACGGTGATCGACGACCTGGAATTCGTCCAGCGTCAGGTGCGCAATTTCGCTCAGGCACAACGTGATTCCATGCTCGATATCGAGGTCGAGACGTTGCCCGGAGTCAAGCTGGGGCACAGGCACGTACCCGTGGCGGCCTCGGGCGCCTACGTGCCGGGCGGCCGTTACCCCCTGACCGCCTCCGCGCACATGACCGTGGTGACCGCGAAGGTCGCCGGCGTACCGCGTGTCGCTGCCACCACTCCGCCGAATCAGGGATCTGTGCCGCCGATCAGTGTGGCCGCCATGCACCTCGCCGGCGCCGACGAGATCTACGTGCTCGGGGGAGTGCAGGCCATCGGTGCCCTTGCGCTGGGCACCGAGACCATCGCCCCGGTCAACCTGCTGACCGGACCGGGCAACGCGTATGTGGCAGAAGCGAAACGGCAATTGTTCGGCGAGGTGGGGATCGACCTCTTCGCGGGCCCGACGGAGGTGCTCATCATCGCCGACGAAACCGCCGATCCCTTCGTGGTGGCCGCTGATCTGCTCAGCCAGGCCGAGCACGGTCCGGACTCTCCGGTGGTGCTCGTCACCACCTCGGAGCGTGTGGGCCGCGAGACCATCGAAGAGGTGACGCGGCAACTGAAGAACCTGCCCACAAACGCAATCGCGTCGGTGTCTTGGCAGAACCACGGCCAGGTGCATCTGGTCGACACCATCGAGCAGGCCTTCGCCCTGGGTGACAGGTTCGCCAGCGAGCATGTCCAGGTCCTGACCGCCGAACCGCGGCGCGCACTGGCCGAGATGCAGGACTACGGCGCGCTGTTCCTCGGTGAGCGCACGTGTGTGTCTTTCGGCGACAAGGCGATCGGGACCAACCACGTACTGCCCACGCTCGGCGCGGCGCGCTACACCGGCGGACTCTGGGTCGGCAAATTCCTCAAGACGGTGACCTACCAGGAGATCGAAAGCGCTGATTCCAGCGCCGAGATGGGCCGGATCTGCGGCCGTGCCGCACGTCTGGAGAACTTCGAGGGGCATGCCCGCTCGGCCGACGTGCGGGCGTCGAAGTACGGCGGCGATCAGCTGGCCTGGACCGACCACCGGTTCGCCCCGGTCGAGGTCGCGACGGGCGCGCAGAGTTGACCATGGCAGCCACCGCACGCGTGCCGGGACTCCGCGCAGTTGACCACGTCGCCTTCACCGTGCCTGATCTCGCGCAGGCGGTGGGTTTCTTCGTTGATCACTTCGGCGCCGAACTGGTTTTCATCGACGGTCCTTTCGCCGACGATGAATCGGACGGGATGCGACGGCGCTTGGCCGTCGACCCGAAGGCACGTTGCACCATTGCGATGCTCCGGCTGGGGAGACACCACAATGTCGAGCTGTTCGAGTACAGCGCACCCGATCAGCAACGCACCCCGCCGTGCAACAGCGATGTCGGTGGACACCACCTGGCGTTCTACGTGGACGATATCGACGCCGGGTTCCAGTACGTGCGGTCGATTCCCGGTGTGGTCGTGCAGGAAGGCCCGAATGGGGTCGACGACAAAGCTCCGGTTGCGGGTCAGCGCTGGTTCTACTTCCAGTCGCCGTGGGGTATGCAGTTGGAGATGACGACGTGTGCCACCGCCGGCTTCTACGAGGGCCTACCGGGTGCGGCGATGGCACCCCCGGCGGAGGAATGGCGGTGACGGTGTCCGATCACGCGGTCTCGGAGGCAGCCCTGCCTGGGACGCGGCTCGAGCACGATTCCCTCGGCGACTTCTACGTGCCGGCCGGGGCGTACTACGGGGTGCACACCGCGCGTGCGCTGCAGAACTTCCCGATCTCGGGCATCCCGTTGTCGACCTACCCGGAATTCGTGAACGCGTTGGCGGCGGTCAAGCAGGCCGCGGCCGCCGCCAACCGTGAACTGGGTCTGCTGGACCCGGAGCGCAGCGACGCCATCGTGGCCGCCTGCTCTGAGATCCGCGCCGGTGCTCTGCATGACCAGTTCGTCGTCGACGTCATCCAGGGTGGTGCCGGTACGTCGACGAATATGAACGCCAACGAGGTGATCGCCAACCGGGCCCTGGAGATCCTGGGCGCACACCGCGGCGACTACCACCGGCTGCACCCGCTGGATCACGTCAACTGCAGTCAGAGCACCAATGACGTGTACCCGACTGCGATCAAGGTCGCGCTGCAGGTGCACATCGCCATCCTGCACACCACGCTGCGGACGGTCTCCGCGGCATTCCTGGCCAAAGCCGAGGAGTTTCGCGGCGTTTTGAAGATGGGTCGTACTCAGCTGCAGGACGCGGTGCCGATGACGCTGGGGCAGGAGTTCGGCACCTACGGAATCATGGTGGCCGAGGATGCCGAGCGGCTACTCGAGGCCGCGCTGCTGGTCACCGAGATCAATCTGGGCGGGACGGCGATCGGAACCGGACTCAACGCCCACCCCCGGTACGCCCGGCTGTCGTGCGAGAAACTCAGCGAGATAACAGGTTTCAACTTGTCGACCGCACGTGACCTCGTTGAGGCCACTCAGGACGTCGGCGCGTTCGTGCAGTTGTCCGGGGTGCTCAAGCGCACCGCATTGAAGCTGTCCAAGATCTGCAACGACCTGCGGCTGCTCTCCTCCGGGCCGAGATCGGGGTTCAACGAGATCAACCTGCCCGCCGTACAGGCCGGCTCGAGCATCATG
Source organism: Mycobacterium sp. Soil_C_30 (assembly GCF_057656995.1). NCBI lineage: Bacteria > Bacillati > Actinomycetota > Actinomycetes > Mycobacteriales > Mycobacteriaceae > Mycobacterium > Mycobacterium sp. Soil_C_30. The sequence goes on along the minus strand of NZ_JBDGJH010000027.1, from coordinate 75,638 downwards.
CCCGGCAAGGTCAACCCGGTGATCCCCGAGGTGGTCAACCAGGTGGCGTTCGAGGTGGTCGGCAACGATGTCACCATCAGCATGGCCGCCGAGGCGGGGCAACTGCAGCTCAACGCTTTCGAGCCGATCATCGCCCACTCACTGCTGCGGTCACTGACCCACCTCAACGAGGCGTGCAAGACGCTGACGGCCAACTGCATCACCGGTATCACCGCCAACGAGCAGCGCCTGTTCGCCTCGGTCACCAACTCGATCGGCATCGTCACCGCGTTGAGCCCGTACCTGGGCTATGCGGAGTCGGCCCGGCTGGCCAAGCTGGCGCTGGCCACCGATCGCGCGATACCTGATCTGGTGATAGAAGAAGGCCTGCTGTCGGCGAGCCAGGTGGCGCAATTGCTGACACCGGAGGCCCTGGTGCAGCCACGCGAGCTGATGCCCTTCGACAGCGCACCTCACGACAGTCCCGAGGAGGACAGCCCACGATGACGAAAGTTCTCTATCTCTATGGTGGTTGGCCTGGACACAGCCCGTATGACATCGCCGGCTGGACCCGCGAGCTGGTGGTCGGCGAACTCGGATTCGAGATGGAGGAGTCGCAAGACATCTTCACCCTGGATCGTGACCTCACCGGTTACGACCTCATCATCATCGGCTGGAACAACGCGCTCACCACGGAGGACCTGACGGACTCCCAGGAAGACCACCTGATGGCGGCGGTGGAGTCGGGCACCGGGGTCGCTGCGTGGCACGGAGCGGCCGCGTCATTTCGCTCGAGTCTGCGTTATCACCTCATGCTCGGCGGCGACTTCCTGAGCCATCCAGGTGGCGAAGGCTATCCGCATCCGTACAAGGTGAACATCGTCGATCACCACCACGAAGTCACCTCCGGTGTGAACGACTTCGCGGTGGCCTCAGAGCAGTACTACATGAGCGTCGACCCCAACAACCGGGTGTTGGCCGAGACCACCTTCGACGGTGAGCACTTCCCCTGGCTGGACGGACTCAAGAGCCCGGTGGCGTGGGTGCGGAACTGGGGCCGCGGCCGGGTGTTCTACCACTCGGTGGGTCACGCGACCGAGGATCTCGCCGGCGCGGATGTCCGACGCCTGACCAAACAGGGCATCGCCTGGGCGGCCAGACAACCCTAGCTCGGGGGCCTCCCGCCCGGCGGCTGGACGAGGTGCTCCCGCCCGCACCTCGTAGACTCACTGTGCGCAATCGATCGGCGCAGTGTTGCACAATCCGGAAGAGCCGAGTGACCATGAGCATGACAATCGAGGCGGCACTGCAACTCGAGGTTTTCCGCCGGGTCTCGGTGACTGTTCACGCAGGCCAGAGCAACTTCGACCGCACGGTCCGGTGGGTTCACCCCACCGAGATCCCCGATATCGCCCAGTTCCTCAGCGGCGGGGAGATGTTGTTGACCGCAGGGCTGGGGATCGGTGCCGATGAAGAAGGCCAGCGACGCTATATCCGCGATATCGCCGAAGCCAAGGCCGCTGTCCTGATCGTGGAGCTGAGCGGTCGGGCGTTCAGCACGATGCCGCCGGCCCTGGTGGACGCGGCACGGGAGCTCGAATTCCCGCTGGTCGGCCTCGACGGCGAACTACCTTTCGTGGAGGTTTCCGCGCAGGTCCACGAATCGATCATCGACCAGCGGGTGTTGGATCTGAGCGCATACGAGCGCCTCAATGCCACCTTCATGCAGTTGTTGCTGGCCGGCCGCGACCATGTGCACTTCACCGACGCGCTCGCCGCCGAAGTGCACAAGCCGGTGGTCCTCGAGGACGCTACGCGGCAGGTGGTGGCCTACTCGGGCAGCTCCCCGGCGGGCGATCTCACCCTCACGGAGTGGGAGCACCACTCCCGCATCGAGCACGACACTGCCGCGACCGGCAACGCCAACGAGGCGAACAACTGCACACGTAAAGCAGTGGTGCTTCGCGGTGAGCGATGGGGCTGGCTGCATGTTCTGCACGGCGGTGACGCGATCGCCGGCACGGCCGGCTACGCGATCGACAGGGCCGCCGACGGTATCGCGATCGCGCTGCTCGGTGCGCGGGAAAGCGGTGCGCGCTCAGCCCAGCGCCAGAACGCCCTGGTCAGTCGGCTGCTGCTCGGTGACATCTCGGGCGACGCCTTCGTCGCCCGCGCCCTGCGGATCGGCAGGGATCTGCGCGACCGTGCGTTGGTGGTGGTGTTCGTCTGCAAAGACGGGCGAGCGCCGAACACCGGAGAAGACGCAATGGAAGAGCTCTGCCGGAATCTGAGGGTGCCCGCCGTGGTCGCCGACCTCGGTGAGCACACCCTGGTGGTGATGGGGTTGTCGCGGACCAGTTCAGAGAAGCAGGTGGTGGAACGCCTGACAGCGCTGGAGGTTCGCGCCGGAGTGAGCCGGCCCGTCAGCGCCAGCCAGCTCTCCACCGCGGTGGAGCAGGCGCGAAGCGCGTCGTCGGTGGCTCTGGCCCGGCCGGACGCGGCCGTGCACCGGTTCGACGATCTCGGCGTCCTGCGGCTGCTCGCTTCGCTGGCCGGTGGGCCCGAACTGGCCCGCTACATCGAAGACGAGCTGGGCCCCCTGCTCAAGCACGACGCGAAAGCCAACAACCCGCTGCTGCCGACGCTGCGCACCTACCTGTCCTGCGACGGCAACAAGAGCCAAGCCGCTCAGTTGTTGTACGTCCAGCGCAGGACGCTCTACTACCGGCTGGAGCGCATCGAAGCATTGCTCGGCCGCTCACTCGACGACGCCGACACCCGGCAGGCGCTGATCTTCGCTGTCCGGGGACACGATCTGCTCCAGCGGGGGCCGCGGAGCTGACGACGCAGTTCGTGCAGCGTTCGCGTCGATGACTTCTCACAACGTGCCTGCCGTCCGGGCCTCGCGCGCAATAACTTTGGACGGTATAACCCGCGTCACATGACGACGATCCTCTCAGCCCAGGGGAGTTCTACGTGTCCATACCTGCTCTTGCCGTGCAATCCCAAGTGATCGCCGATCCGCCCGACGTACTCGACACCGATATCGCCGTCATCGGCTCGGGAATGGGCGGCGGTTCGCTGGCCTACGCCTTGCGTGATTCGGGCGCGAACGTCCTTGTCATCGAACAAGGAGATTTCCTTCCGGTCGAACGCGAGAACTGGTCGTTCGATGCCGTCCACACTCACGGCCGCTACAAGAACTCCGCGCCCTGGCACGACGCCAAGACCGGGAACGATTTTGTCCCCGGCAACTATCACTATGTCGGTGGGTCGACGAAGCTCTACGGCGCCACCCTGCCCCGGTTCCGCGAATGCGATTTCGGCACAATCGAACACATCGACGGAGAGTCTCCGGCCTGGCCGGTTTCCTACGCCGAACTCGAACCGTTCTACGGCGCCGCCGAGCAGATGTTCTGGGTGCATGCCAACAAAGGGGAAGACCCCACTGACCCGTGGCGATCGACCGACTATCCGTTTCCCGGGTTGTCCCACGAGGGCGCCATGGCGAAGCTGGTGGCCTCCGCCAGTCAGCAGGGGCTGCATCCCTTCGCGGCGCCGCAGGCACTCGACCGCCGGCCCGGCGGTAATTGCGTGCTGTGTGGTACCTGTGACTCCTTCGCGTGCATGGTGGACGCCAAGGGCGACGCGGATGTCGCTGCGGTCCGCCCGGCGCTGGACGCCGACTCCAAGAACGTGCGCCTGATGACCAATGCCGAAGTGGTGCGGCTCGACACCGACGTCACCGGACGTACTGTCGTGGCGGCCCGAATCAGACACCGAGGCAGGATGATTCAGGTGCGGGCCAAACGCTTCGTGATCTCCTGCGGTGCCGTGAACACCGCGGCGCTGCTGCTGCGGTCGCAGTCGTCGACTCACCCGCGGGGACTGGCCAACTCGTCGGATCAGGTGGGCCGGAACTACATGGCACACGTCACCACGTTCTTCCTGGCGATCGACCCGCGGCATCGCAACGAAGCGGTGTACCAGAAGACCATCGGTATCAACGACTGGTACTCGGCTGGGCCCACGAACCGTTACCCGCTGGGAAATGTCCAAGGCCTCGGAAAACTCCGGGGTCCGCAAGCCAAACTGGGCAAGCCCTGGGTGCCGATGCCGGTTCTCGACCAGGCCACCAAGTACACCTTGGATCTGTTCATCCAGAGCGAAGATCTTCCGATGGCCGACAACCGGGTGTCGTTGTCCCCACGCGGCCAGGTCGTTCTCAACCGGTTCGCCACCAACACCGTGGCCCACGAAGACCTCGTCGCCCGGATGAAAACCGTTGTCCGCAAGGCCGGTTTCCCGGTGGTGCTCACCCGCAACCTCGGCGTCGAGGCCACCTCCCATCAATGTGGTACCGCACGCATGGGAGACGACCCGGCCACCAGCGTCGTCGACGCGGATCTGCGCGCCCACGACCTGGACAACCTCTGGATCGCCGACAGCTCACCATTCCCGTCGTCGGCGGCGGTCAACCCCGCCCTCACGGTGGCGGCGCTGGCGTTGCGGCTGGGACACTCCGGCGCGCTCACCGCCTGAGTCGGCACATCGCTTCTGCTGCCCTCGCAGCCCTCGACAACTCTTAGCTCCCGCATGTCAGATCAGGAGACGATGCTATGACGGCAACAGTTCCCACGGATACCAGCCTGGCGCCGCTGTTCGAACCAATCACCCTCGGCAAGGTCGAAATCCGCAACCGCGTGGTGATGACCGGCCATGGCACCGGTATGGCCAAGGATTACCTGCCCACCGACCAGCACGTGGCCTACTACCGTGAGCGCGCCATGGGCGGGGCGGGCCTGATCGGCATGGCCTTCCCCCAGATCCACCCGACATCACAGGACGTACCGGGGGAGCCGCGGTCCTGGCTCCCCGAGATCGTGCCGGGTCTGCGCAAAATCGCCGACGCGGTGCACGAACATGGCGCGCGGATCGTGATGCAGCTGGGTCACGGTGGGCGCCAGGGTCATTCGACGTTCACCGAGCGGGCGTTGTGGTCGCCGTCGAACACACCGTGTCCGTTCAACCTCGAGATGCCCAAAGAGATGGAAATCGAGGACATCGACGAGATCGTCGAGGCGCACGCCGTCGGGGCGCGTCACGCCAAGCAGGGCGGGATGGATGGCGTCGAGATCCACTCGGGCTACGGCGGTTACCTCCTGGCCTCGTTTCTCTCGCCGTTCTCCAACCATCGCACCGACGACTATGGCGGTTCGCTGGAAAACCGCGTGCGGATCGTGTTACGGGTCATCCACGCCGTGCGCGACGAGGTGGGCCCGGACTACCTCGTCGGAATCAACCTGCAGGGCCACGATTTCAGCCCGGGCGGCCTGGTGGCTTCGGATGCTCAGGACATCGCCAGGGCGCTGACGGCGAGTGGCAAGATCGACTACATCTGCGTCAAGGCCGCCACCTACAACGAAGCGCACCAGAACGTTCCGGACATGCAGCACCCCAAGCGAATCTGGGAAGATCTCGCCGCGGCGGTGAAGTCTGCGGTGGACATCCCCGTCATCGCGGTGGGCCGGATCAACGACCCCTTCGATGCCGCCGACATCCTCGCGCTCGGCCACGCGGACATGGTGGCGATGACCCGTCAGCAGATCGCCGACCCGGAAACGGTCAACAAGATGAAAGAGGGTCGCGTTGAGGAGATCCGCCGCTGCATCGGATGTAATCAGGGGTGTATCGACCGGTTGTTCAACGTCACCCATTCCTCGTGTGTGCACAACCCGGCCGCGGGTTATGAGCAGGAGCTCGGCATCGGCACGTTGATGCAGGCGTCGTTCCGGCGGCGGGTCGTGGTCATCGGCGCCGGACCTGCCGGCATGAAAGCGGCCGAAACGGCGGCCCGGCAGGGACACGAAGTGATCCTGATCGAACGACGCAACCGGACCGGCGGTCAGCTCAGAATCGCGGCGAGGATCAAGGGCCGCGGTGAGATCGGGGGAGTCATCGATCACCTCGACGTCATGATCGCCAAGTACAGGGTGGACCTCCGGCTGAACTGGGCCCCGTCGGCCCAGGAGATCCTCGCACTGGATCCCCACCACGTCATCGTGGCCACCGGTTCGGCGCCGCCGGCCGATATCGTCGGCAACCTGGCGCAAGGCATTCCATTCACTCCGGGACTTGATCACGAGCAGGTGCTTTCGGTGTGGGATGTGCTCGAAAAGGAGGAGCCTGTTGGCAAGCACGTCGTGATCATCGACGACGGTGAAGGCGGCTGGAAGGGCATCGGTCTGGCCCTGCAGTTGCAGCAGGACGGCCACGACGTCGAGATGATCACCCCGTTGCCCTACGTCGGCGCCAAGCTGGGTCCGTTCAGCGCCAATCTGGCGGTACCCCGTGTGCACAAGTCGGGCATGACGGCGAGGCCGTTCACGACGGTGACGGCGGTGCGGGGCTCCACCGTGCATACCAGCGAGCAGGGCAGACCCGGAGTCATCACCGATGTCGACACGGTGATCCGCGCCGGCTGGCACCGCCCGGTCAACGATCTGTACTTTGCGTTGAAAGGCCGCGGTGTTCCGCTCGAGCGCATCGGTGACGCCATCGCCAGCCGCACGATGATGGAGGCGGTTCACGAGGGTGAGCGGGCCGCCAGGAGGATCAATGCCAACGCGCCGCGCGGCGCGCTGATCAACAGCTGAGACACCCGCGGGTGCCATTCCGTTGAGTGCAGAAAGGCAGAATTCATCCTGATGGCCGAACAGATCCACGAGCCTGTGCCGGTGCGTTCACGTGCGGCGGTGCACGCGCTGTTCGTGGCCTTCGGCATGATCTTGACTACCTGGGCGGTGCACCTGCCGAGCCTCAAGGAGGCCGTCGGCATGTCGACCTCCATGGTGGGTGCGGTGCTGCTGGTCCTCGGCGCCGGTTCCCTTGCCGGCATGCAACTTTCGGGCTTTCTGATCGACCGGTACGGCGCCGAGGTGATCGCCCTCACCGGCGCGGCCACCATGGCGATCCTGCTGGCCGTCCCGCTGGTGGCGACGTCGGTAGGTCACGCGATGGTCGGCGCCTTCATCTTCGGCATCGCGATCGGCAACGCCGACGTCGGGATGAACGCAGCCGCTGTACACGTGGAGCGGGATTACGGCCGCCCCATCATGTCGGCGTTTCACGCGGTGTTCTCGATCGGCACTGTCGTGGGTTCGCTGATCGGCGCAGCGGGTTTTGCACTTGGGCTCGAAGTCCTGACCACGGCGGTCACGGTGAGCGCGATCTGCCTGATGATCGACGGACTGGCCGTCCTCGGATTCCACGGACGGTTCGGGAGGCCTGACCATCCATCCCGCACTTCCAAGGAACCGGAGCCCACCGGCGGCGGCCGCCCGTTGGGCGGGCGGCGCCGGCGGGTTCTGCTACTCGGTGCGTTGGCGTTTCTGTTGCTCCTGGCCGAAGGCTCGGCGTTGGATTGGGCCAGCTTGCATGCTCAGCAGCACCTCGGTGCGTCGCAATCACTCGGAGCGCTGGCGGTGGGTTCCTTCCTCGTCGCGATGACCGTGTGCCGGTTCCTCTCGGATCGCATCGCCCACTCTGCCGGACCGATGCGGGTGCTCAGATTCGGCTCGATGCTCGCCGCAGTCGGCATCCTGATCGTCAACCTCGGATCTTCGTTGCCCGTGGTCGCGGTGGGCTGGGTCCTGTTCGGGCTGGGATTGGCCGGCGGCATACCGCAGGTTTTCACCGCGGCCGGCAATGTCGACGGCGGGACCGCCGGACGCAGCCTCTCGCGTGTGGTCGGCCTCGGCTACGTCGCGATCTTGGCCGGGCCGGCCGTCATCGGCTGGCTGGTGCAGATGGTGGGCTGGCACGGAGCCTGGCTGTTACCGCTTGCCGCCGTGGGCTTCTGCGCCGTTGCCGCGCCTGCGGTCACACCCGACCGGACCCCAGCCGGTACCGGCCGCTGACCACTTCACGTGCGGAAGGCGGTCAGCGCCGCGATGACCAGTCGATGGTCTTCAACGGATTCGAGCCCCGAGACACCGACGGCGCCGATGAGGGATCCGCGTACACGTAGGGGGACGGCGCCGCCGGCCACAGCGATATCTGCCGCCCGGTAGCCGTAGTCGGAGTAATAGTCCTCGCCGGTGGCGCGCACCTGGCATTCCAGCGCCCACGACGAGCAGTTGTGTTTGTAAACGGCGGTGAACTTGCGGGCCAGCCAGTCGTCATTGGTGGCGGCCGAACCTTCGAGTGCGGCATGGAACACGCGCTGTTCACCGAAATTGATCCCGATCGCCACCGGGTACGCGTGGCGTGAGGCAGTCTCCACGAGCCGGGTGCCCAGAGCCCAGGCGTCCGAATACGAGAATCGGTCGAATTCGATGGACTTCTCCTCGGCGAGCACCGATCGGTGGCGATCGTGCCAGGAGGCCGTCGTTTCCGGATGTGGGGGCATCTGCGGGTCCTCCAGGAGTACGGGTGAATCGGACTCCTCGACGGTAGAGCGACCCGTCGGGGTGCAAAATGTGCGGAATGTGCACCGCGGGCCCCACGCTTTTCGTAGTGTGCGCAGTGGTTGGTACCGGCTTTCCGACCGCTGGCGCTCTGTGTTCGCATTCACTCAGTTGACCTGCATGTTTACCTCAAATTACCGCCGCGTTGCGTGGGTATTGAGCGCTCCACACCATGCAAGTTTTCATACGGGCATTGCACAGTCTGCGTCTGACCGATCGCCTCGCAAGCGCCCAAACTCAGATGTGGCCACAGTCACACGGTCGCCGAAACAGCTTCGAAGCGGTTCGCACCCGGGAACAGCGACGTCATTGCAGGGCGACTTCGGGTCTTAGGCAGACCAGTGGGCGATCAACAGCAGATCGCCGAACGCACAAGGAGATTCGAATGTCATTAACAACGAAGGGCGGGGGATCGTCGCTTTCCGGCGACGACGCCCACCTGCGGGTGTTGGGATACGAGGAGAAGTTCGACCGCAAGATCGGTATGTGGTCGAACTTCGCGCTCGGTTTCCTGTATCTGTCCCCGATGGTGGGCGTCCTCTCGATGTTCACCCAGGCCCTCACCACGGCGGGGCCCCCGTCGATCTTGTGGCTCCTGATCGCAGCAGCCGGACAGCTGCTGGTCGCAATGGTGTTCGGCGAGATCGTCTCGCAGTTTCCCATTGCCGGAGGCCTTTACCAGTGGGCGCGCCGGCTGTGGAACGGTCAGTACGCCTGGATCATGTCGTGGATCTACATCTCCGCGGTTGTGGTGGGAGCTACCACCACTGCGATGTTCAGCGCGGACTTTGTGCTGGCCCTGTTCAATTCGGATTCCAACATCTCCTCGACACCGCTGCAGAAGCTGATCATCGCCACCATCGTGGTGTTGATCTGCCTGGCGCTGAACTCCACCGGATCGAAAACGCTTGCGACCATTGCCAAGGTGGGCCTGGCGGCTGAGGTCGCCGGCATCGTGGTGGTCGGTCTCTACCTGTTGATCTTCGCTCGCGCCAACAGCTTTTCGGTCCTCTTCGACACGTTCGGAACCGGTGGAGACGGTGATTACCTGAGCGCATTCGCCACCGCCGCAATCATCGGCCTGGTGCTGTATTACGGTTTCGAGGCCTGCGGAGAGGTCGCCGAGGAGACCCCCAACCCCGGGCGGACCATCCCACGGTCGATGATGATGACAGTCGTCCTCGGCGGTGCCGCCGCGATCTTCGCCTTCATCGGCTACATCCTCGCCGCACCCAACCTGCAGGAGATTGTCAACGGCGACGTCGGCAATCCCATCATCGCCATCTTGACCGACAACTTCGGCGTAGTCGGCACGAAGATCTTCCTGATCGTCGCGCTGACGTCCTTCCTGGCGTGCGTCATGGGGCAACAGGCCGCCGGTAGTCGACTGATCTTCTCGTTCGCTCGCGACGACATGTTCCCGGGCAGCGCGGTTTTCAAGAAGATCTCTGTCCGAAAGGTACCGCTCAATGCGCTGGTCATCGTGACGGTCCTGCCGATCGGCATGTTCGTTCTGCTGTACTTCCTGCCGAACGCTCTGTTCCGCGTCGCAGCCTTCCAGATGCTCGCCGGGTACTTCGCCTTCCAGATGGTGGTCTTCGCTTCGCTGCGGGCCCGGGCCAAGGGCTGGCAGCCTGCCGGTCGGTGGACGTTGGGCAAGTGGGGTTGGCCCGTGGGCATCGGCGCACTGGTCTACGGTGTGCTGTCCATGATCGTCCTGGCACGCCCGAACGGCGATCCCGAGCTGGCGTTCTACGACCGGTGGATCGCCTTGATCGGCTTCGTGGTGGTGGCGGCCGTCGGGTTGATCTACATGTGGGTCGCCAAGCCGTACCAGCACTCGACAGCCCCCGAGGGTGACGCGATCGCCATCGCCGATCTGCTGCGGGAGCACCGCGCCAAGCACGATATGGCGCAGTACGCCAACGAAGTTCCGCTGGCGGAGCCCACGCCCCCGGTGGCACAGCCCCGGCACAAGTAGGCGACCGGCAGCACCCAGAAGCGGCAGACCCGGCGGAGACCTCGCCGGGTTTTCCGTATCTGTCAGTGGTGACCGGCGGGCCCGGTGGTCGAGCGGACCACCAAGTGCGTCGGCTTCACCGACCTTCGGCGGGGCCGTTTGGCCAACAGGTCCAGCAGCATCGTCGCAGCGGCCTGACCCTTCTCAGCGAGTGGCTGGTGAACAGTGGTGAGATTCATGAGGTCGGCGATCGGCGCGTCGTCGAATCCGATCACCGAAACCTGCTCGGGAACCGAGATACCAACTGCTTCCAACACTTTCAGTGCGGCCACCGCGTGCACATCAGAGGTCGCGACGACCGCGGTAGGGGAGTGTTCCAACAGCTGTCTGGCGGCGGTCATGCCGCTGACCATCGTGATGTCGGTGGCCTCCACGAGGCGCACGTCGGTGGTTTGCGGTGCCACTGCGTCGATGGCGTCGCGGTACCCGCGGAGGCGCTCCTGCAGGTACGTCTCGTTGACATCGGTGACGTCGGCGAAATTGCGCACGTGTGGAGAGGCCTCGCCCGCCAGGCGATCCGATACGATGCCGATGCGCCGGTGCCCGAGGCTCAACACGTGCGCCATCTGCTCGGCGCCTGCGCGGCGGTGATCAACGGTGACATACGGAATGCCGGGCAGCCGTGGCGAATCGACGGCAACAGCGGGGATTCCGCGTGACACCACTGCCTGGACGGCTGGGTGATCGTTGGGGAGACAATGCATCACCACACCATCGACGAGCCCTCTCAGTGCCGCCGGCATCACCGGATGGTGCTCCGGTGCTCCCAGCGCCGGACCGTCGACCGGTAACAACGTCAACGCCACGTCGGTCATGGCGCCGACTTCGACGATGCCCTGCAGTAGCAGTGCGGTCGACGGGTCGACGACCGCACTGGCCAGCGCTCCCGGAACCATGACACCGACGGTTCCGATACGGCCGCGTCGCAGGCTGCTCCCTGCGACGCTGGGGCCGGTGTACCCCAGCCGGGCTGCGGCGGCAAAGATCTGTTCGCGCTGAGTCGGCGACACTTTGGGGGAACCGCTGTAGGCATACGACACCGACGCCTGAGACACACCAGCTGCCTTCGCGACGTCCTTCATCGTGACCATGCCGCTGCTCTCTTTTCACCTCACAGGCCGCCAGACAGCCTAGCCCTCTGCGTCGAATGAATCGCCGCAGAGGGCCGGTCCGAGGGCGCCGACGATCAGGACTTCACGATGAAGCCCGCATCGATGACCAGCGGGGTGGCCGTGATGAACCGGCCGGGCTCGGTCACCAGGTAGAGGATGGCATTGCTGACATCCTGGGGTTGGATCCACGGGACGGGCAGGACATGCGTGGATGTGAACGTGTCGGTCACATCGTCGCGCGTGGGCTTGTCCAGGTCCGGCCGGAACAGGCCGTAGACGAAGTCGTTGTTGATCATGTGGGTGTCGACGCAGGTGGGATTCACGGAATTGACACGGATGTTGTACTGGCCGAGTTCGCGTGCGAGCGAGGTCATCAATCCGGTGACGCCGTGTTTTGACGCGGCGTAGGAGGAGATGTTCTCGGCGCCCTTGAGTGCCTCGGTGGACCCTGTGAAAACAATTGAGCCGCCCTCATTCTGGGCGATCAGCGTGGGAATGGCCGCCTTGACGGTGTGGAAGACGCCGTTGAGGTTGATGTCGACCATCTCCCGCCAGTCTTCGGGGCTCAGCTCCCAGGTCTTGGCCCCCGAGCAGATGCCGGCGTTCGGCAGCACGATGTCCACGCGGCCGAACTGTTCGATTCCTCGATCGAAGACCCCCTGGACCGCGGCGTAGTCACGGGTATCGGCGATGTCGACGAAGATCTGGCCGCCGATCTCTTTGACCTGGCGCACGGTCTCCTGGAGATCCTCTTCGGTGGCACCCGGATACGGCGTCGTCGAGGGTTTGGCGCAGACGTCGAGTCCGATGATGCTGGCGCCCTCGCGCGCCAGCGTCAGGGCATGCGAACGCCCTTGTCCTCGGGCGACGCCGGTGATGAATGCGACCTTTCCGTCCAACTGTCCCATGGCGAAACTCCTGTTGATATCGAGAGATGAACTCCACGCAACGCACATCGCGGCCACAAGCGTGTGGCCTGACCTGTGGAGTGGAGTGCATCGGCATGCACTGGCCGATGTCGGTGAATCGTATCACCAAAATTTTTGCGACATTAGGTCTGGTACGGTCTGATCTGCGGTGATACGATTCACCAAAGCATCGCCGGAACGGATATTCCATGACCTTTTCGCGTCCTCGGGCACGTGCTACTGCATGCACGCAGCCTGTGTCGATCGCCTGCGGCGACACTCGGTCCGACACCTCCGGCGCCCGACACCGGCCGGCTCTTGTCGTCGAGGCCCGGATCGCAGTGCTGTCGTTGCGCTTTCGCCTCCCGTGGCGGTACAGGACGTGAGAGCGGTGAGGAAAGGTCTTACCCGCCCTCAGCTCCCGACGAAATTCCAGGTGCCGAAGGCGATGGAGACGCCGATGGCCGCCGCGGCGATGGCCACGCCGGCGGCGATCAGGGCGAGTTCTCGCGGTCCGAAGGTCGACGGCCGCGCCCAGGTCCGGGTGGGGTAGGCTCCGAATCCCCGTGCCTCCATTGCGGTTGCGAGCTTGGACCCGCGGCGCAGCGCGAACACCAGCAGGGCAAACGATTGGCCCACGAAGCGCCGGATCCGGCCCTGATCGGCCACCCCTCGGGCGCGGCGGGCGTGCCCGAGGTACTGCCAGTCCTGTCGTAGCAGCCCCACCAGCCGCAGACCGGCCATGGCGCCGACCACGAACCGGGCGGGGAGTTTGAGCACCTGGCCCAGTCCGTCGGCCAGCTCGGTGGCGTCGACGTCGATGAACAACAGCACCGAGGGCAGCGCAATGGCCAGCACGCGCAGGAACATGGCCAGGGCCAGCTCGATGGAACCGTCGCTGACGGTGATCAGCAGAAAATGCCAGTGCACGGTACCGCGGGGCTCGCCGTAGAGCAGGTTGGTCAGTGCGGTGAGGGCGGCCGCGACGGTGATGACCGCGCCACGAATCACGAACGGCCGCAACCGGACACCGAGTGCCACGAACAACGGGATCTCCAGTACCAGGGCTGTCAGCGCCGACACCCAGTCCACGCTGAGCACGAGCGCCAACGCGATGACCCCGGCTGTCAGCAGTTTCGCGACAGGGTTGATCACAGCGTTATCCGGTCGTCGGCCAGGACGTCGACGAATTCCGCATCATGGGTCACCGCCACCACAGCGCTGCCGTCGTCGGCGATCTCGGACAGTAGGTGGATCAGTTCCTCCCAGGTACGACGGTCCTGCCCGAACGTGGGCTCGTCGAGGACGATGATGTCGGGCCGCGTCATCAACACGCCTGCCACCGACAGGCGGCGCTTCTCACCGCCGGACAGCGTGTACGGGCTGCGGTCGGCCAGATGACTCAGCCGCAGTCGGTCCAGCAGCGCGTCACCGAGTGAATCGATTTCGGCCTGGCCGAGTTTGAGGGCTTTGGGCCCCAGCGAGAGCTCGTCACGGACGGTGGGGGTGAGGAACTGGTGCTCGGGATCCTGGAAGACGCTGGCGATGCGGGTCAGCAGATCCTTGGAGCGCCACCGGGCGGGTTCGCGGTTCTTCGGCGACGGCGCGAAGTCGGAGCGTGCTTCGAGTGCGCCGCCGTGCGGTGGCAGCAGACCTCCGAGGGTCAGGGCCAGTGTCGACTTGCCCGCGCCGTTGGGGCCCGTCACCGCGGTGACCCGCCCCGCCGAGATGCCGAAGTCGAGCCCGGTGCGAAGCGGCGGATTCGCGCGGTACCCCAACGACAGGTCCGTCGCTGCCAGCAGAGGTTCCCCCACAGGCGGCGGGGTGCGGTTCAGGTGGGGGACCGGTGCATCAGGGATCCAGATACCGGACTGCAGTAGGTGATCACGTTCGCGCCGGATGGTCTGTTCCGGTGGGCCGTCGGCCATCACAGTCCCGTCGGCGCCGAGCACGATGACCCGGTCGACGACGGGTAACCAGACCTTGGTGCGGTGCTCGACGACGATCAGGGTGGCACCGGTCAGTTCGGCGACCGCGGTCACGGCGTCGCGCACCTCGATCACCCCGTCGGGATCGAGATTGGCGGTGGGTTCGTCCAGCAGGAGCAGGCCCGGGCTCATCGCCAGCACACCTGCCAGCGCCAGCCGCTGTTTCTGCCCACCCGACAGCGTTGAGGTGTTGTGGTGGACAGGGAGATTCAGGCCGACCGACCGCAGCGCCGCGTCGACGCGCGGCCAGATCCGGTCGCGGGGAACGGCGAAGTTCTCCATGCCGAACGCGACGTCGTCGCCGACGCGGGACAGGATCACTTGTGAGTCCGGGTCCTGTAGCACCATTCCGAGGCGGTTCCGTTGCTGCACCGGTGCGGCGCCGTCGATCAGAAGCCTGCCCGCCTGGTGCCCCTCCTCGGAGCCGCCGAGCAGCCCGGCCAGACCGTGCAGCAGGGTCGATTTCCCCGACCCCGACGGTCCGAGCAACAGCACCCGTTCTCCGGCCGCGACGTGCAGCTCCAGATCCTCTATCGCCCAACGGCTCTGACCGGCGTGCTGCCAGCCCCACCCGGCGGCCGTCACGTCGGCGCCACCGAGACGAGGTGTCATCGAGGCGCGGGACTCGCGACCACTCTTCCGGACTCGAAGCGGCTGAGCGCTCCGGTCTTGGCGAGGCCCCGGACCACGAACCAGGACAGCACCCCGGCCAGGACGGCACCGGAGACCACTGCCGAGGCGGTGTAGATGGCTGCGAAGGTGGTGGTCGATCCCGGGTACCAGAGGATCAGGTCGTTGATGGCCAGGGCCAGACCGGCGGCAGCGCCGGCGGCGGTGGCCACGGGCAGGTTCCACCGGCGATAGAGGAACAGCGCGAACACCAGTTCGGCGCCCAGGCCCTGCACCAGGCCGGACTCGATGGTCAACACGCCCCACTGGTTTCCGACCAGGGCCGACACCGTGGCGGCCACCAACTCGCCGTAGAGGGCCGCGCCGGGTTTGCGGATCACCAGCGCGGTGAGCACGCCGGCGAAGAGCCAACCGCCGCCCGCGAGTGCCTGCAGGCCGGGCAGGACGGCGTTCAACGGGGTGGCGATGGGATTGGACGCGACGTTCCAGAAGACGAAAACCAGGCCGGCGGCCACCGCGAGCACGCTGGCGACCACGATGTCGACGACGCGCCAGCGCACGGGGCGACGGGTGTCGGAGGTCGGATGGGACATGAGACTCCTCGTACTGAGTATTTGAGATTCGTGCACGGACCGGGCAGCGACGAATCGTGAAGGCGAGCACGGCGATTGCGACCGTGGCAGTGCGGCGCCGAAACGGGCGCTCAGATGGGTGTTACGTGACAGGCAATGTTCACGTGCATCTCCCTACGCCGGCATTACCCGGTCAGGTTCGTACGGTCGACAGCCGGTCAGCCGTCCTCTCAGCGCACTCGGTGTGCACTCCCGTGGTGTTCCGTGCTCCAAGCTAGTCCACACACACAGGAGTTGCTATACCGGGTGGGTGCTGGTGAAGCACCAATCCGTGCCGTCGGCGGTCCCGGTGGCGAGGTAGTCCGCGGCCGAGCGGGGGTCATGCCGGGCGATGAGGGTCTCTTCCTGGGCCGCCCATCGGTCCCAGAAAGGACGGTAGGTGTCGCCGTCGCGCCGCAATGCCCGCTGCTTGCGCACCTCGTCGTCGGCGTCGATCCAGATGCCGATGTCCGCCAGTGCCCGGTTGCCGGCGGACAGGGTGCCGACGCCTTCCACGATCAGGCGTTGGGTGGCAGTGACCGGACGCCACCCGGCGGGGGTGTTCGTCGTCCAGTCCCACTGCCTCCAGCGCGCTGGATCACCCGCGCTGCGCGGTTGCAGCAGTTCGGTGTGAACGTGGTCCACCGCCCAGGCCAGGCCGTCCCAGCCGGGGTAGATGTCATCGAGGCGCACCACCACACTGCCGGCCCAGCGCTGGGCCAACTGGTCGGCCAGGGTGGATTTGCCCGACCCCGAACGTCCGTCGATCAATACGGTGACCACCCCGGAGGCACACAGGTGCCGGGCCAGTTCGTCGAGTGTCACCGCAGCTCAGCTGCGCGGGCGGGAGAACAGCCAGACCGTCAGCCAGACCGAGGCGGCCGTGATGAGCAGGGCGCCGGGGACGTGCACGCTCAGGGTGTGACCCTTGCCGAGGTAGGCCTGGACAAAGGAGAAGGCGAACAACCCGAGGGCCAGGGCCGCCGCCCACCAGCCGTGACGCCGTTGCCGCGCCAAGCCCGCCAGCGTCACGGTGAGCACACCCGTCACCACGTGCAAGGCGATCGCAGCCCCGCCGTGGATGTCCAGGAATTCGCCCGCCTGGATCACCGACCCGGCGGTGACGAACAGGACGGCCACCACGGCGACCGTGGCGAGCGCCAGGAATCGGGAAAAGACGAGCCAGGGTGCGGTCTTCGGCTTCTCGGCGACTGTCGTCATGACGTCCCTTCCCTGGTCAGATCCGGTTCTGCGTAGGCTCCTCGGCGGCGGATGCCTGCTCAGTCTCGCCGACGGCGGGGGAGGTGTCCTGCGGTTTCAGCACCGCCGGCCGGAATCGCTCGGGTAGGGCGCGCAGCATCGCCGCGCACAGCGCGACGATGGCCGCGGTGGCGAGGGCGATGACCCAGATCGGAGCGCTGGTGAAGATGTTCTCCAGCAGCATGTAGAAGCCGAACAAGAGGAACAGGACCGCCGCGCCGATCTGGATGAGCCGCTCGGGCAGGTGCTTGCCGGCGACCGCACCCACGATGATCGCTAGCCCGTCGGCGACCACCATGCCCAGGGTGGATCCGATCCACACGCCCAGCCAGTCGTTGTCGGCGGCCAGGGTGATGGTGGCGAGCATGGTCTTGTCGCCGAGCTCGGCCAGGAAGAACGCCGAGGTGACCACGAAGAATGCGGCACCGGTGGCCCGCTGGGCCCGGCTCTTCTCTTCGTCGCTGAGGCTGTCGCCGCGCAATGTCCAGAGGCCGAAGAAGACGAACATCGCGCCGGCCAAGAGGCCGAGAAGGTGCGTCGGCAGCGCGGCGCCCAGGTAGTGCCCGATCGCGACCGACAGGACGTGGACCAGTGTCGTCGCCGCCGTGATCGCGCCGAGTACCACCCACCAGCGGTAGCGCAATGAGAACGTCATCGCGACCAGCTGGGTCTTGTCGCCGAGCTCGGCGACGAAGATGACGGCGAAGCTCAACAGGAGAGCGGAGAGCACGGGACAACCCCTCGTTCGGGTGGTTGCCGGAGGGGATCATCAGATGCCTCCGGCCGGCAACCAATGCGGTCTGTACGGCCGAAGGTCTCGCCCACCGGCTGACTGCCGGTCCGGGTAACCGGGCGTTGCGGTGACCCGCAGCGCCAGTATGTCGACTACCCGATTGGGGGGCTACTCCCCTTCGCTTTTCCCAGATTGGCACAGCTTCGCGGGTATTGCAAACCGAGATGCACGAAAGATGGTTCGTATCAATAGTTTTGGATGTACTACCGGCAGACTTCGGTTACCCTGAAAATTCTGTGACGTTTGCTGAAACTCCGCTGGAATCAAGTGCCGCAACACCTTTCGCGCACGAGCTGCAGCACTACATCCCGCGTCAACGGCGCCAACTCGATGTCGCCGGGCGCTTCCGCGTCGATCCACACCATCTCGGCGATCTCGGCGCAGGCTCGGGGCTCCTGGTCCAGCGTCACCGAGAACATCTCGGCTTCGACCGTGTGGCCGGGCTCATTGGCGGCATCGGCGACGTAGCGGCCGAGCCCGCGGATCTGCGCCGGGGGTACATCGACGCCCAGCTCTTCCCGCACCTCCCGCCGAAGAGCTTCCAGCGGTGTCTCGCCGGCATCGATTTTCCCGCCCGGCTGCATGAAGGCCGTGGTGCCGCGCTTTCGGACGACGAGGACGCGGTTTTCTGCGCCGACGATCACCGCGGCGGAAACGCTGATGACAGGGCCGGGCACGGCCGTGAGTGTAGTTGCGCGGTGTCAGGGACGTCCGGGGTCCAGCCCCGGCAGGAGTTGCACCTCCTGGGCCTTGACCACGAAATACACCCGCCGGCCGGGGACGAGGTCGAGGTCGGCGACGGCCGCGGCGGTGATGTCGGCGGCCAGCCCGGTGCTGCCGTCGGGTTGGTCGGCGCCGCGGATCCGGACGGTGGCGCCGTTGATCTCCATCTCGGCGATGGTGGTGTGGATGACATTGCGGGGACTGCCGTGGGGTTCATCCAGGTGTACCGACACCGCCGCCGGAGCGAAGAGGGCGACGGCTGCGGTGTTGGCGTCCACGGCTCCGACGCCGGAGATCGTGGCATCCCACGCTGTGGTCAGGACTCCTGGCCCGGTGACGGTCCCGGACACCAGGTTGACTCCGGCGATCCGCGCGGCGAACTCGCTGCGGGGTGCGGCCAGGACGTCGCGGACGGCACCGCGTTCCACGATGCGACCGCCGTCGACGACGATCACCTTGTTCGCGATCCCCAGCGCGTCGAGCAGGTCATGGGTGACGATCACCGCCGTGCGGCGCCCGTCGCGCAGGATGTCGCGCAGCAGGCGGCGCACCGCGGGCGCCGCGGTGACATCGAGGGCGGCCATCGGTTCGTCGAGGAGGAGGACTTGCGGTTCGGCGGCCAGCGCCCGCGCCACGGCCACCCGTTGCGCCTGCCCGCCGGAGAGCTGTGCGGGACGGCGACCGGCCAGGTGCTCGGCGTCCACCGCGGCCAGCCATCGCTGCGCGACCACGGCGGCCTCGGCACGGCTGTTGCCTTTGCAGCGGGGGGCATAGGCCACGTTGGCGGCCACACTCATGTGCGGGAACAGCAGCGCCTGCTGCGCCAGCATCGCCACCCCGCGGGCGTGCGGCGGCACGAACACGGCGGCCTCGGTGTCGGTGACCACGGTGTCACCGAGCACGATGCGGCCGGAGTCCGGACGCAGCAGCCCGGAGATGAGCGACAGCAGGGTGGATTTGCCCGCCCCGTTGGGGCCGAGCACGGCCAGGACGTCGCCGTCGTCGAGCGTGAGGTCGAACTCGGCGTCGCGCAGGTGCACTCGGGCGTGCAGTTCGATCCTGCTCACAGTGGCCCGGTCAGTCGCCGTGAGGCCGACGCCACCACGATCAGTGCGGCGACGACGATGAGTAGCAGTGAAAGGGCCACGGCCGCATCGGGATCGGTTTCCCGCTGCAGGTAGATCTCCAGCGGGAGAGTCCGGGTCACGCCTTGCAGCGAGCCGGCGAAGGTCAAGGTGGCGCCGAACTCACCCAGTGAGCGGGCGAAGGCCAGGACCGCGCCGGACATCAGCCCGGGCAGCACCAGAGGCAGCGTCACCGTGCGCAGTACCGTCGTTGGGCGGGCACCGAGCATCGCGGCGATGTCCTCGTACTGCTTGCCTGCCGATCGCAGTGCGCCTTCCAGGCTGACGACCAGAAACGGCAGGGACACAAACGACTGCGCGAGGACGACGGCGGTGGTGGAGAAGGCGATCCGGATGCCGAACGCCTCGAGGTGCTGACCCAGCAGACCCTGACGGCCGAAGGTGTACAGCAGCGCGATACCGCCGACCACCGGAGGCAGCACCAGGGGCAGCAGCACCAGGGCCCGCAGTACGGACTGCCCGGGGAAGCGCGCGCGGGCCAGTACCAGGGCCATCGGCACGCCGAACGCCACGCACACCACGGTGCTGGCGGCGGCGGTCTTCAGACTCAGAATCAGTGCGGCGCGGGAAGATTCGGAGGTGATCAGGGTGATGAAGTTCGGCCAGTCGATCGACAGCAGGATCGCGATCAGCGGGACGGTGACGAACATCGCCCCGACGGCGGCGGGCAGGTAGATCCAGGAGGGGAGATCCACCTGGATCAGCCCACCGGCCGACCGTCGCACCCTCATGGAGCGGCGAAGCCCGCTTCGGACAGCGCCGCCTGCCCATCCGGTCCGGTGATCAGGTCGACGAATCGTTGTGCCGTGGCACTGTTGCCGGCGTCCTCGAGAACGGCGATGGGGTAGGTGTTGACCGCCTCGGCGGATTCGGGGAAGGGGACCGGAGCGACCTTGTCCCCGGCACCCTTGGCGTCGGTGACATAGACCAGACCCGCGTCGGCCTGTCCGGAGGTGACCTTGCCCAGGACGTCGGTGACCGCGGATTCCTCGCTCACCGGGGTCAGTGTCACACCGGTCTGCTGCTCGATCTTCTCGGTGGCCGAACCGCACGGGACCTGTGGTGCGCACACCACCAGCGAAACGTCCGGCTTGGCCAGATCCGCAAAGGAAACAACGCCTTTCGGGTTTCCCGGCGGAGTGACGATAGTCAGGGTGTTGGTGGCGAAGTCCACCGGATCGCCGGCGACGACGCCGGCGTCGACGGCTTTGGTCATGTTCTTCTCGTCGGCGGAGGCGAAGACGTCCGCGGGTGCGCCCTGGGTGATCTGGGTGACCAGATCGGAGGAGCCGGCGAAGTTGAAGTTGACTGTGGTCCCGGGATTGGCTGCTTCGAACCGGGTGCCGAGTTCGGTGAAGGTGTTTTTCAGCGAGGCGGCGGCGAACACCGTGATCTCACCGCTTGTTTCGGCTGATGCCGCCGAGCTCCCGGCCGGTTCCGGCGATGACTGCGAGCCGGGGGTGGAACCGGAACAGCCCGCGATGAACGCGACGGTGCCGACGGCCACGACCAGCACGGCGGACCTGGAGTTCATGAACTTCCTCTCGGGGTTTCGACCACCACGGTGGTTGCTTTGACGACGGCCACGGCCAACTTGCCGGGTTCGAGGCCCAGTTGTTCGGCCGATTCGCGGCTCATCAACGAAACGACCGTGAACGGACCGCACTGCATCTGCACCTCGGCCATCACGCCGTCGGCGGTCACCCGGGTGACGAGGCCGACGAGGCGGTTGCGTGCCGAACTCGCGATGCCGAGTGGGTCCGGCGGGGGAGCGGCGTGCTGTCGGGCGAACTCGGCGAGGGCCTTGCCGTCGATGACCTTGCGGCCGGCCTCGTCTTTGGCTGCGGTGAGGCTGCCGCTGTCGATCCAGCGGCGCACGGTGTCGTCGCTGACACCGAGCAGGGACGCGGCGTCCTTGATCCGGATCGTGGTCATCGGTCCTCCCTCCGGGGCGGCAGTTACCCGTGTTCCGTGTTTGCGGACTTACAGCCTATTCGAGAAAGCATATGCGGTGAAATGAGGGTTTTGCAGCCGCTGATGAAAAGGATGGCGACCAAGTGTGGCCGAAAGGCAAACCCGGCACTGGTGAGCTTCACCGAGGTCGTGCTCGGCGTCCAACAGCGTTCGCCGCGGCCCGACGGCCGACCACTGCTTGACCACCGCCACCTGATGGGACATATTGCAGATATGTCCCACGCCGGTGTGGCCGTCGTGCGCGTCACCCGTGACAGCGCCTTCGATGTCGCCGTCGGATGGTTCCTGGATGGACGGCGCCTCGACATGCGGGCCCTGGCGCGGGAACTCGGGGTGGGCCGGTCGACCCTGTATCGGTGGTTCACCAGTCGTGAGGCGCTGCTCGGCGACATCGCCTGGAAGATCATGTCCGACACCATCGCCAGGATCGAGGCACGCGACCGCGGCGGGGGAGGTCCGCGTGAGCGTTTCCTGCGCGTCTACGGCCGGGTCACCGAGACGGTGCGGGACTTTCCGCCACTGGTGACATTCGTCGCCGACGATCCCGACTACGCCCTGCGGGTGCTCACGTCGAGTTACGGCACCGTCCAGGGACACCTGATCGCCTGGGTGTCAAGCCAACTCGACGCCATGACCGAGATCGGCCCAGAGGTGAGCCTCGACGACCTGGCCTATGCGATCGTGCGGCTGGCCGAATCCTTCCTCTGGAGCGACATGATCACCGGTAGCCCGCCACGGGCACGCACCGCGATCGGGATGATCGAACTACTGCTCACCGGTGCCTGCGCCACTCGACGACCTCAAGCAAGGAGCTCTGCCCGTTGACCGGAACCTCGAATCCCGACAATCCTTTCGACCTGCACGGCCACGTCTCGGTGGTGACCGGCGGCGGGTCGGGCATCGGCTTGGGCATCGCCTCGGGGCTGGCCCGTGCCGGGGCAGCGGTGGCGATCATCGGCCGGTCCGCGCAACGGTTGGGCGAGGCGCAGGCGACGTTGGAACAGTTCGGCAACCCGGTGCTGGCGGTCGCCGCGGACGTGAGCGACGAGCGGGCCGTCACCGCGGCGATGAGCCGCGTCCGCGCCGAATTGGGCGGCCTCGATTCCTGTTTCACGAACGCAGGCGTGGGCGGCGGTGTCACTGCGCTGCTGGACACCAGCCTGGAGAAGTTCCGGTCGGTCACCAGCGTCAACCTCGACGGTGTCTTCCTCACCCTGCGTGAGGCCGCCCGGCAGATGATCGAGTCCGGGACCGGCGGCAGCCTGGTGGCGATCTCGAGTATGGGAGCCCGTCAGGGCATGCCCCGTCAACACGCCTACAGCGCCTCGAAAGCCGGTATCACCGCGATCGTCAACAGCGTCGCCGTCGAACTGGCCCGCCACGGGATCCGGGCCAACACCGTCGAGCCGGGCTGGATCTCCACCGACATGATCGACGCGGCGCTGTCGTCGGATGTCTTCAATCAACGTGTGCTGCCCCGGGTTCCGCTTCGCCGGTGGGGCAGACCCGATGATCTCGCCGGTGTGGCGGTGTACCTGGCCAGTCCGGCCAGCGCCTATCACACCGGAGACGTGCTCCTGGTCGACGGCGGATATGCGAGGTTCTAGACGATGACGTACGAAACGATCACCTATGAGGTGTCCGATGCGATCGCGTCGATCACCCTCGATCGCCCCGAAGCCCGCAACGGCTTCACTCTCTGCATGGCTGACGAGCTCAATGCTGCTCTGTTGCAGGCAGATTCGGATGACGCCGTGCGGGTGGTGATCCTCAAAGCGGCCGGGGACAACTTCTGTGTCGGTATGGACCTGGCCGGCGACGGGTCCATCGGTGACGTCGACGACCCGGACTGGGACGAGCCCGCCACCCGGGTGGCGCGCCCGATCACCAACCTCAACAAGCCTGTCATCGCCGCGATCCAGGGCGCCGCCATCGGGGTGGGGATCTCGATGACCCTGCCCGCCGATTTCCGGCTCGCGTCCGACGACGCCCGCTTCGGCTTCGTGTTCGCCCGCCGCGGCCTGTTCCCGGAAGGCGGATCGTTGTGGTTCCTTCCGCAACTCGTCGGACTGGCCAAGGCCAAGGAATGGATGATCAGCGGGCGCGTGTTCGACGCCGCCGAAGCGCATGCCGCCGGGCTGGTGACCAGCGTGCATCCCCGGGATGAACTGCTGCCTGCCGCCGAGAAACTGGCCCGCGAGATCGCGGTGCACGTCGCGCCCGTGTCGGCCGCGGTGATCCGGCGCAGCCTGGTCGTCATGGCCGCCGAGGGTGATCCCGAAGCGGCGTTCGCCATCGACAAGGCGACCATTCCGTACGCGTTCGGGTCGGCTGACGCCACCGAGGGCATCATGTCGTTCCTGCAGAAGAGGCCGCCGGAGTTCAACGGCAAGGCGAGCCAGGAGGTCTCGCGCTTTCCCTGGCTCCGCGGTACCTGACCGGAGCCGGCTGAGGGGACGCCGCAGCGGGATGCTGGTGGGCGTCTGGGGCGTCGTCGACCATCTCGTGTTGCACGCCGTAACGCAGTCGCTGCTCGGCCATCATGGTTGACCCGCCAAGCATCGGGCCCGATACCGCCGGCAGGTGTTTCGAGGCCGTGTGGGGGACGCCAACTTCGCGGCGGCCGCGTCGCCGAGGAAGGCCCGCGTCAGCCCGTCGACGATGGAGGCGGCCACGCCGTGTTTGCGCGCGCCCCCGCCGGGCGGTAATTCGGCGATCTCCACCGCGAGATAGTCGTGTGTCAACGCGCGGACGAAATCACGGTCGCCGTCGTCGGGATCGGTTGCGGTGAGGGCATACAGCCTCGATGCGGATGTGGTCGGCCTCGCCCCCTGCCGTGAGTGAGGCCGCGGCCAGCACGATCCCGTAGGAGGCCATATGGCGATTCTTCGCGAACTCGATCAACGGTCCATCGACGTCCCAGTGTGCGGGAGGCACTGTGTGCTCCACTTCACTTGGGTGTCAGTCTTTGCGCCGGACCACAGCGATTGCCGTGTGGCCTTGTGACGAAGGGTGCCTGATGCGTCGGTCTGGCCTGGACGGCCCGCTGCAAGCGGTCGGCGGTCTGTTCGGCATGTCCCTCGATGCGGTGCGGTTTGCCTTTCAAAGGCCTTTTCAGGGCAGGGAATTTCTGGATCAGGCCTGGTTCGTGGCCAGGGTGTCGTTGGCTCCGACGCTGCTGGTGGCGATCCCTTTCACAGTTCTGGTCAGTTTCACCTTGAACATCCTGCTTCGCGAACTCGGTGCCGCCGACCTCTCCGGGGCGGGTGCGGCCTTCGGCGCAGTCACGCAGGTGGGGCCACTGGTCACGGTGTTGATCGTGGCCGGAGCGGGCGCCACCGCGATGTGTGCCGACCTGGGTTCGCGCACCATCCGCGAGGAGATCGATGCCATGGAGGTGCTGGGTATCAACCCGGTCCAGCGACTCGTGACCCCGCGCATGCTGGCCTCCGGCCTGGTGGCGTTGCTGCTCAACAGCCTCGTGGTGATCATCGGAATTCTCGGGGGCTACCTGTTCTCGGTGTTCGTCCAGGACGTCAACCCGGGTGCGTTCGCTGCCGGCATCACACTGCTCACAGGCGTGCCGGAGGTCATCATCTCCTGCGTCAAAGCCGCCCTCTTCGGGCTCATCGCCGGTCTGGTCGCCTGTTATCGCGGCCTCACCATCAGCGGCGGTGGCGCGAAGGCCGTCGGCAACGCCGTCAACGAGACGGTGGTCTACGCGTTCATGGCGTTGTTCGTCATCAACGTGATCGTGACGGCCATCGGCATCCAGATGACGGCGGACTGACCCATGGGAACTCGTGATGTCCTCGGCGCGGCCTATCCGCGCGTCACCGCCCAGTTGGGCAGACCGGTGTCCCTGCTGGGACGCATCGGCGACCATGTGCTGTTCTATGGTCGAGCGCTCGCCGGAACCCCACACGCGGCAATCCATTACCGCAAGGAGATCATCCGTCTGATCGCCGAGATCAGCATGGGCGCAGGAACTCTGGCGATGATCGGCGGCACCGTGGTGATCGTCGGTTTCCTGACGATGGCCGCTGGTGGCACGCTCGCAGTGCAGGGCTACAGCTCGCTGGGCAACATCGGGATCGAGGCACTCACCGGCTTTCTGGCTGCCTTCATCAATGTGCGTATCTCGGCACCTGTGGTCGCAGGGATCGGTCTGGCAGCGACCTTCGGCGCTGGTGTGACAGCGCAGTTGGGCGCCATGCGCATCAACGAGGAGATCGACGCGCTCGAAACCATGGGCATCCGCCCGGTCGAATACCTGGTCAGCACCCGCATCGTTGCCGGAATGATCGCCATCGCCCCGCTGTATGCGGTGGCAGTCCTGTTGTCCTTCGGCGCCAGCCACGTCACCACGGTGCTGCTGTTCGGGCAATCTGCCGGCCTCTACTCGCACTACTTCAACACGTTCCTCAATCCCGTCGACCTGCTCTGGTCGTTTCTGCAGGCGGTGTTGATGGCGCTCACGGTGTTGTTCATCCACACCTACTTCGGCTACTTCGCCACCGGGGGACCATCGGGAGTGGGCGTTGCAGTCGGCAATGCGGTGCGCACGTCGCTGGTGGTCGTCGTGTCGGTGACGCTTTTGGTGTCGCTGTCGGTGTACGGCGCCAATGGAAACTTCAATCTGTCGGGATGAGGTGATCAGCATGAAAACCAGTGCGGCGCGGCCCATCGCGGGCGCCATCACCGTCATCAGTATCTGCGCTGTCATCGCGCTGTCGGTGGCGTTGTTCCGGGGCAGTTTCACCGACAGCGTGACGGTTACGGTGCTCTCCGACCGGGCCGGTCTGGTGATGAACCCGGATGCGAAGGTGAAGCTGCACGGCGCCCACGTGGGTTCTGTTGCCTCCATCGATCCACTGCCCGACGGCCGGGCCGCGATCCGGTTGGCCCTGGATCCTTCTGCGCTGGAACTGATTCCGGCCAACGTGGGGGTCAACATCGGTTCGACTACGGTGTTCGGGGCCAAGTCGGTGGAGCTGGTCCCGCCGGCGGCTCCCTCAGCGCGACCCCTGCGTGCCGGACAGGTACTCGAGTCCGGTCACGTCACCGTCGAAATCAACACCGTGTTCGAACAGCTGGTATCTGTGCTGTCGAAGATCGAGCCGGCCAAGCTCAACGAGACTCTGGGCGCGCTGAGCAAATCCATCGACGGGCGCGGCGAGCAGGCCGGCCAGACCTTCGCCGATCTGGACGCTCTGCTGGCCACACTCGATCCCAGTCTGGACAACGTGAGTCATGAACTCGCCGTTGCTCCTTCGGTGATCAACGCCTACGCCGATGCTGCGCCGGATCTGCTGGCGACCATCGACAACGCCACGACCCTTAGCGACACGGTGGTCGACAAGCAGACCGATCTCGATTCCGTCTTGGTCAGTGCCACCGGACTGGCCGATATCGGCAACGATGTGGTCTCGGAGAACCGGCGGCCGATCACCGATGTACTGAAACTCCTGGTGCCCACCACCGACCTGACCAACGAGTACCACGAAGCACTGCACTGTGGTCTGGCCGGCATGGTGCCCCTGGCCAAGGGGCCGCCCGTGCCGGTACCCGGTGTGTTGCTGCTGGATTCCTTCCAGCTCGGGACGGAACGCTACCGATACCCGGGGAACCTGCCGAAGGTCGCCGCCACGGGCGGGCCGCAGTGCGGGGGCCTGCCCGACGTCGGCTACCAGAACCGCGTGCCCTTCGTGGTCTCCGACATCGGCGCCAACCCGGCTCAATACGGGAACCAGGGCATCCTGCTCAACTCCGATGCGCTCAAGCAGATGTTGTTCGGCCCCCTCGACGGCCCGCCGCGCAACACGGCACAGGTCGGGCAGCCCGGATGAGACGGATGAGTTCCACCGCGATCAAATTCGGTGCGTTCGGTGTGGTGATGACGCTGCTCACCGCCGCGTTGTTCGCCATCTTCGGCCAGTACCGCACCGGCTCGGCCAGTGACTACTCTGCGGTGTTCGCCGACGCCTCGAGTCTCAAGAGCGGAGACTCGGTACGGGTTGCCGGCATACGAGTGGGCACGGTCAAAGACGTTGCACTGCAACCGGACAACACGGTGGTGGTTGGTTTCGATGTCGGCGATGACATCGTGATGACCACGGGGACCAAGGTGGCGGTGCGCTATCTCAACCTGGTGGGTGACCGATACCTGGAACTGATCGACGGCCCGGGGTCAACCCGGATCCAGGACCGTAAGGCGCGGATCCCGCTCGAGCGTACCGAGCCGGCTCTGGATCTCGACCTGCTGTTGGGAGGTCTCAAGCCCGTCATCCGGGGGTTGAACCCCGAGGACGTCAACGCGCTCACCGGATCGTTGATACAGATCTTGCAGGGACAGAGCGGCAACATCGAAACCCTGTTCAGTAAAACATCGGGTTTCGCCAACGCGGTCGCCGATAACGGTCAGACCGTGCAACAGCTGATCGACAACCTCAACGTGGTGGTCAGCACCATGTCCCGCGACGGCGAGAAGTTCTCCGGGGCAGTGGAACGGTTGGAGCAGTTGGTCACCGGGCTGTCGCAGGACCGTGATCCGATCGGGGCAGCCATCGACTCGCTGGAACAAGGCACCGCGTCGGTAGCCGACCTGCTGACTCAGGCACGTCCGCCCCTGGCCGGCACCGTCGATCAACTCAACCTGATCGCGCCCCAGCTCGACAAAGATAAGGCGCTGCTGGATATTTCACTGCAGAAGGCGCCCGCTAACTACCGCAAACTGGTGCGTCTGGGCGCCTACGGCAGCTGGCTCAATCAGTACCTCTGCGGAATCTCCGTGCGGGTTACCGACCTGCAGGGCCGCACTGCCTATTTTCCGTGGATCAAGCAAGACACCGGAAGGTGCGCTGAGCCCTGATGCTGAAATACCGTGGAGCGCACCTGGTTCGCACCGGCTTCATCGGCCTGGTGTTGATCGCGCTGATCATCACAGTGGGGCTGCAGCCCAAGCAGTTGTGGGCGATGGTCACGTCGCTGAAGTACCGGGCGGAGTTCACCGAGGCCGGCGGCCTGTCGGTTGGCAACCAGGTGAAGGTGTCCGGAGTGAACGTGGGGTCGGTGTCGGACGTGGCCCTGGAGAACGGCAAGGCCCTGGTCACGTTCTCCATCGACGGCAAGGTCCGGCTGGGAACCGACACCACCGCTCACATCCGCACCGGGACACTGCTCGGCGAGCGCATGCTGACCCTGGAACCCGCGGGCGCCGAAACCATGGATCCGCTGACGGTCATCCCGGTCTCTCGCACCGCGTCGCCCTATTCGCTGTCCGAAGCTGTGTCTGAACTGACCACCAACACCGCCGGCACCGACACCGTGTCTCTGAATCAGTCGCTGGACACCCTTTCCGAGACCATCGACCGCTTGGCCCCGCAGCTGGGTCCGACATTCGACGGAGTGAGCCGGCTGTCCCAGGCGATCAATGCGCGCGACCAGAGTCTTGGTGAGCTGCTGGGCAGTGCGGCGGATCTGACTGGCATTCTGTCCGAGCGCAGCAATCAGCTGAACTCGTTGCTGCTCAACGCCAATGACTTGCTGGGTGTACTCGAACAGCGTCGGTATGCGATCGTCACGCTGTTGGCCAACACATCGGCCATGGCGCAGCAACTCTCCGGCCTGGTTGCCGACAACGAGCAGGAGTTGGCTCCCACCCTGGCCAAGATCAACTCCGTCAGCGAGATGCTGGAGCGCAATCGTGACAACATCGCCGCGGCGCTCGAAGGTCTGGCCAAGTACCAGGTGACCCAGGGTGAAACGGTGAACAACGGCTTTTACTACAACGCGTTCGTCGGCAACCTCCTGCCCGGACCGGCCATCCAGCCGTTCCTCGACTACGCACTGGGTTTCCGGCGAGGCGTCAATGCCGGCCAGCCGCCGGACAACGCCGGCCCCCGAGCCGAGTTCCCGTTCCCCTACAACGGCATACCTGGCGGTTCCCGATGACAAAGTCCCGGAAGCGAACACTGGCTACCAAGGCGCTGGCCTATGGCCTAACCGCCTTGCTGGTCGCGGGTGCCGCGGTGCTGGTGAAACAGAGCTTCTTCAGCCCGCACATGATCACCGCCTACTTCTCGTCGGCCACGTCGATCTATCCCGGTGACGAGGTTCGGGTGGCCGGAGTCAAGGTCGGCACCATCGAATCCATCGAACCCGCCGGTGATCAGGCGAGGTTCACGCTGGCGGTGGATCGCAGCGTCCCGATTCCCGCCGACGCCGAAGCCATCATCGTGGCGCCCAACCTGATCGCTGCGCGGTACGTGCAACTGACGCCGCCGTACCAGTCATCGGGGCCGGTACTGGGTGAGAACGCCCAGATCGGCGTCGAACGCACGGCGGTGCCGGTCGAGTGGGATGAGGTCAAAGAACAGCTGACCAGACTGGCAACCGAACTCGGTCCGTCCAACGGTGTCTCGCAGACCTCGATCAGCCGATTCATCGACAGCGCGGCCAACGCGATGGACGGAAACGGGGCAAAGCTGCGAGAGACCATCGCACAGCTGTCCGGTGTCAGCCGAATATTGGCCGATGACAGCACCAACCTCGTCGACATCATCAAGAACCTGCAGATCTTCGTCACCGCCCTGCGCGACAGCAACACTCAGATCATCCAGTTCCAGGATCGCCTCGCCTCGGTCAGCAGCGTCGTCGACGGCAGCCGCGGCGAGATGGACGCCGCGCTGACCAATCTGGCTGAGGCGGTGGGTGAGGTGGAGCGGTTCATCGCCGGGACCCGCGATCAGACCGCCGAGCAGATCCAACGGCTGGCCGACATCACGCAGAACCTGGCCGACAATCGGACGGCGCTGGAGAACGTCCTCCATGTGGCGCCCAACGCGATCGGTAACGGGTACAACATCTACAACCCTGACACGGGTTCGATGATGGGTGCGTTCGCGCTGGGCAACTTCGCCAATCCGGTCCAGTTGATCTGTTCGGCCATCGGTGCCGTGCGCAACGCCACCGCGGCCGAGAGCGGCCGGATCTGTGCCGAGTATCTGGGACCGGCGTTGCGGCTGTTGAACTTCAACAACATCCCGCTTCCGTTCAACGCCTACCTGAAGAAGTCTCCGAGCCCGCACAACCTGATCTATTCGGACCCGGCTCTGGCCCCCGGTGGCGCGGGGGGCAATCCGACTCCGCCGGAACCACCACCTGCGGTCTCGGCGTACACCGGCGGGGGAGACGTGCCACCCCCGCCCGGCTGGGGTACACCGGCGGGCCCACCCGGTGCGTACGCGCCCAACGGACTTCCGGCCACCCCCGCCCCTGCCTTGTTCCCCGGGGCGCCCATTCCCGCCGGACCGCCGGTACCCGCCCCGCCGGCTCCGGCGAACCTGCAGCAGATGCTACTGCCGGCGGAAGCGCCGCCTGGTCCAGCGCCGTCACAGGAAGGTAACCCCCCGTCATGACCCGCCGTGGACGCGTCCCTCGCCTGGCCGCCGGCGCCACCTGCCTGGCGCTGCTGACCACCGGGTGTTCGTTCGACGGACTCAACTCGCTGCCGCTGCCTGGCACCGTGGGTACCGGATCCGATGCGGCGAAGTACCACGTTTTGGTCACCAATGTCGGTTCATTGGAATCGAATTCGCCGGTCATGATCGGTGATGTGGTGGTCGGTGCCGTCGGTCGGATGACGGTTGACAACTGGCATGCCAACGTCGAGATCTCCGTCGAACCAGATGTGGTGATCCCCGCCAACGCGGTGGCCACCGTGGGACAGACCAGCCTGCTGGGGTCGATGCATCTGGCCTTGGACCCACCGATGGGACAGCAGCCCAGCGGTCGGTTGCAACCGGGCGCGACCATAGGTCTCGACGATTCATCGACCTACCCATCGACCGAGCAGACTCTCTCGTCGCTGTCGGTGGTGGTCAATGGCGGTGGCCTGGGGCAGATGGGCGATATCGTCCGCGAGTTCAACGCCGCGGTCAACGGCCGGGAGAACCAACTGCGCGATCTTCTCCTGCGGCTCAACGACTTCGTCGGGATGCTCGACACCCAGCGAGGAGACATCAACGCCTCCATCGACTCGCTGAACCGGTTGTCGGGCACCTTCGCCGGACAGCGTGAGGTGATCACCCGGGCGCTGGAACGTATCCCACCCGCCATGGAGGTGCTCATCCAGGAGCGGCCCCGGCTGACCACCGCCTTGGACAAGTTGCGCGTATTCAGCGACACCGCAACAGGATTGATCAACGATACCCAGGCCGATCTGGTGCGTAACCTGAGCAACCTCGAGCCCACGCTCAAGGCACTCGCTGACATCGGTGACGATCTGGGCACGGTCCTGTCCTATGCCCCGACGTTCCCGTACCCGCAGAACTTCATTGACCGCGCCATCCGGGGCGACTACATGAACCAGTTCATCGTCTTCGACTTCACCATCCCGCGCCTCAAACGCGGACTCTTCCTGGGCACTCGCTGGGGACAGGAGGGCGCCCCGATGGTTCCGGCCCCCGGGGACCCGTGGTACCTGAACTACACCCTGGATCCGCTCAACGCGCCGGTGACACCACCGACAGAGGTGGCCACCATGCCGCCGCTGGTCGATCCCCCCGAGGGGGAGGCGGCCGTCGACGGGCAGCCTCCTGCCGACGGTGGGACCGTGACGACAGACGGTACCTCGACACCGGGACCGGTGGTGCCTCAACGACCCAGTGAGGGTGGCAACTGATGCTGACACGCTTCATCCGAATACAGCTGGTGCTGTTCACCATTGCAGCTCTGGTGGCGATGGGGATCATGGTGATCAGCTACTTGCAGGCACCCACACTCCTGGGTTTCGGACGCATGACGGTGACCGTCGAGTTGGAGGGCACTGGGGGGCTGTACACGTTCTCCAACGTCACCTACCGCGGAGTCGAAATCGGGAAAGTCACCGAGGTCCGTCCCACTCGCGAGGGGGCGGAGGCCACCCTGTCGCTGCAGACGTCGCCGAAGATCCCCGCGGATCTACGTGCAGTGGTCCGCAGCGTGTCGGCGGTGGGCGAGCAGTACGTCGATCTGCAACCGGCAACCGAGTCAGCTCCCTACCTGGAGAACGGCTCGGTGATCGCGAGGGAAGACACCACGATTCCCCAGCCGGTCGGCCCGATGCTGGACCAGGCCAGCGCGCTCCTGGACAGCATTCCCCGCGACCGCATCCCGGACCTCCTGGACGAGTCGTTCCAAGCATTCAACGGTGCCGCCTACGACTTGGGCTCACTGCTGGACTCCTCGTCGACCGTGATCACCGATGCCAACAACGCAGCCGACCAGATGAAATCACTGATCGACGACGGGCGCCCGCTGGTGGACGGGCAGGCCCAGAGCACCGACCAGATCCGCATCTGGGCGAGGAGCCTGGCCGGTGTGACCGGCCAGCTGGTGGACAACGATCCGCAGGTACGCACACTGCTGGAGCAGGCGCCGGGTGCTGCCGATGAGGCTTCGAGGTTGTTCAACGCGGTCAAGCCGACGATGCCGGTGCTGCTGGCCAATCTCACCTCTGTCGGTCAGGTGGCACTGGCCTATCACGCCTCGCTGCAGCAGATGTTGGTGCTGCTGCCACCCTTCGTGGCCGCGACGCAGACAGTCGGCGTAGCCCGCAACAACCCGACCGGCATGGCGATGGGTGACTTCACGTTGAGCATGAATGATCCGCCGGCCTGCACGGTGGGTTTCCTGCCGCCCTCGTCGTGGCGCTCTCCGGACGACGAATCCGACATCGACACCCCCGACGGCCTGTACTGCAAGTTGCCGCAGGACTCTCCCATCGCTGTACGTGGCGCCCGCAACTACCCGTGTATGGAGGTCCCCGGCAAGCGAGCCGCGACTGTCGAACAGTGCAAGAGTGACAAGCCTTTTGAGCCGTTGGCGATGCGCCAGCACTCCCTGGGGCCCTATCCGATCGATCCGGGCCTCATCTCCCAAGGCATTCCACCTGATGACCGGGTCGATTTCAGCGATCAGATCTTCGCACCGCCGGGTGGCACTCCGATGCCTCCACCGGTTCCGGCAGGGCCACCGCTCGCGCCGCCAGCGGAGTCAGCGCCCGCAGCGCCGGCTGCTTTCGCGCCCAACGACACTCAGGGGCCGTCTGTGGCAGTCGCCACCTATGATCCGGCGACGGGGCAGTACGCCACACCGCAGGGCAACGTGTTTCGTCAGAGCGATCTGGCACCCGTGGCGCAGGACAAGACGTGGAAGGACCTGCTGCCCACCGGGTGAGCGCGAGGGCGCGCCAGGGCAGCGCACCCTCGCCAGTTCAATCGCTGATCTTGACGAGCTTGAACGGCATGCTGATGAACAGCGGCCTGCTGATTCCGCAGGCCCCGCTGGGGCCGGTGGTCTGGTCCTCACCGACCAGCATGTCCGACGACTGGTCGGTCTGACTCCCATCGGCAACCGTGGGTACGAACCGGAACACCTGGAGTCCGTCGGCCGCGGTCCCATCCGGGCACGGTTCCCAGCGCGCAACGTTGTGTTTGACGTACCAGACCCCGCCGGTGCGATAGATGGGCGCGTCCCAACCCTGGTCACTGCGAACAGTTCCCGTGCATTCGGTGGGGTAGGAGCACTGGGTCGAGACGGTCCAGGTCGCTCGGACCACCGCTTCGTCGCGAAACACCTCGTTCTTCTTCGCCCACTCTCCGTTGGAGGTGGCCGAGTAGGTTCCGTTGAGACCCCAGTCTTCCGACGCCGACGCCGGTGTGGCCGTCACCACCACGGCCGAGGCGGCCAGCATTGCGGCCGTACTCACGACCTTCACCAAACCCATCGGGTAGTCCTCCGTTTTCGATGTGGCGCGCACCACAAAGGTGCACGACGCTAACAAGCGCCGCCCCGGAGGTCGACTGTTCTGACCGCTGAGCGGGACCGATACCACCCTCGTCACGGTGAACCTTCCGCCCAGAGGGACGGACCGCCCGGCAGGGTGGTCGGTGGTGCCACAGTGTGACCGTGCGCACAACCGTCACTGCGGCCATGCTCGCCGCGATGATCGCTGCCGGCCTGCCTCCCGCTGTTGCAGGGGCTGAACCCCCGACACCTGCGGCCTCGTGCACAGAGCCATCCTGTGTGCCGGGAATCCGCGGCCACGTGGTGCTCGGGGCAGGGTGTTCGGGCACCTCTTACTACGTGTTCGGTACCACCGACTGGGGCCGGTTGGTGTTCTGTGGATCGCCCCGCCGATATGCGCCCCGATACTTCAGATCACCGAAGATGGAGGGCATCCGTGTCGAGAACACGAACTGCACGGGCTTCGAGAATTCGGTGGCACAGGCGCCCGACGGACTGTTCCTGGCCTGCACCGGCTCCAGCGGCGAGAGTCGCTGGACGCGGGGTGACAATGCCTAGGCCGGGGCTGTTCGCCGCGTCTGTGTCTCTGGGGTTGATCGTCTCGACGCTCACGGGTACAGGTCTGGCGGCCGCGGAACCGGCGGCCCGGCAGGTCCGCTACACCGTGACCACTGACCAGCCGGTGACCGCCGACATCTACTTTCGGGACACCGACCCGCCCAGCTGGGCTGACTACAGCCACAATCCTTATGAGTACAGCCCCAAGGTGGAGGTGAAGGTCGGGCCGGACACACCATGGGTGCTCGAGGTGAACCTGATCGATCCCGACCGGTGGGCGATGGTCACGGCCACCAGCGGCCGCGGACCGAATGAACCGCAGTTCCGCTGCGAGTTGGCCGTCGACGGCGTGGTGGTGCGTTCGAACACCGGGCCCAAAGGCGCGCTGTGCTCGATGCGGAACTGGTGAGCCCTGCTGACCAGTCAGTGGGAACCATGGGGCCAGGAGTGTGACGTGGGGCACTACCGTGCCGCAGTGACGTCGTTGGCGAGGAGGCCGCAAGGCCTCGATTCGAGGGATCTGGGTTGACATCGGAAAGTGACGCCTCGGCGCTGGCGAGGGCGGCCGAAGCCGAAGCCGAAGCCGCGCTCGCCGCGGCGGAGGAGGCCAGGGCCCGAGCCGCGCTGCTGCGTGAACAAGCCGACCGCGAGATGTTGGACGAAGCCGCGGTCGAATCGGAAATCGACCCGTGCGACGCCGATGAGACCGAGACCGGCTCCGCGCAGGTGCCGGTGCGCCGCCGCGCGATCCCGCTGAGGGCAGTGGGCGTCGTTGCGGCGTCGTTGCTCACGGTGGCACTGCTGGCCGCGAGTGGATACATGGTGTGGCACCACCAGCAGGCGCAGAACACACACCAGCAGGAGGCCCGGTACGCCGCAGCCGCGCGGCAGGTCGTCTTCACCCTGATGTCCATCGACGCCGCCAAGGCCGAGGACAACGTGGCGCAGATACTGGACAGCTCGACAGGCCAGTTTCACACTGAATTTGAAGGTGCAGCACAGGATTTCATTCAACTGGCCCAGGACGGAAAGGTGGTCACCGACGTCGACGTCAAGGCCGCCGCCGTCGAATCGGTGACCGACGACTCGGCCGTCGTCCTGGTGACCGCGGCATCAACGGTCTCCAACGCCGCCGGCGCCGATACACAGCCCCGCCAGTGGCGCCTACGGGTGGACATGGTGCAAGACCAAGGACAGTTGAAGATGTCGAAGATGGAGTTCGTTCTGTGACCACCGATTCCGCCATCAGAACGACCGACATCGAGACCGACAAGTTCGACAGCAACGACCTCGAATCGGACCCCCACGCAGTCGAGACGGTTGAACCCGAGCCCGCGAATACCCCACGGCGCGGTACCCGACGCCGGTGGTCCATGCTGCTCGGTGCTCTCGTCGTGATCGCCTCTGCAGCAGCCGCGGGCTTTCTCTACGCGACGCAGTACCGCGAGGATCTGGCCACCGACAAGTCGGCCACGGCAGCGGCGGTGCAGGCCGCGACGGATGGAGCCGTCGCGGTCCTGAGCTATCAGCCGGACACGATCGAGGCGGACCTGACCGCTGCGCAGTCGCACCTGACGGGTGAATTCCTCACTTATTACACCGATTTCAGCGAGCAGGTTCTCAAGCCTGCGGCCAAAGACCGCGCGGTGAGCACGCAGGCAACCGTGGTCGGTGCGGCCGACACCGAGATCGGCCCGGACACCGCCAAGGTGCTGGTGTTCGTCAACCAGTCGACAGTGAGTCGCGACCGCCCCGAACCCGCCCAGAGTGCCAGCAGCGTCATGGTCAGTCTCGCCAAAGTCGATGGACGATGGCTGATCTCGGCCTTCGAGCCCATCTAGCCCGCCGGGCGGAGGAAGATACCCTGCGCCTCGACCGTGGTTTCCCCATTGCTGATGAGACGGCCCCGCGCATAGACCTTGCGACCGGACTCGTGCTCCACCCACGCCTCGCCGCGCAGCCGCCCCAGTGGCGTGGGGCGGACAAAACGTATCTGCAAGGTGCCGGTGAAGCCGGGTCGGCCCGGCTGGTGCACCGGAGCACTTAGCAGATGATCGAGCACGAGGGCGCAGATCCCGCCGTGCACCAGACCGGGCGGACCTTCGTAAGCAGCGCCGAGGTCGACCTCAGTGCTGGCCTGTCCCGGTGCGTCGTGGACGATGTGCAGCGGTGGGGCGACCGCGTTCCGCAGTCCCATCGCAACGTTGCCCCACGGTTCTCCATGCCGCTGTAATGGCGAACTGGTTCCGAAGGATCCAGGCATCACCTGCTCGCCCAGCAGTTCGAGTGCCTTCTGGATGTGGGCATGCGCAGCGGTGGCGGACTCCAGGGTGACGTCGGTGCGCACCAGAGTGTCCACCAGGACGCGCACCGACTGCGTCAGTGGCTCGTACACCGCACGTGCGGCGGCGATGTCCGATGGATGGACGGCGACATGCTCGATCACGCGGTTTCTCTCTTGCTCATGTCCATGGCGGCCAGGTGACTGAACAACACCGATGCCCCTATCGGATTTCCGCCGCCCGGATAGGTGGTGCCCGACACCGCGGCCATGGTGTTGCCTGCGGCATAGAGGCCCGGAATGGGTCTGCCGGAGTTGTCCAGGACACGGGCGCAGGTGTCGGTACGCAAGCCGCCCTTGGTACCCAGATCCGAGACACCGAAGGCGGCGGCGTGGAAGGGCGGCTGGTCGATGGGCACCAGCGGGAGCTGCCCGCCGGAGAACGCCCGATCGTAGGGCTCGTCACCGCGGCCGAAGTCGCTGTCGGCGCCGGCGGCGACCATGGTGTTGAACCGAGACACTGTGTCCGAGAGTGCCTTCGGGTCGATCCCCAGCAGCAAAGCCAACTCCTCGAGCGTGTCCGCGGTGCGCCACAGACCGGCGTCGCGGTACCGGGCGGTGTCGACCATCGACACATTGGTGGCCTTGACCGGAGGCACCTCACCCTCACGGTCGTCGTAGATCATCCAGAACGGCAACGTCAGCGCCCCGGAATCCAGCTGCGTCAATGCGCTGCGGGCCAGCCGGTCATAGGGTGCGGATTCGTTGACAAAACGCCGGCCTGCCTGGTTGACGAAGATCCCGCCGGTGAACCACAGCGCAAAGGCTGCCCGGCCGTCGGGGTGGGCCAATCCCGGTGACCACCATGCCTGGTCCATCAGATCGACGTCGGCGCCAAGCCCGATGGCCGCCGTATGGGTTGCCCCGGTGTTTCCCGGACAGCCCATGGTGTCCTCGGCTCGGCCGGGTACACCCCACTGGTCTCGCATCTGTTGGTTGTGTTCGAATCCACCGGCCGCCAACAGGACTCCGCGACGCGCCCGGATTCGAAGGGTGCCGCCGTCGGCGTCGTGATCGGCAACGACACCGGCCACCGTGCCGTCGGCGTCGGCGATCAGTCCTCTCAGTGCGGTGTTGCGGTAGACGGTGACGTGCGGATGCCGCATCAGTGCCTTCAGGAACCTGCCGACCAGTGCCCGCCCTCCGACCAGGACATCAGGAGGCTCGGCGCCCAGCCGGTCGACATCGAGTGGGCCGCGCACACTGTCGGCCAGTGGGCCCAGATCCGAGGCGGGCAGCGGCGTGGGCACGATGTGTCTGCGACCGTCGGCGCGGGCGTTCTCAACCGCACCGTAGTAATCCGGCCAGGGGAGTTCGGCGAACTCCAGATCGCCGTCGCTCTCCAGGTATTCGATGAGCCGGGCCCCGCCATCGACGTAGGCGCGTTGCAGTTCGGCGGAAGTGCGATCGCCGACCACCCGACGGAAGTAGTCGAATGCGGACTCCAGGGTGTCATCGACGCCGGCACGGCGAGCCACCGGGCTGCACGGATACCACATGCCACCGCCACCGGAGTAGGCCGTGGTGCCACCGAAGCGGTCGGTGGCCTCGAGCAATGCGACGGACATACCCTCGCGGGCGGCGGTGTACGCGCCGGCAATCCCGCCGCCCGAGCCGACCACCACCACGTCGACCTCGACGTCGAAAGGCTCTGAGGCGTCAAGCATGTGCAGATATCGAGGCTGGGGCGCCGTCGGCGAAACCACCGAACCCACCACGGAAGAAGAGCAGCGGGGTCAGTTCATGGTGAGCCCGCAGACCCGTGACCCGGGCGACCACGATGGTGTGGTCGCCGGCTTCGTGCTCGAATTCGACCTCCGCGTCGATCGAGGCGAGGGTGCCCTCCAGGATCGGAGCTCCGGCAGCCGACGGTCGCCACTGCACACCGGCGAACTTGTCGCCACCTTTGCCTGCGAACTTCGCACAGAGATCACGTTGGCCGGCGGCGAGGACGTTCACGCACACCGACCGGTTCTCGCGGATCCTCGGCCAGCTGCTCGAGGTGTTTGCAGGACAGAACGAAATGTAAGGCGGGTCCAAGGACACCGACGTGACAGATTGGCAGGTGAAGCCCACCGGGCCGCGGCCGTCCGTGCCGGTGATCACTGCTACCCCGGTGCAGAAATGGCCGAGGACCCGCCGCATCGATGCGGGGTCGGGCGTCTGGTCGACTACTCGCATAACGGAATCTGCGCTGATGGGGATCACCTTCCTGATGGATGCTGTTTCCAACGTTCACTGTCATCGGAACCGGGGGAGCGGACAAGTATCAGTCCCGGTCAGCGGATCTTCCGCGCCCGACTGACCGCCGGATTGTTAGGCTTGACAAATGCAGGCGAGCGCCGGGGGGCCGAACGTCACAGCCACGGGCTGGGCGCTGCTCGGCGTGCTGTCGTACCAAGATGAACTGTCGGGCTACGACATCAAGAAGTGGACCGAGTGGAGTTTGAGGTTCTTCTACGGAAGTCCGGCTTACAGTCAGATCTACACCGAGCTCAAGAAACTCGAAGACCGAGGGCTGCTGTCGTCACGCGTGGACACCGACGGAGGGGCGCGCAGCAAGCGACTGTACAAGATCACCGACGCGGGCTCCGCAGCGCTCACGGAGTGGGCGGAGAAGGCGCCGGTCGACCCGCCGCAACTCAAACACAACGCCCTCTTGCGGGTGATGTTCGGCCACCTGAGCAATCCCCGCCGTCTCAAAGAGATCATGCAGGAGCACGTGGCCTACGCGGATCGCATGCAGCGGGAGGCCGCGGTGGAAGTGCGCTGGGCGGAGGTGGAGCCGGCCTGGGCCTATGGCCGGGTGGTGTTGCAGTGGGCCGAGCGGTATTACGCCGCCGAACGCGAAATGGCGCTGTCGTTGATCAAAGACCTCGACGAAGCCGAGGAGTCCTTCGCGAAAGCCTCTGCCGAACGTGGGCACGGCACACCGCCGCTGCTGCGGGACTACTGGTACGAGATCGAACGGAAGGTCCAGGCCGAAGAAGCGGAGTGACGTCCGCCCGGTGAGTGGAATGCCGGTGAGCGATCGGCTGAGCGCGGTGTAAGAACGTCATTCATGGCGCGACCATCCAGCCTTCCGAACGCTCCGGCAGATCCGTTCCAACCCGCAACGCTGGGTCCGGTGACGCTCCGAAATCGCATCATCAAGGCGGCGACGTCGGAGGGGCGGTCTCCGGACGGCCTGGTTACCGACGATCTCATCGAGTTTCACCGCCGCTTCGCCGCCGGCGGCGTCGGAATGACGACAGTCGCATACTGCACGGTGGCCGAGGATGCCGCCAGCGCGCCGGGACAGATCAACATGAGCCGCGCAGCGATCCCTGGGTTGCGCAAGCTCGCCGATGCGGTGCATGAAGCCGGGGCTGCGGTGTCCGCGCAGCTCGGGCACGCGGGCGTGGTGGGTGGCCGCCGGGTCAACAAGGTGACCCCGCTGGCGCCGAGCCGTTTCGTCAATCCACAGTCTTTCGACTACTGCAGGCCCATCACGCGGGCCGAAATACAGAACGTCGTCGAGCAATTCGGCGATGCTGCCCAGGTTGCCGTGGACGCCGGGTTCGATGCCGTCGAACTGCACCTTGGTCACCTGTACCTGCCGAGCTCGTTCCTGAGCCCGGCCATGAACCGACGCAAGGACGAGTACGGCGGCAGCATCGAGAACCGGGCCCGGTTCTGCCGCCAGATCGCCCAACACGTGCGTGACGTGGTGGAGGACAAGATCGCCGTCATCGCGAAGCTCAGCATGGAAGACGGGCTCCGCGGGGGCATCTCGATCCCGGAGTCGCTGCGAGTTGTCCAATTGCTGGACGCCGACCGCAATCTCGACGCCATCGAACTCACCCAGGGTTCCTCGGTGTTCAAACCGATGTACCTGTTCCGGGGCGACACTCCGGTGGACGAGTTCGCCGCCGCGATGAAGCCCCCGATCAACCTGGCGCTGAGGGTGATGGGGAAGTGGGCACTGGGGTCCTATCCCTACCGGGACCAGTACATGCTCGAATCGGCACGCCAGTTCCTGCCGGTAGTCGCGCATACGCCGCTCATCTTGCTCGGCGGCGTCACCGCCCACCAGCACATCGTCGATGCCGTCGACGAGGGCTTCTCCTACGTCGCGATCGGCCGGGCCCTGTTACGTGAGCCGGACTTGATCAACCAGATGGCTGAGAATCCCGAGAAGCGAAGCCTCTGCAATCACAACAACAAGTGCATGGTGACGGTGTTCGGCCGCACTCATTGTGTTCTGGATCCCGAACAGCGCTACGGCGACGTCGGCGACGATCTTTTCCGAAGCCGCAGACTGCTACTGCAGCAGGTCGACACCGTATGAACCGATCTCGGAGGGCGACGGCGACTATGAAGGCGGCCATGCTTGCGGTCGTGTTGGCGCTGGCGGCGTTATGGAATCCTGCCGCGGTGCAGGCCGTGACGCCGTATGGCAATTTCGAGATGCAGATTCAGGGCCGCTATGACTTTCACACCTGGATCTGGGCTGTGTCACGTTGTCGCCCAGAAGATCCCGCCGACTGCCTTCAGATCCAGGGCATTCCCCAGCCCAACGCCAGGGCGTTTCCGTACAAAGCCGACGCGAACCTGGTCGACGGGCGTTACGTCCTCACCATCGACATGCCAGAGGGCTTGCGGTGTGGGAATGTCTACTACGGACCTGTGATCCCCACCCGCGATGTCTACACGTGGGATCCGGTCACTCTGATCGGCGAGATGAACTCGTCCTTCGCCGCTGGTTGCGACGGGGCGCCGGGCGGGACCTTCACCTACCCATTTCGACTGGTAAGGCTGTAGACCGGCAGAAGCGTGACCGGTGCGCCGCGGCCCCGCCCGCTCGGGAAGGTGGCCACGGCGCCGGTGTCGTCTCAGTGTGTGGCAGTGGGCAGTGGCCCACTGGGCAGCGCGCCGGCCGCGTCATGGGCAGCGAGGTACCCGTAGACCAAACCCTGGGCGATGGTGGCGCCCGCGCCCGGATAGGTGGCTCCGAAGGCGTTGGCCGCGGTGTTGCCGATCGCGTACAGACCGCTGATCGGCGTACCGTCCTCACGAAGCACCCGGGCGCGGTCGTCGGCGCGCAAGCCACCGCAGGTGCCGAGATCGCTGAGCACCATCTTGACGGCGAAGAAGGGCCCGTGTTCTAGGGCCCGTAGGTTGGGATTCGGGGTGACGGTCA
Organism: Mycobacterium sp. Soil_C_30; assembly: GCF_057656995.1. Classification (NCBI taxonomy): domain Bacteria; kingdom Bacillati; phylum Actinomycetota; class Actinomycetes; order Mycobacteriales; family Mycobacteriaceae; genus Mycobacterium; species Mycobacterium sp. Soil_C_30. The sequence goes on along the minus strand of NZ_JBDGJH010000027.1, from coordinate 33,157 downwards.
GATCGCCGTAGTACCGGTCGTAGGCGCTGCGTCCGCGTTCGAAGTCGGAATCCTGGCCGGCCTTCGACATCTCGTTGAAATGCCCTGCAGTGGCGGTGAATTGGGCCTCCGGAACCCCGATCTCGTGGGCCAGTTGGGAGAAACTGTCAGCTCGGTGGGCGATGCCGGCGTCATACCAGTACTGCGGAATCGGCATGCGCGGAAACAACTCCGCCGCAAAGACGTAGCTGTTGCGATACTGCTGGTCGAAGATGATCCACATGGACTCCACCGGGTCGCCTGCGCGTTCACGCTGCAGAATCCGTTGACCGAATGACATGTAGTCCGTGGACTCGTTGACGAACCGGCGACCGGTCTGGTCGACGATGAAGCAGCCTGGCAACGAGCGTTCCGCCAGCATCACCTTGGGCGCGCCATCGGGCAGGGCCGCCACGGCAGGGAACCACCACGACTGATCCATCGATTCAATTGCGGCACCGACGTCCTGGCCCAACCTGATGGCGTCTCCGGTGTTGGTCTCGGCACCCAGACTGGCATGGTCGGACAGAGACTCCGATTGGAACTTCCGTCGCATGTCCATGTGGTGGTCGAAGCCGCCCGCCGCCAACACGACACCGTGGCGTGCGGTGATCGTCACGGACCTGCCGCCCTGGTCGACGACAGCTCCGGTGACACCGCCGTCGTTGTCGGTGACCAACTGTCGTAGCGTGGTGTCGAGCCAGATGGGGGTGCCGGCTTTCAGGACCCCTGCGAACAGTCCCGCCGCCAGTGCCTGCCCACCGGCGGCGTAGTGCCGGCCCATCAAGAGACCGCCCACCCCTTGCGCCAACCGCTTGGCCACCAACGGCAGCCCCTTGCGAGGGACCTTGGCCATCAGGTTCAGCCACCGATAGTCCGCGCCGGTGGTCGGCATCGGAACCTTGACTTCCATGACGCCCGGACGAAGCTTGGCGCGGTACTCACCCAGCACCGCGGTATCCAAAGGCCGGCACTCGCAGGTCCGCCCGGCCGCCGACCCGCCCGGTGCCTCCGGGTGGTAATCCGAATAGTCCTTGGCCCAGAACAGGCGCATCGGGGTGGTGCGGCGCAGCAGGTCTACGGTCGCGTCGACGTGGGCAAGGAATGCGGCGGAACGGTGCGGTGAGGCCGTTCCGTCGACAACCGAGTCGAGGTAGGTCTGGGCCCGCTCGGCGGTGTCCCCGGCGCCGGCGCCGTCGAGCACCTGGCTGTGCGGCAGCCAGAGGGCGCCACCGGAGCGCGCGGTGGAGCCTCCGACGAAGCCGGACTTCTCCACGATCAGCACGGACAGGCCGAGATCCGCGGCCGCCAGTGCCGCGGCCAGACCGCTTCCGGAGCCCACCACCAGGAGATCGACGGTGGTGTCTGCGACGGGTGCTCCGGCGGGAATGGTGCTAGTAGGCGTAAAGGTCACAGCGTGACGCTAGGTGGGTGCAACCACGCTGGGCACGCCATGTCCTGATGAGCGGAACATGCCGTGTCGGGCACCTGCTGACGGCGGTAGAACACAACGATGACTCAACAGCCCGATGTCGATGTTCGGCTGATCGAAGCGGAGGCGGCGCCGACCCGCTTTGCGCGTGGTTGGCACTGCCTGGGACTCATCCGAGATTTCGGCGATGGCCGCCCGCATTCCATCAACGCTTTCGGTCAGAAGCTGGTGGTGTTCCAGGGCGAGGACGGCAAGCTCAACGTCTTGGACGGCTATTGCAGGCACATGGGCGGCGACCTCAGCCAGGGCCAGGTGAAGGGTAACGAGGTCGCTTGTCCGTTCCACGATTGGCGCTGGGGCGGTGACGGCCGCTGCAAGCAGGTGCCCTACAGCAAGCGGGCACCGCGACTGGCCCGCACCGCGACGTGGCCGACACTGGTGCAGGACGGCATGCTCTTCGTGTGGAACGACCCGGAACGCAAGCCGCCGCCCGAGGACGTGACCATCCCCCGCATCGAAGGTGCCACCAGCGATGAGTGGACCGAGTGGCATTGGTACAGCACCGTGGTCAACACGAATTGCCGCGAAGTCATCGACAACGTCGTGGACATGGCGCACTTCTTCTACATCCACGGCTCGCTGCCAACGCACTTCAAGAACATCTTCGAAGGCCACGTGGCGATCCAGTACATGAACAGCGCCGGTCGCGGGGACCTGCAACCCCTGGAAGGCCCGAAAATGCTGGGCACCACCTCGGTGGCCGGTTATTACGGACCCTCTTTCATGATCGATGACCTGACCTACCACTACGAGAACATCGATCACCGCACTGTCCTGATTAACTGCCATTACCCGATCGACGAGAATTCCTTCGTCCTGCAGTACGGCATCATCGTCAAGAAGTCCGCGGAACTGACCGACGAACTTGCCATGCAGACCGCGATCGGACTCGGTGACTTCGTGAAGATGGGCTTCGAACAGGACGTCGAGATCTGGAAGAACAAGGCGCGCATCGACAATCCGCTCCTGGTCGAAGAAGACGGGCCTGTCTACCAGCTGCGGCGGTGGTATGAGCAGTTCTATGTGGACGTGGCCGACGTGACCCCCGACATGGTGGACCGCTTCGAGTTCGAGATTGACACCACCCGTCCGCGTGAAGCGTGGATGAAGGTGGTGGAAGCCAACATCGCGGCACAGGCGGCTGCAGCGGGCGCGGGTTGATGAGTATCCGCCCGGACAATAGATTGGCCACGGCGCCCATGGTTCCGGTGGCATGCCGGAACTGTGGTGCGCAGGTGTTGGCGCGCAAGAGCAGCTGGGAGCAGACCACCGTCCAGTGGAGTGCCGCGGCTACCCGCAGTTGCCCGCAGTGGCAGGAGGCGGCTGCCATGCCGGCCGCTGCGGGGCGGGCGGTGTTCCTGTCGTGTTCGGAGTTGACGGCCTCGATCCTCGATGCGGTGGAGGACGGCGCGGTGCCGATCGTCGACGAAATGGCAGTCAGCGACTGAGCTTTGCTAGGAAGTTGTTGGGACAGAGAAGCACGAGCGAGCGGGTTTGTACGTCAGACACCGGAGTGTCGTGTACAAACCCGCTCGCTCGCGCTACAGGGTGTGCCTGTCAGGCGTGGGCGCCGCCGTCGATGCGGATCTCGGTACCGGTGATGAAGGCGCCGTCATCGGAAGCGGCCATGGCGATCACCGACGCCACCTTGGACGGCTCACCGAGCACGCCGCCGTCACCCTGAGGCAGAATTGGCGTCTGCTTGGCCCACAGCCCCAGGTCGTAACCTTCGGGCATCTTGTCCAGCGTGCTCAACGCCAACGCGGTCGACACGCCACCAGGTTGGATGTTCACCGCACGCAGACCTTGCTTGGCGTATTCCAGTGCCAGGCAATGGGTGAACGCGAGGATGCCGCCCTTGCTGGCCGCATACGCCGACATGTACGGGTGTGCGAAGGACGCCGACGTGGAGGTGAAGTTGACCACCACCCCGCGACCCGACTCGAGCAGAGCGGCCAGTGCGGCTCGCACCATCAGAAACGTGCCGGTGAGGTTCACCGCGAGCGTTGCATTCCAGTCCGCCAGCGTGTGCTGGTGAGTGTGCGCGCAACGCTGGATGGCCGCGGCGTTGACCAGCACCTCCAGCCCGCCGAGTTCGCTGATCGACTGCGCCACAGCAGCATTCACCGCGTCTTCATCGGAGACGTCCAAGACGGCAGTGGTGAGCCGCTTCGCGGTCCCCGCTGCCTCGGCCGCCGCATACGTGCCGGCGAGTCCCTCGGCGGAGACGTCATAGGCGACGACAGTGCCGCCCTCGTCGAGCAGGCGCGCCACGGTGGCCTGCCCGATTCCTGAACCGGCGCCGGTGACCAGCACCCGCCGGTCGCTGAAACGCTCCATGGCTCAGGCCATCTGGAAGGCAGACAACGGCGCTTCCTCCGGATAGATGGCGGGGCCGCCGAGGTCGTAAGCGGCGTTCAGGGTACGGATGAACTCCGCGTCGTGCAGCGGGTTGTCGGGCATCTTGAGGTCCAGGCCCTGGCGGTTGAGATCCTTGACCATGGTGTCGATGGCCCGCTCGATGGTGAGGTCGTCGGAGTGGTCCATGTTCTTCTTGAGCTCGTCGAAATCCGAGAACACCTCGGCAGACCAGTGCACCAGGAAGCGCAGTTCGTCGGTGTGGTGCCGTGCCACCACGTCCTCGCCGTTCTTGAGCAGCCAGTGATCGCGGCTGGCCGGATCGCCGGTGAACACGGTGTCGAAGGCGAGCCCCTTGGGGGTCTGCTGGTCGACCGGACCATTGGCCTCGCCGCGGTGCACCATCATCTCGTTCTGCACGACGACGCCGCGGTTGTTCACCGGGGGCAGCAGCCGCCGCGGTTCCTTGAGCGGGCCGTCCGGCCAGTAGGTGAAGCCGCTGCTCTCGTCGAGCGAGAACCAGGTGATCACCTGCGCCATCTTGATCAGGTATTCCTGGAAGAGACCGGATTTGCCCATCACGCTGCACAGCCAGGTCGGTGCGTTCTCGTGGCGCACGCCGCGGAAGCTGGGGGAGTCGAGGTGGCCCGGGTCGCGGTTGGCGCAGGGCCCGTTGATGTTGAAGAGCATCAGTTCGGGCTTGGCGTACTTGGCATTCCAGTAGCTCTTGGCGTGATCGAGGAACGTCTCGTTGTAGAACACGTCGTGCAGCTCGGGGTAGAGCACCGCGCCGTAATTGGCCAGGTAGCCGCGGAACGTGGGGGTGAGGAACAGATCGAGCGACGGCTCGAATCCTTCGGGGAACGCTCCGCTCATGGTGGCCATCAATTCGTCGGCCGAGGCGAAGTGCTGAGCGATGATCAGCTTCCACGGGCCTTCGTTGCGGACCACGTCCAGCAGCCGCTGACGCTGGTCGTCGGTGTAGACGGTGTAGATCTCCCTCGGCGGGGATGCCGGCCGCAGGACGTTGGACAGCTCCAAACGCCGATCTTCAGTGAGCATCGGGTCTCCTCTTGTTGCTTCGACGCCATGCGGCGTTGTGAGTGAATTCTGGGGGATGTGAACGTTGTCGGAAATGTCACCTGTCCGGTCATCGGGAGACCGGATAGGGCTCAGAACCGTAGCGGCGTGGCGAATTTCGCTCGCAGCAGCGCCCCGGTTTCGGCGATGGCCAGCCGGCCGCGCGCAGTCGAGCCGGAGAACATCAGGAAGCCGTGGTAGGCACCCGGATACCTGGTCACCGTTGTCTGAACGCCCGCATCGCGCAGCCGTTCGGCGTAGCGCTCACCCCAGTCGCGGATGGGATCACAGGCCCCGGTGACCACGACGGCCTGCGGCAGCCCGGTCAGGTCGGCGGCCAGCGCTGGAACCCGGTACTGGTCCGGCGGCGTTGTCACGCCTTGATCAGCCAGTTCGTGCAGGTAGTCGATGTCGGCCCGGGTGAGCATCGGCGCATCAGGCATGGTGACGATCGAACGGCAGGTCATGTCCCGGTCCAGGCCCGGATACAGCAGCACCTGGCAGAACAGGCGTGGGCCGCCGCGGTCTCGGGCGGCCAACGCCACCGCAGCGGCCAGCGAACCGCCGGCGCTGTCACCGACGACGGTCAACCGGTGGGGGTCCACCCGCAGCGAGGCAGCGTTGGCGGCCACCCACACGGTGGCGGCGTACGCGTCGTCGAACTGAGCGGGCGGCGGCGCCTCTGGCGCCAACCGGTATTCCACTGACACCACTGTGGCACCGCTGACCGCTGCCAGCGTGCGAGCCAGTCCTTCGAAGGAGCGGTTGCTGCCGAGCACCAGCCCGCCGCCGTGGAAATACACCAGAACCGGAGCAGAATCGGTGGCCGACGGCCGATAGATGCGCACCGGGATGCCGTCGGCCGAGCGATCCTCGATCTCCACCATATCCGGGGAATCCACTGGGAGAGAGGTTGATTCGAGGTCCTGACGCAGCGCGGCCAGACCACGCTCCCGCATCGGCGGGATGACACCGAAGGATGCCACCCTGGCGGCGGCGTCGGGATCCAGATCGGGAACGACCATCTCAGTGTTTCGCCGGGTCGAAGCGCGGCTTGGTCCGCAGCACGGGTGCTCGCTGTTCGAAGAGCACCGCGGCGCGTTCAGCCATGGCCGAGCTCACGTACTCCGGCTGTGTCAGCAGGTAGAACCGGCCCTCGGCTGCCTGCTCGAAAACCACCTCGGCGGCTTCCACCGGATCCATGGCGCCGGCCTTGATGTCGAACATCGCCTCCCGTTGCGATTCGGCCGCATCCACATCGCCGTCGCTGACCCCACCGGCGGATTCGAAGATGTTGGACTTGACCGCACCAGGCAACACGGCCTGGACGTGAATGTGGTCATGACCAGCCAGTTGGGTCTCCAGCTCCAGGCACTCGGTGAGCGCCAGCACCGCGTGCTTGCTCATGATGTAGGGCGCCTGCAGCGGAACCACCGCCACACCCCCGATCGACGACAGGTTCCACACCCAGGCTGGGGTGCCGGCCTCGATCATCTTCGGTACGAAGGCTCGAATGCCGTGGTACACACCGGAGATGTTGATGTCGACGACACGCTGCCAGTTCGCCACGGGCGTGTCCCAGAGGTAGCCGAATTGCTCGATGCCGGCGTTGTTGACCAAGAGACGCACCGGGCCGATCTCCCGGAAGCACCGGTCCGCCAGTACCTCCACGGCGTCAAAATCGCGCACGTCGCACACGATGTCGAAAGCCGTGCCGCCGCCGGCGCGTAGTTCGTCACGCAGTCCGGCAATGGCGTCGCCGTCGACGTCGGTCAGGACGACGGTCATCCCCAACGCTGCAGCATGCCGGGCCAGACCGGCGCCGATCCCGGCGCCCGCCCCGGTGATGACGGCAACCCCACCCGAGAACGTCTCGCGGGCTCCCACCCGTCAGGCGCCTGCGATCGCGGCGTCACGCTCGGCAAGGTTCACCGAATTGGTGGTGTCGAGGATGACCTCCATATCGGTGAATTCCAGTCCGTCGGCGCCACGGCGCACCCCGACCTCGGCGATACCGCTGGAGACCGCGAACGGAACAAAGTTGGCGATCTGGTTGACGAAAATGTAGAAGCGGGCCCGGGTCACATCGCCTTGGATACCGATGCGGTGCAGGTTGGTGGCGTGGTGGCGCAGCGGGTAGGGGCTCTGCTGCCGATGGTCGCTCAGCCACTCCATGATCGTGTCCCTGCCTCGGAGTTCCGGCGACATCAAGTCCTCGAACGGGCTTGCACCGGAGTCGCTGCGGCTGTAGTACCGGGCGTCCTCGGCGTACGCCGCTGCCATGCGGTCGTAGTTCGCTTCGTCGTAGTCGAACCAGAAGCCGGCGATGAACTCTTGCAGATCGGACAGCGCGATGTCGTTGCTCATGCTTTCAGTCAAGCCGCGAAGTGGTCTGGGTAACAGGGCTGTTGCCCGGTCAGCGGAACGTCGGTCAACGTGCGACCAGGTCCCACAACCCGCCGCCGCCCACCTGTAGCGCCGTGGCCATCACCTGTTCATCCCAATGACGCACCGAACCGAACTCCGATCGCCACGCCAACGCGGCGCGGGTGAACTCGTGCAGCCGGTGCTCGCGAGTGGTGCCGAGGGCACCCAACGCCTGATGGGTGTTACGGACCACCACCGATGCGGCGTGCCCGGTGCACGAGCGTGCGACGGCCACCCGGAAGCCGAGATCGTCGGCCGACCAGTCGCTCCTGACGGCGGCGGTGAGGGCGGCTTCGGTGGCGGCCCGGGCCAGGGCCGCTTCCGCGGCGCTGTCGGCCACCAGATTCTGCACGGCCTGGAATTTGGCCAGTGGACGGCCGAACTGCACACGTGAACCGGTGTGTTCGACGGCCAGTGCCACCGCGGCGTCCAGGGCTGCGCACACCTGGATGGAGCGCACCAGCGCGGCCTTAAGCTCCAGTTGCGTCGCGACACGCTCCGACGCCGGCACCGACGGCAGGCTGCCGAGGAGATCCTCTGTGGCCGTGATGGAGTCGCGTGGCTCGCCGATCTGGTTGACACCTGCCGTGATCTGCAGAGCCCCGCGATCCACGTCGGCGGCCCGGATCTGCCCGCCGCCCTGCCATAGCAGCACCACCCGGTCGGACGAAGACGCCCAGGGCACCGCGTGTGCCACCCGGCTCGCGTCGAGCATGGCGACGGTGCGTATGGCGCCGTCTGCAGTGAATCCGAGCTCCTCTAACAGCCATCCCGCCAGTAAGTCGTGTTCCGCCAGAGGAATTCGCACTCCATGGCGGGCGGCTGCGGCGAGCAGTTCGGCCGCCTCGAGCCATCCGGCACCGCTGCCGCCGGTCTCCTCAGCGCCGGTGAGCCGGGCCAGGCCCAGTCCGTCGAGACGCTGCCACAGTTCGTCGTCACGCCGTAGCGCACCGGCGGGTGGGTGGCCTTCCCGGTACTCGGCGAAAACGGCATCCATCATCTGCGTCAGATCCGGATCGATGGCCAGCGCACCGGCCTCAGTCGTCGTCACCGCATCCCCAATCCGCGCGCGATCACACCGCGCAGCACTTCGTTGGTGCCACCACGCATCGTGAAACCGGGGCGCTGGTCTGCGGCGTGTGCCACCAGATCCCGGAATCCCCTGTCGTGCGGCAGGTCGTCACCGACGTGCAGGTCCACGAAGTCGACGATGTCACCTTCGGTGGTGGTGCCGAGGACCTTCACCACGGCGGCCGGCACATCGGCGGGCTCATGTCGCTCCAAAGCACCTGCCACCGCAGTGGACATGTGGTGCAGACCCGCGATCCGGGCCACCAGCCGACCCAGATCGATGTCGCGGTCGATCTGCTGGTCGGCCATCGCATCGGTGGTCGCCGACAACACCGCGAAGGTGGACAGCCAACGTTCGGGGCCGCTGCGCTCGAAGCTCAACTCCGATGTCACCTGCTGCCAGCCCTCGCCGATCTCACCGACCACCATGCCGTCCGGCACGAACGCCTGATCAAGGATCACCTCGTTGAAGTGGTGCCCGCCGTTCATCGAGATGATCGGGCGCACCTCGATGTTCGCGCCGCGCAGGTCGACGATGAACTGGCTGAGCCCCGCATGCCGGTGTGCCGGGTCCACCGGAGCGGTACGTGCCAACGCGATGAACGCGTGTGCGCGGTGCGCACCGGACGTCCAGACCTTGGTGCCCGACAGCGTCCAACCGCCGTCGACCCGAGTGGCCTTCGTGCGCACACTGGCCAGGTCGGACCCAGAGTCCGGCTCGCTCATGCCGATCCCGAAAAAGCATTCGCCGCGGGTGATCCGGGGCAGGAACGTCGCTTTCTGCGTCTCGGTGCCGTACTTCAGCAGCGACGGCACGATCTGCCGGTCGGCGATCCAATGGGCGGCCACTGGCGCGCCCGCCGCCAGCAGTTCCTCGGTGACCACAAACCGCTCCAGGTGCGATCGGCCGTGGCCGCCGTATTCGGCGGGCACGGTCATCCCCAACCAGCCATGCTCGGCCAGCGCTCTGGTGAAGTCCTCATCCCAGCCGGTCAGCCAGGCATCGGCAGACGGGGTGAAATCGCCGGTGGCCAGTTGGCGGGCCAGGAATTCGCGGACCTCGGCCCGCAGTTCCTCGTGTGCGGTGTCGCCGGCGGCCGGCGGTACCAGGCGGGGGAGAGGCATCAACTGGTTCTCCATTTCGCGATGCGCTGCTCGTGTTCGTGGTCGCGGTGCGCCAGCGGTTGCATGGCCGCCGCCATACCCAGCGTGGATTCCAATGAGCCGGTGCGGGATTCCTGCAGCAGCCGTTTGGCCATGCGAAGAGCGTGCGGCGGGTTCTTGGTGATCCGTTCGGCGAGTTCCATTGCGGCGGTCAGCAACTCCTCGTGCGACACCACCCGGCTCACCATGCCCCAGGCCAGGGCGGTGGCGGAGTCCACCCGATCGCCGGTCAACGTCATCTCCGCGGCCCGTTCGTACCCCACAGCGCGCGGCAGGAACCAGGTGCCACCGTCGCCCGGGATGAGCCCGAGTTGGACGAAGCTCTCGGCGAACGAGGCCTTTTCGGAGGCCACCCGAATATCGCACATCATCGCGAGATCACAACCGGCACCGATGGCCGGACCGTTCACCGCCGCGATGAGGGGAACCTCCAGGCGGCTCAACGCGCGTGGAACCCGTTGGATGCCATCGATGTAGGCGCGTCGCTGGTCAAGAGCATCCAGGCCGAACATCCCCCGCCGGTCGGCCATGTCCTTGACATTGCCGCCGGCGGAGAAGATCTTGCCGGCGCCGGTGAGGATGACGGCGCGAATGGTGCTGTCACCGTTGGCGTTGACGACGGCGGCCTCCAAGCCGGTGATGAATCCCGGCTCGGTGATCGCGTTCCCCACGTCGGCCAGGTTGATGGTCCAAATCTGGGTTGACCCGCTGCTGCTGATCTCCAGGGCGGTGCTCATGAGTCCGTCTTCGGCAGTTGCAGGGATTTGGTCTGCAGGTACTCCTCGAAGCCGGCCCGGCCGAGTTCACGGCCCACCCCGGACTTCTTGTAGCCGCCGAATGGAGCCACCGGGTTGTACATGCCGCCGTTGATGTCCAGCTGACCGGTCTGCACGGCGCGGGCGAATGCCGTGGCGCTCTCGACGTCGGGTCCCCAGACCGCCCCTGACAGTCCGTAAGGCGTGCAGTTGGCGATGCGGAGTGCGTCGGCGTCATCCCGGGTCGGGATCACCGCCAGCACCGGACCGAACACTTCCTCCTGGCCCAGCTCGGATTCGGGATCGACGTCGGCGAACACCGTCGGCGCCACGTAGTAGCCGACGTCGCGGATCTTGTCAGCGCCGCCGGTGAGCAGCCGCGCTCCGTCCTGCTCAGCGCGCTCGATGAAGCCGCGCACGGTCTCCCATTGCGATTTCGAGGCCGACGGGCCGATGCGGGTGGCGGGGTCCTGGGGATCACCCACGGTGTAGCGGGACACCGCCGCGGTGATGAGCTCCAGGGCCTCGTCGTAGCGGGACTGCGGCACCAGCATGCGGGTCCAGGCCATGCAGGTCTGCCCACCGTTGAGGAACGCGTTGCCCACCCCCACCTTCACGGCGGTGGACAGGTCACCGCCCTCGAGAATGACGTTGGCCGACTTGCCGCCCAGTTCCAAGGCCACCTTCTTGATGGAGCGGGCAGCCAGCTCACCGACCCGTTGCCCCACGCCGGTGGACCCGGTGAACGAGACGAAGTCGACATCGGGGTGCTCGGCCAGGCGTTCACCGATCACCCGGCCGCTGCCCGAGACCAGGTTGACGGCGCCGGGCGGCAACCCGGCCTCGTCGACCGCCTCGATGAACTCGAACACCGACAGCGGGGCCTCGTTGCTGGGCTTGAGCACCACGGGACAGCCCGCGGCAATGGCGGGCAGAACCTTGGCCACGACCTGATACAGCGGGTAGTTCCACGGTGTGATGGCACCCACCACGCCGTAGGGCTCGCGGACCACCAGCGAATTGCCCACCCGCTCTTGGAATTCGAAGGTATCCAGCACGTCGGCGAAACCGCGAGCCACCGCCAGCGGAACCTGGGTCTGCACACTCTGCGCGATGCGCACCGGTGCACCCATCTCGCGGGTGATGGTCTCGGCGATGTCCGGCAGCCGCTTCTCCATGGCAGCGATCACCCGCGCCAATCGATCCTTGCGCTCTGCGACGCTGATCAGCGGATCGAATGCCCGCCGGGCGGCGGCGACGGCGGCGTCGACGTCATCGGCGGAGCCGTTGGGCACGACACCGATGACTTCTTCGGTGGCCGGGTCGACCACGTCGATGGAACCGGCCCCCGAGGGGCTGACCCAGCCGCCGTCGATGAACAGGGAGGTGCGGTGGTAGTCGTGCATGAGGTCCTTTCGACTCACGGGACGATGCTGGCGCGGACATCGCGGCGGCCGTCGGCGGCGGCGAAGGCCTCATTGATGTCCTCGAGCGGATATTGCGCTGCCGCAAGTCGATCCAACGGCAGAGTGTCCTGATGCTGCTCCAGGAAGGTCAGGGCGCGCGACAGTACGACGGGGTCGTAGAGCGAGACCCCGACCATGGTCTTGTTGCCGAAGACGAACCGCGAAGGATCGAACTCGAAGGTCTTGCCGATGTTGATGTTGCCGATCTCGACGTAGCGGCCGAACTGGCCCAGCATCTTGAGGCCCTCGTCGATGGCCGACGGGTGGCCCACCACCTCCACCACCACGTCGGCACCGTGGCCCCCGGTTGCTCTGCGGATGACTTTTACCCGGTCCTTGACGCTGGCGACCTCGTTGAGGTCGATCGCCACGTCGGCGCCGAACGCGGTGGCGAGCTCGAGCCGGTCGGGCACACCGTCGATGGCGATCACTTGGGCTGCGCCACGCGCCTTCGCGACGGCAATCGCGTACAGACCGAGCGCCCCTGCTCCCTGCACGACAACCGTTTCGCCGAGCTGCAGGTCGACCCGTTCCAAGCCGTACATCACCTGGGAGAGTGCACAGTTGGCGCCGGAGGCGATGTCGTCGGAAACGGCGTCGGGAACGGTGTAGACCACCGCTCCCGCCGGAAGCAGGTAGTAGTCGCCGTAGCCGCCGACGTAGTAAGGCGGTTCGTCGGCGCGGCCGAGCATGGCCATCGAGAGATTCAGGCACGCGCCGCGTCTGCCGAGCAAGCAGTTGCGGCACTTGTGGCAGGAGTAGAAGTACGGAAAGACGACGCGAGTACCACTGGTGAGCGGCTGGCCGTTGGAGTCTGTGGCTACACCGTCGCCCATTGCCTCCACCGCGCCGACCATCTCGTGACCCAGTACTGTGGGCAGCTGACCGCCGAGTCCGCCGGTGGCGAAGGTGCCGTGCCAGGCATGCAGGTCCGAACCGCAGATGTTGGTGCGGCTCACCTTGATCAAGATCTCGCCGGGTCCCACCTCGGGCAGGCTGACGGTGTGGAGCCGAAACGGTGTGCCAGGCGCGTCGAAGCGCGCGATCCGGCCGTTGAACACGACAGAAGGTCCTTTCGGAGCTGGAGTTACAGCGATGTGGCGTTGACGTCGAAGCGTTCGCGCAGTGCGCGTTTGAGTAGTTTTCCGCTGGGGTTCTTGGGCAGTGAGTCGACGAAGAACACGTGCTTGGGAGTCTTGAAACCGGCCAGGTGCCGGCGGCAGTGCGCGATGACGTCCTCCTCGCTGAGGTCCTGCCCCTCGCGTGGCACCACGGCAGCCACCACCGCTTCCACCCACAACGGGTGGGGCAGCCCGAAGACCGCCACTTCCTGGATGCCGTTGTGCCCGTAGAGGACCTCTTCGACCTCACGGCTGGCGACGTTCTCGCCGCCGGTTTTGATCATGTCCTTCTTGCGGTCCACGACGTGCAGCAGGCCGTGTTGGTCGTAGTAGCCGAGATCACCGGAGTGGAACCAGCCGCCGCGGAACGCCTCCGCGGTCTTGGCCGGGTCATCGAGGTATCCGAGCATGAGGTGTGGGCTGCGGTGGGCAATCTCTCCGACCGTGCCCGCGGGTACCGGCTGGTCATCCTCGCCCAGGATGGTCGTCTCGACGTTGACGACGGGGCGGCCTGCGGATCCGGCGTGGGCATCCTGTTCCGCGGGGCCCAGAGCCGAGGCCAGCGGCGCCATTTCGGTCTGGCCGTAGAAATTCCACAACTGCAGGTGGGGCAACCGCTCGCGGATCTCGGCAAGGATCTCGGTGGGCATCGCCGAAGCGCCGTAGTAACCCTTGCGCAGACTGGACAAGTCCACCTTGTCGAACAGGGGACTGCGCAACAGGCTGATCCACACCGTCGGCGGGGCGAAGTAGTTGGTCACCCGATATCGCTCGATGGTGCGCAACACCATGTCGGGGTCCGGACGGGGCAAGATGATGCTGGTGGCACCGAGGTACAGATCGGTGGCCAGGAAGTTGTCCAGCTGCGCACAGTGGTACAAGGGCAACGAGTGTATTTCGATGTCCTCGGAGCTCATCGAGCCGGCGACGATGGTACTGACGTACTGCCACATCAGGCTGCGGCTGCTGTGCATCACCGCCTTGGGTCGGGACTCGGTGCCACTGGTGTACATCAGGCGTAGCAGCTGGTCGTCGTCGATGTGCGGGCGCGGTGCCACGGCGTCGGTATCGAGCCAGTGGTCGAAATCCTCCCAGTCGCCGGGTAACATACCGTCGCGGGTGCGCAGGGCCACCCTGGTGGTCACCGAGCCGCCCGCACGCATGGCCTGCTCGGCGACGGGGATGAGTTGGTCCTCCACCACGAATCCGCTGACTTTGCTGTGCCCGAGCAGGTAGGAGATCTCCTCGGCGGTCAGCATGAAGTTGACGGGAACCAGGACCACCGCCGCGCGCGCGGTCGCGAAGGCCAGCGCCGCGTACTGCCAGCAGTTGTGAGACAACAGCGCAATACGGTCACCTGGCCCAAAACCTTTGTCGTGCAGAGCTGCTGCGGCACGCTCCACGAGCCGGTCGAACTCCGCGAAGGTCAGCGTCGTGTCACCGTCGATGATCGCGACCTTGTCCGGGTACGTGCGGGCTGAGCGTCTCGGAATGTCACCGATCACATGGCTGCGGGCGCGGGCGATCACCGCGTCCGCGTCGTCGAGATCGGAGAGCATGCTGTGCATGGACGAAGCGTATGGCGCGGCGAGGCCAAAACCGCTCTGATGTCCCGCTCAGTAGGCAGCACAATGCCGCTCGGTGTATCGGGCTCTGATACTCGATGACGTGACGACTGAAGCCAATGTCGGGACGGCGCTTGATCGTTCGACGAACAGCCCCGACGTGCCCGCAAACCTCGACGAGCTGAGGGGGCACTTGCGGGACGCCGACGCAGGCGTCCTCCTCGCCGTGCTGGCCCAGATAACCGGTGATCTGTCGGTGGTGGACCGATTCGGACCGAGGATCTCCCACGAACCCGACCCGCCGGAGTTCATCGGCGTCACCGACGCCGATACCCGCGAAGAGCTGGTGGAGGAACTGATCGCGGCGTTGCAGGCGCCGGCCCGCACCGGCGGCGTGGCCGCCGATGACCCGGAGTTGTTCGCGCGGATCGCGCCGTTGGCACTGGGCACCGAGGTCGGGCCGGAGTTCGTGCCGTTGTTGCTGGAGCAAGGCGGATTCCAGTTGTCGCAGCCAACCCTGCCGCGCACAGTCCCCATCCCCGGTGACACCACTGTGGCGATCATCGGCGCCGGGCTGGCCGGGATGGTCACCGCACTGGCCGCCGCTGACGCCGGTGTCGCCTACCAGATCTTCGACCGCAACGACGAGGTGGGTGGCACCTGGCTGACCACCACGTATCCCGGCATCGGGGTCGACACCCCGTCGGCGTATTACTCGTTGTCGCGGGAGGTGAAGCCGGACTGGTCCAATTATTATCCGCAGGGCGCGGAGTACCAGGACTACCTGGTGGCGCTGGCAGACAAGTATGGACTGCGCAAGCACACCCGATTCGGCACCGAGGTCGAGGCGCTGTGGTGGGATGAGAAGCGCGAACAGTGGCAGATCCACGCCACTGACCGGGACGCGCAGCGTTCGGTCAGCCACGCCTCGGTCGTGGTGACGGCCGCCGGGTACCTGAACCGACCGCGGTGGCCCGACTTCCCCGGCCGGGAGACCTTCGCCGGCGTCAGCGTGCATTCGGCCCAGTGGGACAACACGCTGGACCTGACGGGCAAGCGGGTGGCCATCATCGGCGCGGGGTGCACGTCGGTGCAGATCGTCGACGCCTGCGTGAACCAGGTGGAGCACCTGACGGTGTTCCAGCGGCAGCCGCATTGGGTGGCACCGCGCAAGCGGCTCTCCGACAAGGTCCCCGAATTTCGGCGCTACCTCGGCAGAACGCTGCCGTACTTCGCCAAGTGGCACCGGGTGAAGTCGTATTGGGCCACCTCCGACAACAACTACCCGGTGATCCTGCAGGACCCGGAGTGGCAGAAAGACCATCTGTCGATCTCGCCGGCCAATGACGTGCTGCTCCAGATGTGCATGAAGTACATCAGCGAGACCTTCGGTGAGGGAACGGAACTGGCGAAGAAAGTCACGCCGGACTTCGCCCCGTACGGCAAACGGATCATCCGGGATCCCGGCGGCTACTACAAGGCGCTGACCCGCGACCACGTCGACGTCGAGGCCAGCGAACCGGCGTCGATCAACGAGGCGGGCATCGTCACCCAGGATGGGCGCCAGATCGACCTCGATGTCATCATCTACGCCACCGGTTATCACCTGGATTTCCTGTCCACGGTGGACATCCGCGGCCGCGATGGCCACACGCTGCAGAAGGAGTGGGGCGACAGCCCACGCGCCTATCGCGGCGGCACCGTGCCCGGGTTCCCCAACCTGTTCATCACGTCCGCACCCAACTACAGCCCCGGACACGGCGCCGGAGCGAACTTCTCCATGGAGGTCCTGGCGCACTACATCATCGAATGCCTGCAATTGATGGCATCCCAGGGTGCGTCCACCATTGAGGTCACCCAACAGGCCTACGACGACTACGTCGTCGAGATCGACGAGGCGATGGCCAAGACAGTGTGGTGCCACACCCCGAACGCGCACACCTATTACCGGTCAGACTCAGGCAGGGTGGTGGTCTCCACGCCATGGCGATTGATCGAGTTGTGGCAACAGCACCGCGCGCCGATCGAAGACCACTTCACCTTGGGCGGGAAGGTGATGACCCCGTGACGGGATTGTTGGACGGTAAGACGGCGCTGGTCACCGGGAGCAGCCGGGGCATCGGCCGGTCGATTGCCCAGCGCCTGGCTGCCGAGGGTGCCACGGTGGTGGTGACAGCGCGTTCGCATACCCCGTCACCGTCGGTACGCGCCGGTGCGGTGACGGCCATCCCCGGCACGATCGGCGAGACGGTCGAGTTGATCGAGGCAGCCGGCGGAACTGCGCATGCTGTGGCCGCCGACCTCGAGGACGATCACCAGCGCAGGCACTTGATCGAGGATGTACTCGAGCGCACCGGCCGGCTGGACATCCTGGTCAACAACGCGGGTTACGCCGACTATTCGGTGGTTGAGCAGATGTCGATGGAGACGTTCGACCGCACCGTTGAGCATTACCTGCGCACACCGTTTGTGTTGTCGCAGGAAGCTATCCCGCACATGAGAGCACAGGGCGCCGGCTGGATCGTCAACATCGGGTCAGTGACCGGGCTGGCGCCGGTGCGGCCGTTCCGCGAGTACAACAAGAGCTCCGGCGACGTGGTGTATGCATCATTGAAGGCAGCGCTGCACCGGTTCACTCAAGGTGTGGCAGCCGAGCTGGTGGACGAGAACATCGCGGTGAATTGTGTCGGGCCGTCCACCGCGGTCCGTACTCCGGGCGCTGCGGCGCTGATCCCGGACACCTTTCCGACCGAGCCGGTGGAATACCTGGCCGAGACCGTGCTGGCGATGTGCCACCTGCCGGCCGCCGAGCGGACCGGTCTGTTGGCGTTCAGCCTGCACTACCCGTGGTCACAGCAGTTGCCGGTACACACACTGGACGGTTCGGAGGTACTTCCGCCGCTAGAACCTCCAGCGGCGGCGAACCCGAACATTTTGCCGGCCGGGCTGTAGCTAGCTGCGGTAACGGCGCGCATAGGTCAACAGCCCGCGCGCCGGTACCGTGCAGGGCCAGTCTGTCGGCCGGAAATGCGCGTCGGTGCCGCCGTCAACGAAAATGACGCTGCCGCCGAGGAAATCGGCGGCATCGGAGAGCATGAAGCACACCCATTGGGCCAGCTGCGCGGGGTCCCCGAACCCACCGACGGGGACCGGGAAACCGCGGACAGCTTTGCTCTGTCGGGGATCGGCCAGCTGTTCCTCGAGTAGCGGTGTCATCACCGCACCGGGTGCCAGCGCATTGAGTCGAATGCCGGCACCGGCCCACGCTGACGTGACAGCCGCGCGACGCAACCAGTGGGTCACCGCGATCTTGGACGCCGAATAGGTCATGGCCGCGTAGGCCGGACCGAACAGCCGCGTGGTGCGCAACGCCTTGTCCACGTCGCGAGCCAGCAGCGCGCGCACCGCACGGTTTGGCGTGATCGGCGTGCATGTCGTCGAATTACTGCTGAGCACAACCACTTTGGAGCTGCCATGAGCGGCCAGGGCGGGTTGCCATTTTTCGAGCAACTCGACGACACCGAGGAAGTTGACGTTCGCGATCAGTGGTGGGCGGTCCTGGCCGCGGCCGGGGCCCACACCGGCGGCCATGACGGCCCCGTCCAGCAGGCCATCGCAGCGTGCGAGTACCTCGGCGGCCGCACGCCGACGCCCTTGCGGGGTGGACAGATCAGCTACCACCTCGGCGTCGTGCAGGTCCACCCCGATCACGGTGTGGCCGGCGGCCCGCAGTTGCTGCGAAGTGTGGCCGCCCATCCCTGAAGCGGACCCGGTGACAGCATAGGTACCAATGACGAACTCCCGTCCGGGGTCAGGCCAGCACCGGGGTGGTGTTGCGGCAAAAGCTGTGGCACACCCGGTCCCTGATGATCACTTCGGGACACTCTGGATCGAACCAGCGATCGACATGAGCCCAGTGGATGGGGTGCATCAGGTAGGGGCCCATGAGACCCTCGACGTCGGTGAACTCCTGCTCGAAGACATGCGTCCACGGCGAGGTGCCCACCGCCTCGTCCACGCGGCTCAACTGCCAGCAGTGGATGCTGCGCACATAGCGCGGCAGCAGGCGCAGATCTTCTTCGAACTGTTCCACCAGCGCAGCGCTGGTGCCGGGGGCCACCCGCAGCAACAGGGTGCGATAAATGCTGCCGTTACCGCCGACACCGGTCACCGGGCTGCCCTGATAGGTCGCGCCGTTGACCCGCTGCACATCCGCCTGTGCCAGCAGCTGTCCGTCGATGCGGTGCGCGACCGCGTCCCAGTCTGCGCGATGATCGAATCGTAGGTGCAGCAGCACATCTCCGCCATTGCGGACACCGGGCAGGGTCGGCTCGACCAGCACATCGCGGGCGCCGGAACCGGCCGCCTCGGCATGCAACGTCTCGACCAGGGCGTCCCGCGCCGTTTCGTCGGCGATGTCCGCCAGCCGAATCACGTTAAATGTCACAGAGTTCCTCGACATCGGTGGCGTCGGCGGCCACGCTGCGGGTGCGCTCGAGAACCAATTCGTCCATGCTGGACCACCATTGGCCGACAGTGGGATCGGGGCGGCCTTTCCAGGTCATTTCCCACCACGCCTGGGCGCTGGGCAGCGTCCAGGTGATGGTGATGGTGTTGGGCTGATCGTCGAACCAGATGGGCGGGCTGACCAGCACGTCGCGCAGAGACATTCCACGGTCCCGAGCGCCAGGGGCGTACGACTCGAGATAGGCGTCCACGAACCGCCGGGCGCACCCGGGCCGGGTGGTCACCCGGTCGATGACAAATACCGCGCCGTCAGCCATACGTCGACAGTAGGAGTTGACGGGGCTGCACCGGTGGGTGACTCCCGGTGGTCGGGACGTCAGCGGTCGAGCAGGGCCGTGGTGTTGACGCGCTGCTGTGGCCCGGGCGGCATGTGCGAGTTCACGACTGGGCATCGTGACGGATCCGTGGATGCCACCCCCAGACTGTGTCACCCACGGTGGACGCCCCGGCTGCGGTCGGGCTCGCCCGATGTGGCTGCCGGTCCGTGTAGAGCGGTGGTGGTGTTGACGCCGGTAACGCTGCCTGGTCGCACGGCAAGAAGGTTGGCGCGAATGACATTGCCCATGGCGCGCCCAACCCGCCGACCGGGAGAGCGTTCACCACGTGACCCGTGACTGGGCTGAGAATCGTGGAGTTGGAGCGGGTGAGTGTTGTGCGAGAGGAAGCGCTGGAAGATGATTCAACACGGCGACGCGGATAGGGAACTGCAAGCCATAGGCTCGCTGAAGGCACGTTACTTCCGCTGGCTGGACACCAAGAACTGGGAAGCGTGGCGCACAGTGTTTGCCCCAGATGTCGTGGCGGTATTTGCCAATGCGGTGGGGCCGGCAGAATCGGGGGAGGCGCAGGCGGGTAGCTCGCGCTGGGAGGGTGTCGACACTCTCGTTGACTCGATCAGTGAGGTCTTGAAAGACTGTGTGACAGTTCATCATGGCCAACTCCGGAACTGGAGTTGGTCTCGCCCACGGCCGCTGTGGGTATCTGGGCCATGGCCGACATCGTAGATTTCCCTGGCGGTCAGACTCTGCACGGAGCGGGGCACTATCAGGAGACCTACGAGAAGGTCGATGGACACTGGAGGATCAAGACGATTCACCTGACGCGGACGCGGATGGAGTTGCAGAACGCTCGAAGCTAGAGTGAAGCCGCAGGTTGGGATTGCCCCGACGACAGCTCAGTCGACAGTGACGACGTCAGACCACGGAGTTGCCGGTGAGCGAGCGACTGCATTTCAATCCTGAATCTGGACCGCCGTCTGGCGAACCGATCATCGACAGGAGAAACCGTATGGACGAGACCGCCATTGTTGCCCGGATGGCTGATGAGCGTGCCATCGAGCGCGCACTCATCACTTTTGCGCGTGCAATGGACGATCGGGATTGGGTCGGGATGTCTGCCATCCTCAGTGAGGACGCCGTCGGTGATTTCGGCAGTGGCAGGGTGGAGGGAAGTGCCGGGGTCATCGATCTCATTCGGACATATCTGGACAATTGCGGTGTTACACAACATCTTCTAGGAAACATCCTCATCGAGGTGGACGGCGATAATGCCACGAGTTGTGCGTATGTCCGCGATCTACATCTATCCCGGCATGACCCCTTGACGACCTTTCACACATTGGGCGACTACCGCGACCGGTGGGAACGCCGCGACGGCAGCTGGGTCCTCGTCGAACGGGTCAAGGCGAACCGCGGAACCGTGGGCTCGCTGGAGGTTTTCGCTTCGCTGTAGTCGAACACCGGCAGTACCACACACACCCGGGTGGAAGCCACATTCGCACCCGTCCGGATGGCAGGTGAATTATCGGTACCGACGTCTCCGCTGGTCGGAGGTCAACCGTGCAGAAGCGCCTTGGTGTCGGCGCACAGTTGGGCCCGGGCAGCCTGTGCCAGGTCGAGGCTTGGCATCGTGACGAACCCGTGGATCCCGCCGTCGAACCGTCTGATCACCGTGGGCACCCCGGCCGCGTCCAGCGCCTCTCCATACGCCAAGCCCTCGTCGCGCAGCGGATCGTGCCCGGCGATGATCACCACCGCGGGCGGCAGGCCGCGCAGGTCGGCATGGATGGGGGAAACGTAGGGGTCGGCGCGGTCTGCGGCGTTGGGCACGTACTGATCCCAGTACCACTGCAGCGCCGGCGCCGGGTTGTAGAAACCCTTCCCGAACAAGCGGTAGGACTCGGTGCCGAAGTCGGGATTCAGCATCGGATAGATCAGCAGCTGGGCAATCAAGTTCGGGCCCCGGCGATCCCGTGCCATGAGCGCGGTCACCGCAGCAAGGTTGCCTCCGGCGCTGTCGCCGCCGACGGCCAGCCTGAAGACGTCGCCACCGAGCGATCCGGCGTTGTCGGCCGCCCACCGGGTGACGGCGTACACGTCCTCGGCCGCGGCCGGCCAGGTGCTTTCCGGCGCCCGCCGGTAG
The DNA here is from genome assembly GCF_057656995.1 of Mycobacterium sp. Soil_C_30. Classification (NCBI taxonomy): domain Bacteria; kingdom Bacillati; phylum Actinomycetota; class Actinomycetes; order Mycobacteriales; family Mycobacteriaceae; genus Mycobacterium; species Mycobacterium sp. Soil_C_30. The sequence goes on along the minus strand of NZ_JBDGJH010000027.1, from coordinate 11,692 downwards.
TCGACTGAGACCACCACCGCGCCAAGACGATTCGTCATGTCACGGCACAGGCCGTCGTGGCTGTCCAGATCACAGAAAACGAACCCGCCGCCGTGGGCGTACACCAGCACCGGCGCCGCTCCGGTGCGGTGCGGGCGGTAGATCCGCACGGGGATGAATCCGCCCGGTCCGTCGACCTGGTAGTCGGTCACGCTGCCGACAGCTTCGGGATCGGGGGAGACGACCAGCCGCGACCGAATGATCGCGCGTGCTTGCGCACCGGTCATGGTCTGGACCGGTGGGAAACCGCTGTCCAGGGCTTCGATCATCCCGGCGATCTGGGGGTCGAGCGTCGCTCCGGCGGTGTCGGCGGTCATGCCGGCAGCATGCTCACGGTGTCGTTCGCGGGGCGCGAGGCGGGCCCGCCACGCAGCGGCCGCACCTGCTGCAGGGTGGGAGCCACCCGCTGAGTGCCGTCTTCGACGTTCCGCCAGATGCCCATCGCGGTCATCCGCACCGGGGCGGCCAGTCGCTGGTCGAAGCTCATCCGGTTCATCGGGCCACACACCGACAGTGCCGCCACGGCCTCACCCTGTCCACCGATGGGCGCGGCAACACAGCCGAACCCGGGCAGGGCCTCTTCGCGGTCGAAAGCGACCCCGTGCGCGCGCACCTTGTCCAACTCGGCGGCCAGTTGGGCGGCACTGGCGATGGAGAACTTGGTGCGTCGATTGGACAGGTCCACCTCATCGCAGGCATCAGGGTTGTAGGCCAGCAGCACTTTGCCGATCGCCGTACAGTGCGCCGGTTGACGGCCACCCACGCGGCTGGGCAGCGCGGCCGCCATTCGGTCGCCGACCTTGTCCAGGTACATCACATCGGACCCGTCCAACACGGCCAGTTGGACCACCAGGCCGGTGGCCCGGTGCAGGTCGTGCAGCAGCGGGGCGGCGGCTTTGTGCAGCCGATCCTGATGCACTGCCAGCGAACCGAGTTCCACCAGCCGCATGCCGAGCTCGTAGTCGCGGCCGTTGCGGCGCAGCCAGCGCAATTGCACCAGACGTTCCAGCATGCGGTGTGCGGATGACCGGGGCAGGCCGGTGCGGCGCACGATCTGCGCCAGGGTGAGTCGGCCGGGGCCGTCGAAGGCGTCCAGTACCAACGACACCCGGTCGATCACGGCGCTGGGGGTGGTGGATTCGGACAGGGGTTCGGCCACGGCAGTCAAGACGCCTCCTAGGGGCTGAGAAGCGGATCACATATTCCTATTAGGAATATAACTGTTTGTATCACAGCGGGGTGCGCCGTGTCACACCAAACGCGCCGATCCATTCCGGTCACTCCGGGCGGCCCCCAGAAACGCCGACGCGGGACCGGGTAACAGCAGGTCGACCGCTGATCCGGCCCCGCGTGGGCCGATTCGGGAGTTCTAGCCAACGATCAGCCGCTTGCAGCCCGCCGGCCAGCGCGTCGTCCGTAGAAACTGCCGTCTCCCAGCGAGATTCCGCTGGTGTATCCCCACGCCGCCAGGCCAGCGGCGCAACGGCCGGCCGCGAACAGCCCGGGAATCGGATCACCGCTCACGTGCAACACCTCTCCGTCGAAGGTGGTGCGCAGCCCTCCCAACGTGAAACCGCCCGTGCTCTCCCGCAAGTCGATGGCTCCCACCGGCGACCCGATGGGGCGTAACCACTGCTGCTTCTTGTGCAGCAGGGGATCCTCGCTCTGCTCGGCGCCGGCGTTGAACGCCGCGACCGTGGCCTGCAGTGAACCGGACGGCAACCGCATCTCGGCCTCCAGATCGGCCACCGTGTCGCACACCCAGGTGGGCGGGCGGAGCATCAGCTGGGGTGACAGTGAGGCCATGGCCTCGGCCTGCGCGTCGCCATCGATGATCAGGTACGCGGTGTTGTCCTGGTGATACAGCGTGAGTTGCCCAATCCGGCCCGGGTAGGTGTCCTCGGCGACGTACCTCTGCCCCCGGCCGTTGACCAGGATGCCGCGCACCAGCTGTTGGGGATCGGCGAAGATCGCGACCTCGGTGGCATCCATGTGAGCCAGGTCGGCCCCCAGCGCCTGGGCCAGTCGAATGCCAATCCCGTCGTGCTGCTCGATGGACGCGGCCGGCCGGCCGGCGATCCGCGGTGCATACGCCGCGACCATCGTGTCGTTGTAAGCAAAGCTGCCGGTGGCCAGCACGACGCCCCGGCGGGCCCGGATGGTCACGTCTGCGCCGTACTGCTTGGTAGTCACTCCGGCCACCCGGCCGTCGGATTCGACGACGAGCCCCTGCAGCCGGACGTCGTAGACAGCCTTGGCGCCGGCCGCTGTTGCCGTGTCCACCAACGGCTTCATCAGCATGTAGCCGGCGCTGGCCTCGCCCTGCTTCTTGCCCGACATCTGCGGCACGTGCCCGCGGGGAGCCGGGGTGGCAATGGTGTTGAAAGGGTATGAGTTCTCCCCGCCGCTGTACATCAGGCCCTGGTCGCCCATCGGCTCCCAGCCCGGCTCGCCGAAGAACTCCGCCTTGAACGGCACTCCTGCGCCGACCAGCCAGTCGAAATGGGCGACGCTTTCGGCGCAGTAGTCGGCAATGCGGTCGGAATCGGCACCGGGGCCCATCGCGGCGTTGAGATAGGCCGCCATGTTCTCGACAGAATCCTCGAATCCACAAGCCTTCTGCAGTTCGGTTCCACCGCCCAGGTAGATGAAACCGCCGGCCATGGCGGCTGCACCACCCCAGGAGCCGGTGCGCTCCAGCACCAGCACGTCGGCGCCGGCCCGGGCCGCCTCCACCGCCGCGGCGGCGCCGGCGACACCGTACCCGGCAATCACCACGTCGGCCTCGTGATCCCAACGCGTGATCTCAGCGGCGGGGACGGGATGAAGAGCCTCGTTCGACGTCATGGCCGCATGGCTGCCGGCAGATCACTGACCCACTGGTGACCCCAGTAGCTGTCAGCGGTGATTTCCTCTGCGGTGTAGTGGCTTTCGTCCACTCTCATGCCTTCGGTGCCGAACTCGATGTCCCAGTCGCCAGGGGCCCGCACGTAGAAGGAGACCATCTTGTCGTTGGTGTGGCGGCCCAGCGTGGACGACAGTTGGAAGCCGTCGGTGTTGACCCGGTCCAGCGCCTGGCCCACGGCGTCGAGGCTGTCCACCTCCACCATCAGGTGCACCAGCCCCGGATCCCGCAACGTGGTGGCCGGGCAGATCGCCAGGCTGTGGTGTCGCTCGTTGATCCCGAGGAAACGTACCCGCACGGGTCCGAACTCCTTGGGCACCGGCACCCGGAAGGCGCCGCGGGACCTGAAACCCAAGACGGTGGTGTAGAAGTCGAATACGGAATTGACGTCAAGCGCAGGCAGCACGACGTGGCCGAGACCCTGTGCGCCGGTGACGAACCGCGCATCGAACGGCGTCACCACCGGGCTGTGGTCCAGGACGGCGCCGTGGAACACTTCCAGCGAGGTGCCCGCCGGATCCTCGAACGCGATGACCTCTTCGACGCGGCGTTCGTCGGCCTCGTCCAGCGAGAGTTGCTTGTAGGGCGTGCCCGCGGCGTCCAGGGCGGATTTGACGTCCTCGAGAGCCTCGTGATCGCGGACCTCCCAACCGATCGTGACGATGCGGTCGGCGTCACCGGGGACGACGATGATGCGCGCTGCTCGCTCGTCCATCCTCAGGTACAGCGCGGATTCGTCGGGGCCGCTGCCCTCGGCGAAACCCAGCACCTTGAAGGCGAAGTGGCGCCAACGGTCGATGTCGGCGGTCTGGACGGTGACGTAGCCGAGGCTCTTGAACAGGTTAGTCATGGAGTATGGCCCTTTCGGTCAGATCATCGCCCGCAACAGACCCTGAGGATCGACACCCAGGGAACTCAGTGCGGACGCGTGGTAGACGGTGCCAGGAACGTGAATGGCATGGGCGACACCGGCGTGGGCGTCGCGCCAGTAGCGCTGCAGCGGCTTGTCCATCCGCAGCGCGTTGCCACCGGATCGGGCGAAGATCTGGTCGACGGCGGCCACCGCACGCCAGACCGCCTTGATTTGGCTGCGCCGCACCGCGGCCCGCTCCGCGAAAGAAATCTCGTGGCCGGCGTCGACCATGTCGAAGATCCGGTCGACGTTGGCCAGGATGGCCTGGCGCGAGGCCTGGATGTCCGCCGCGGCCTCACCGACGGCGTACATGACGTAGGGATCGTCCTTGATGGCAGTGCCGTTGGCGCCCACCCGCTCGCGCTGGTAGTCGAGGTGGGCGGCCAGCGCGCCTTCGCAGATGCCGATGGTGGCCGAGCTGATGCCCAGGGGGAACATCGTCGACCACGGCATCTTGTAGAGCGTCTTGGTCATGCCGGCCTCGATCTGGGCCCGGCCGTCCATGACCTTCATCCCGTCCATGGTGCGGTACGCCGGCACGAACGCGTCCTTGACGATCACGTCCTTCGAGCCGGTGCCGCGCAGGCCCACCACGTCCCAGGAGTCGGCGACGATCTCGTAGTCCTTGCGCGGCAGGATCATGTGCAGGATCTGTGGCGGCATCGCGGGCTTGCCGTCGGCGTCGCCCACCAGAGCGCCCAGGATGATCCAGTCACACGCGTCGGTGCCAGAGCTGAACTGCCAGCGACCGTTGAAGATGTAGCCGCCGTCCACCGGCTTGGCCACCCCCTGGGGGGCGTACGGCGAGGCGATCCAGGTGTCGACGTCGTCGGCCCAGATCTCCTTCGCGACAGCCGGATCGGCATAGGCGAGCTGGTATGGATGTACGCCGACAACACCGTTGACCCAACCCGCGGCTGGATCCAGGGCGGCGGTGGCCATGACGGTTTCGGCGAATTCGCGCGGGTGCACTTCGTCACCGCCGAACTCGGCCGGCTGCAGCAGGCGGATCGAGCCCACCGCCTTCATGTTCTTGACGGTGGTGTCGGTGAGCTGGCCGGTCTTCTCGGCCTCCCAGGCCTGTTCGCGCATCTGGTCGGCCAGATCCATCACGCGGTCGATAACCCGCTCGGTCATGAGTGCGCCTTCTTTCGTGAGACTGTCTTCGATGGTCTATGGGGTTTGGTTCCGCCGCCGGACGCGATCCCGGTGAATGGAATGTGCGCGGTCAGAACTCCACCTCGATTTCGTCAGACACCGGTCTGACCTGGCATCCGAGGATGGTCCCGGCCTCGATGTCCTCGGGTTCGAGGATGTCACTTGCCGGCATGTCGACTTCGCCGCTGAGCAGAGTGGCTGCGCACGAGCCGCACTGACCCTCGCGGCAGGAGTACGGCACCTCGAGCCCTGCCGACAGCATCACGTCGACCAGCGTGGCCTGACGCGGCCACCGCAGTTGGTGCTGTTGTCCGTCGATGTTGACCTGCACGGTGGGGGCGTCGGCGTCCGCGTCGGTCAGCCCCACCGGCTCGACCTCGGCGAACGGATCGCCGGTCAGGGACGTGAACACCTCGACGTTTACCGAAGTCTTGGGTACTCCGGCATCGAGCAGGGCCGCTTGAACCGCCGCCATGAACGGGGCCGGGCCGCAAATGAAGGACTCTGCTGTGCCCAGACGGCGGGCCAGAGCGGTCAGTTGCGACTGACGCGGCAATCCCTGCACCGACTCCAGCCAGTGCAGCACCGTCAGCCGGTCCGGATGCTCGGCTGCGAGTTCGCGAAGCTCGGCGGCGAAGATCACCGATTGTTCATCCCGGTTGGCGTAGACCAGTGTGACCCTTCCGGCGCCTCGAGCCAACGCCGATTTCAGGATGGACATCACCGGGGTGATACCGCTGCCGCCGGCCCAGAGCAGGAGGTGTGCGTCCAGGTTGCGCGGCGTGAACACGCCGGCCGGGGGCAGCACCTCGATCACATGGCCGACAGCCACGTTGTCGCACAACCAGTTTGATCCATATCCGCCGTCGACCCGTTTGATGGTCACCTTCGGTGCCGAGTCGGTGTGCGGTGAACTCGCCAACGAATAGCACCGGGCTACCGCATCGCCGGATTCGTTGGGTACGCGCAGCGTCAGAAACTGTCCGGGCAAATAGCTGAACCGCGCCTGCTCGCTTTCGGCTACCGCGAAGACCAGCGACCGGGCATCGTGGGATTCCTCGATCACCTCGGTCACGGTGAGTTTCACGCTTCGAGACGGTGGTGGCGATGACACACCCGGATCATGCGCGCGCACAGGCGCCCGCGGGAGCACCACGTCCGGTGGCCGGGACGGTGCATGTCTGACGTCCAGTGACCGGGAAACTTGACTGCGCTGTCGCGCGTCGGCGTCTAATTTGACCGACGTGGATACCGCCGCTGGCTCCCCAAAGTACATCGACGTCATCGTTGTCGGTGCCGGTTTCGCCGGACTCTATGCGCTGCACAAGTTCCGGACGCAGGGCAAGACGGTCCGCGTCTTCGAGGCAGCTTCTGACGTCGGCGGCACCTGGTACCACAACCGGTACCCGGGTGCCCGCTGTGATGTGGAGAGCGTCGACTATTGCTACTCGTTCTCCGAAGAGCTCCAACAGGAATGGAACTGGACCGAGAAGTACGCCACGCAGGCGGAAATCCTCAGCTACATCAACTGGGTCGCCGACAAACTCGACCTGCGCCGCGACATCGCTTTCAACACCCGAGTGGTCTCCACGGTGTTGGACGAGGAGTCGCTGCTGTGGACGGTCACCACCGACACCGGTGACGCGGTGATGGCCCGGTTCGTCGTCATGGCAACTGGTCCGTTGTCCGCGGCGCTCACGCCGGCGTTCCGCGGTTTGAATTCCTTCGCCGGGGCGATCTACCACACCTCGAGTTGGCCGCACGAGGGTGTGGACTTCAGCGGCAAGCGGGTGGCGGTGATCGGCACGGGATCCTCGGGCATTCAGTCCATCCCGGTGATCGCCGAGCAGGCCGAGCAGCTGTATGTCTTCCAGCGGACCCCGAACTACAGTGTGCCCGCTGGAAACCGGCCGCTGTCGCCCGAGGATGTCGCCGACATCAAGGCGAACTACGCCGAGCGACGCCGGCTGTCCTGGCGCAGTGGTGGCGGTTCGCCGCACATCGCCCACCCGAAGCTCACCATGGAGGTCTCACCCGAAGAGAGGCGCGCGGCTTTCGAGAAGCGTTGGCAGCTCGGAGGTGTGCTGTTCTCCAAGACCTTCCGCGACCAGATGACCGACGCCGAGGCAAACGAACAGGCGAGACTCTTCTACGAGGAGAAGGTGCGAGCGGTCATCGACGACCCCGACGTGGCCGAGCTGCTGATCCCGAACGACCATCCGATCGGTACCAAGCGAATCTGCACCGACACCAACTACTTCCAGACCTTCAACCGGCCGAACGTGAAGCTGGTGAGTGTTCGCCAGACGCCCATCGAGTCCATCGACGCCAGCGGTATCAACACCTCCGACGAACACTTCGACGTTGATGCCATCGTGTTGGCCACCGGCTTCGACGCGATGACCGGCACCCTGGCCAAGATCGACATCATCGGTCGCGGAGGAAAGATCCTGCGCGACAACTGGAGCGACGGACCCCGCACCTACCTCGGGCTCGGGGTGGACGGCTTCCCGAACATGTTCATCGTGTCGGGCCCCGGCGCCCCGGCGGTGCTGGCCAACATGGTTCTGCACGCCGAGGCCCACGTGAACTGGATAGCGGACTGCATCGACCACCTCGACGACCACGGCTACCAGGCCATCGAAGCGACCGAACAAGCTGTCGACGAGTGGGGCGTCGAATGCGCCCGTCGCGCCGACGCCACCTTGTTCACCAAGGCAAACTCCTGGTACATGGGAGCGAATGTGCCGGGCAAACCCCGCAAGTTCATGCTCTTCATCGGTGGGTTCGGCGTGTATCTGGACATCTGCGCCGAGGTGGCCGAGGCCGGCTACAAGGGTTTCGAGCTGCTGAAAGCCGAGTGATGACCGGCTTGTACAGCAAGGTGGTCGTGGTCACCGGGGCTGCACGAGGTACGGGCCGCGTGCACTGCACGCGGTTCGCCGACGCGGGAGTTGACGTGATCGCACTCGACGTCGATTCCTCCGCAGAGGATCTGGAGGTCACCGCGGCCGCGGTTCGGCTGCGCGGCAGCCGTTGTGTCACCGGGCTCGTCGACGTCCGAGACCTGGCGGCCATGCGCCAGGCGATCGACGGCGCCGTCGCGGAATTGGGCCGGCTCGACATCGTGGTGGCCAATGCCGGCGTCCACATCGGCCGCGCGCCTGCAGCCGAACTGCCTGAACAGGTGTGGAATCAGACGGTGGCGATCAACCTCACCGGGGTGTGGCACACCGTTGCCGCCTCGGTGCCACACATCGGCGCCGAGGGCGGCTCTGTTGTGCTCGTCAGCTCCACCAGCGGCTTACGGGGTACTGCCAACTCGGCGCACTATTCGGCCACCAAACACGCCGTCGTCGGGCTGATGCAATCTTTGGCGAACGAGCTGGGCTACAGGAAGATTCGGGTCAACACCGTGCATCCGGGTGCCGTCGGCACCGCCATGGTGATCAACGACGAGACCTTCCGACGTTTGCGGCCCGATCTCGACAACCCCACCGCCGAGGACGTCGCCGAGGTGCTGGCAGCCCGCCACCTGCTTCCGGTTCCCTGGGTGGACCCGGAAGACGTCAGCAACGCCGTCCTGTTCCTGGCTTCGGACAACGCGCGCTACATCACCGGCACCCAGCTCATCGTGGACGCCGGGTTGAGCGCCAAGACCTGACGGGCTGCTCGCGGTCAGGGGGTGCGGGTGAGAAACGACAGGACGGTGGCCTCGAAGGCAGCCTTGGCCTCGATCATGGCCCAGTGCCCACAGTTCGGGAACACGTGCAGCTCTGCGTGGGGAATGGTGCGCATGGGGATCAAGGACATATCCAGTGGGCTCACCCTGTCATCACGGCCCCAGGTCAACAGCGTCGGTGCCCTCACCTTGTGCATCTGCGCCCACGGCAGGGGAGCGTCCGAGTTGCGCAGGAAAGCCATCATCTGTGCGAAGGCCGCCTTGCCGTACATCCGCCGGGCGGCTGCCAGGGTGTCGGGATCGGTGGCCAAGTTCCACCGTTCCTCGATCAACTCGTCGGTGACCAGCGCCGGGTCGTAGACCATCGAGTTCAGCCAGTCGACCAGGCGCTGGCGGGTGGGATCCTCGGTGAACTCCTGGAGCAACCGGATGCCCTCGCTGGGCCCGGGGCTGTAGATGTTGGTGCCGATGCCACCGATGGTCACCAGGCGACGAATCCTGTCCGGGTGGTGAATGGCGATGTGAATTCCCACGCCGCCCCCCATCGAGTTGCCCACGATGTCCACCGTGTCAATACCGAGGGAGTTCAGAAACGGCACGACGGCCGCTTGGGCAGTCATCATCGGATGCCCACCGATGTCGTCGGTGACGCCGAAGCCGGGGAACTCCAGGATCAAGCAGCGGAACCGCCGTGCAAACGTCGGCAGGATGCCCCGGAAGTTCCGCCATCCGGTGACTCCCGGCCCGGAACCGTGCAGGAAGAGCACTGTCTGTTCGCCCGCGCCGCTGTCGTAGTAGCGCAAGGTTCCGCATTCCGCGGCGATCTCGCGCAGCTCAAAAGTCAATTCGTCGGTGTTGATTGCCATCGCTACTTCGTTCCGTCCCTGTCGTCCCACAACCTCGCGCCCGAGCCTGCCATTCGTTTTCTTGCCGTCGGAGGAAGGGTTCCATTCACCGGTCGACCGGGTGAGTGTGAGGCAGCCGACTTCCGGTGAGTGGACGCCGTGCTGTCGCCCGTTCCCCGAACGACAGACCATGAACCACAGCTTCAGTGGTGAGGAGACCATCAGTTGGACGACGAGATCGACGTGGTGACCTATCGGGTCAGCGACGGAGTGGCACTGGTGACGATGAACCGTCCGCGCTACCGGAACGCGCAGAACTCGGTCATGACATACGCCTTGGACGCGGCATTCGCCCGAGCCGTCGACGACGAGCACGTCAAGGTCATCGTCCTTGCCGGCAGCGGTGACCATTTCAGCGCGGGGCACGACCTCGGGACACCCGGCAGGGACCACCATGTCCACTACGAGAATCGGGCGGTCATGTGGTGGGACCACGTTGGTCAGCCCGGTGGTGATCAGCGTTTCGCCCGGGAAATGGAGGTCTACCTCGGGATGTGCCGGCGGTGGCGCGACATTCCGAAGCCGATGATCGCGATGGTGCACGGGGCATGCATCGCCGGTGGGCTGATGCTTGCCTGGGTCTGTGACTTGATCGTGGCCGCGGACGACGCTTTTTTCTCCGATCCTGTTGTGAAGATGGGCATTCCGGGGGTGGAGTACTTCGCCCATCCCTGGGTGCTGGGCCCCAGGTTCGCCAAGGAGATCCTCTTCACCGCTGATCGCTTCACCGCTCAGCGGGCCTACGAGGTGGGGATGGTGAACCGGGTGGTGCCCCGCGACGAACTCGAGGCCGCCACGTTCGATGTGGCGTCCCGGATCGCGGCCATGCCGCGCTTCGGCCTGGCCCTGACGAAGAAGGCGGTGAACCAGTGCGAGGACCAGATGGGTCTGCGCAACGGCATGGATTCTGTCTTCGGGTTGCACCATTTCGCCCATGCGCACAACGCCGAAGTGGGCACTGACTCTCTCGGTGGGTTGAACGTCAAGGCCATGGCGGGACGTTCTGATGTCTGACAGGCACGAGCTCCGAGCGAAGCTGGCGGCGGCACTCGCGGAGGCCGAGCGCACCCGGGTACCCATCGATCCATTGACCGCTGGCTGTCCCGATATCGACGTCGTCGACGCCTATGAGATCCAGCTGATCAATATTCGGCAGCGGGTGGCGGACGGTGCCAGGGTGATCGGTCACAAGGTGGGTCTGTCCAGCGAGGCCATGCAGAAGATGATGGGCGTCGACGAACCGGATTACGGCCACCTCCTCGACCAGATGGAGGTGTTCCAGGACAAGCCCGTTCCCGTCGGTACGTTCCTGTATCCCCGCGTCGAGGTGGAGGTGGGGTTCATTCTTGCCGACGACCTGCCGGGGGCGGGGTGCACGGAGGACGATGTGTTGGCCGCGACGGCGGCAGTGGTGCCGTCCATCGAGTTGATCGACACCCGCATCAAGGACTGGAAGATCAAGTTGTGTGACACCATCGCCGACAACGCGTCGTCGGCCGGCTGGGTGTTGGGTCCGGAACGGGTGTCTCCCACAGACATCGACGTCAAGAACATCGGCGCGGTGCTGCGGTGCAACGGTGAGGTGATCGCCGAAGGGCGCAGTGATGCCGTGTTGGGCAATCCGGCGACCGCGGTGGCGTGGTTGGCGCGCAAGGTCGATCAGTTCGGGGTGCGGTTGAAGGCCGGTGATGTGGTGTTGCCGGGCTCGTGCACCAGGGCGATAGATGCACACCCTGGCGACCATTTCGTCGCAGATTTCACTGGGTTGGGTTCTGTAGAGCTGACTTTCGAATAGCAAGGGGAATCATCGATGCCTGATAAGGCCACGGTCGCGATTGTCGGTTCCGGCAATATCAGTACGGACCTGCTGTACAAGTTGTTGCGCTCCGACTGGTTGGAGCCGCGGTGGATGATCGGCATCGATCCCGACAGTGAGGGGTTGGCGCGGGCCCGCAAGCTGGGATTGGAGACCAGTCACGAGGGGGTGGAGTGGTTGTTGGCGCAAAGTGAGTTGCCGGATCTGGTGTTCGAGGCCACCAGCGCGTACGTGCATCGTGATGCCGCGCCGCGGTATGCCGAGGCGGGCATCC